>BNUC01000427.1 GCA_025997075.1 Betaproteobacteria bacterium | reverse complement strand
ACTTGGGCTTCGAATTGCTCAGAGCCGGAGCTTGAAAAATCACGGTGAGAAAAGCAGAAAGAAAAAGGAAGAAGGCGGAAATTGCGACGTGTTGCGTCGGGACGGTACGCTTCTGGATTCCCGCTTTCGCGCACTGCTGTCCGGAATATTTCACATGCGTTTACTGAACAGGTATGGATTTGAGCGACTACGGGCGCTCACGCGAGATCGTCATTCCCGCGAAGGGAATCCAGGGATCAGATGTCAGATGTCAGCGAAGTCATCGGGCCTACGCCGAAAATCGTCCCGAAGAAACACGGTGGGCATAAACAGGCGTTTGCTTTCCCTCTCCCCTTGTGGGAGAGGGTGCCCCGGCAGGGGCAGGTGAGGGGGAGGATGGGCCTGTTCCAGCCCTGTTTCGCGCTGAACCGCCGCCCCCCTCTCCTGCGCTTTTACCAAAATTCGGGGCATCCTCCCCCACGAGGGGGGAGGATGATGGATCGCCATACTCCGCGGGAAGTGTCGTCTTTCATTTCAATGGCATTCATGCGATTGCCCTGCCGGCTATAAAAAGAATGACGGGGGTTTTGTGTAGGTTGGGTAAGCGAAGCGCAACCCGACAATCGTAAATAGGCGGCGCGTAGCGCCGGAAGATAAGTACCGTCGGGATGCGCCGCTTCGCGGCTTTCCCAACCTACGCCCCGCTCCTCTCCCTCCCCCGTCATTCCGGCTTTCGCCGGAATGACGGGGGAGGCTGGTTTCGCGCCATATGCGATTGCTCTGAAACCTGTTATTTTTCAGTGAATTGGCGTAGAATTTGCCGTTTTTCGCGGCAATTTACAAGCCCTTCTGAATTCTTCTATTCCCATGCGGTATCCCGATTCTTTCGATGTGATCGTGGTCGGCGGCGGTCACGCCGGGACCGAGGCGGCGCTGGCCGCCGCGCGCATGGGCGCCCAAACCCTGCTGCTCACGCACAATCTCGATACGCTCGGGGCGATGAGCTGCAATCCGTCGATCG
>BNUC01000426.1 GCA_025997075.1 Betaproteobacteria bacterium | reverse complement strand
CCACAGGCAGACGACGCCCGCCAGCAGACCAATGACGATGGCGCCGCCGACGCCGACGAATCCGGCCGCCGGGGTGATCGCCACCAGACCGGCCACCGCGCCGGACGCCGCGCCGAGCATCGAGGGCTTGCCCTTCAGCATCCATTCGACCAAGACCCAGGACAGGGTCGCGCCGGCTGTTGCCACCCAGGTGTTGACCATGGCCAGCGATGCGCCGCCGTTGGCTTCAAGCCCGGAACCGGCATTGAAGCCGAACCATCCAATCCACAAGAGCGATGCGCCGATCATGGTGAAGGTCAGGCTGTGCGGCGCCATCGATTCGCGGCCGAAGCCGATGCGCTTGCCGATCAGGAAAGCACCAATCAGCCCCGCCACGGCGGCATTGATGTGCACCACGGTGCCACCGGCGAAATCGAGCGCGCCTTTCTGGAACAGGAAACCGCCCGTACTGGTGGCCGCTTCAGCCGCAGCGGCGTCGATGTAAGCGTCAGGACCGGCCCAATACCACACCATGTGCGCCATCGGCACGTAAGAGAAAGTGAACCACAGGATGATGAACACCAGGATGGCGGAGAACTTGGCGCGTTCGGCGAAAGCGCCGACGATCAACACGGCGGTAATGGCCGCGAAAGCGCCCTGAAAGGCGACAAAAGTGAATTCGGCGATGTATACGCCCTTGCTGAAGGTGCCCCCCAGCGAATCCGTTGTGATGCCGCCCAGAAAGAACTTTTCGAAGCTTCCATAAAAAGAGCCGCCCTCGGTAAAAGCCAGCGAATACCCATAAACCACCCAAAGCACGGTGATCAGCGAAATGATCACGATCACCTGCATCAGAATGGACAGCATGTTTTCCGTCCGCACCAGACCGCCGTAAAAGAGCGCGAGGCCAGGGATGGACATCAGCATGACCAGCGCCGCGCAGATCAGAATCCAGGCGTTGTCGGCCTTGCTCACGCTCTGCGCTGCTTCATCGGCCAAGGCCGGGTCGCCGAAGGCCGCCAG
>BNUC01000425.1 GCA_025997075.1 Betaproteobacteria bacterium | reverse complement strand
TTACGTTCCCGACGCAAAACCGCTGACCGAATCCCAGAGTACCGCGCTTCTTTGCTCGGTCTTACCCCATTGGACAATGCTCTTCGATACAATGACTTATGACTTCTGCGTGTGCGATTACCCTGTTCATCGGGGTGAGAGGATCATTGGAGTCAGACTTGCCAGTCTTCGAGACGCAATTCGTCGATCCGGCGGAATTCCGCAAGATTATGGGTGACAAGAACCATGTCGCGCGCCAACGCCTGCCCCGCGATGAGAACGTCGTAAGGGCCGATAGGCGTACCCGCTTTGGCGAGCGCCGCGCGAATTTCTCCCGCTGCGCGGGAGTCTTCCAAATCAAAGGGCAGTACCGTAAAGCGCAGCCCATCGACGCGAGCCATGTTGTTTTCAACACGCTGACTTTTGAACGCGCCATAGAAAAGTTCATGGCTGACGATGGAAGAAATGGCGATTTCCTCTGGCGCGTGACGGCGTAAGCGCTGTTGTACCAGATTTCGTGCACTACCGAGCAAGGCAATAACAGCATTGGTATCCAGCAGATAGCGGGACATTATTTGAACAACACATCCAGAGCCGCGCGTGCTTGTTCTTCGGATTGTTCCGTTGCGGCTTGAACGAAATCGGGGTCGAACATTCCCGTACACGCATCCAACCATGCCCAGTCATGATCGATCGGCTCAAGTACAACAGCCGCGCCATGACGCCGGATGCGAACCTCGTCCGTGTCGAAGCGGAATTCCTTGGGCAATCGTACTGCCTGCGAACGCCCCGACCAGAAAATTTTGGCGGTTTCCATAGCGTGTTCCTTCCTGTGGTATATATCAATTATATATCTCATCGGCAAAACTTCAAGCGTCTCCAACTAAAAATGTCACGGATCCGGTTTTGTAGTTTTTGGATTGTCCGCTTTTTGTCGTGGGGAGGGGAAGCGTTGGAGGGCGTAGCCCGGAAACGATTTCCCTCCCCACGACGGTGCCCGGCGGACGCTCAGGCGGCCTTCGCCAG
>BNUC01000424.1 GCA_025997075.1 Betaproteobacteria bacterium | reverse complement strand
CTTCCAGCGCCGCAACGGCTTATCAGTGGATGGCGTCGTCGGTCCGTCCACGTATCGTAAGCTGGTATCCGGGACGGCCCTGTCCGCGAATTCCGGTTCGTCCGGCTCAAACGCGGGATCAGGTTCGCCCAGCTACGCATCTACTACGCTCAAGTACGGCGATTCCGGTCCTAACGTATTGGCAATGCAAACGCAGCTCAAACTGCTGGGATACTACACGGGACCACTATCCGGCAACTTCCTTTCGCAGACTCGCGACGCAGTACGCCTATTCCAGAGCAAGAACCGCCTGTCCGTTGACGGTCTCGCGGGACGCATTACCCTCGGCGTACTGTTCGGCGGCAACGCTGTTCCCAACTATGGAACGATTACTCCCGTTTGGCCGCCGGTAACCGCGAAGCCTACAGCCAAGCCGACAAACAGCCCGGAATACGGACTGCGCACCCTCAAGTATGGCATGAGCGGCAACGATGTGGCGCAAGTACAGGCACAGCTCGCCAGACTGGGTTACTACAACGGCGCTGTGAACGGTCAGTTCGGCACAGCCACTCGCGCGGCCGTTATGGCTTTCCAGGCGAATAACTGGCTGTCCGTTGACGGCGAAGTAGGCCGCAACACATGGAACAGACTGTTCTCCAGTTCGGCGGTACCGAATAATCCGTATTATCCGGTAAGACCGACGAATCCTCCTCCGTCAACCATTCCGTTCCCGCCATGGGCTCCGCCGCTGGCAACACCTACGCCCAAACCCACGGCGACGCCTAAGCCGACAGCTACACCTACGCCTGCGGCAAGCGCGTGGACGTTCTCATGGTCCGCGATTGCCGGTGCGGAGAACTACTATGTGGAAGTATCCGGCGGCGCTGTGTATAAGGATCAGTATGACTCCCAGCTGTCTATCACAATACCCGCTTCCGAAATGGCTAAGCTCAATTCCGGCGAAACGCTGACCTGCAAGATCAGCGGCAGGGATGCCAGCGGAGCAGAGGTCGGCACTGACGTAAAG
>BNUC01000423.1 GCA_025997075.1 Betaproteobacteria bacterium | reverse complement strand
GAAGGCGCGTTCTTCTCAAGAAAATCTCCGGAAACCGCTTCGTGTAAAAAATCACGTAATTCAACTTCGAGTCGTGCCAGATCGATGGGGGGTGGCCCACCACGCTTGAGTTCGGGAACCTGGCAATAGATACAGGCCCAGTTGCAGGCATTATTCACGTTGAGGTTAATGCCGATCGAAACGCCTCCGGCGCGGCGGGAGATCACCGGGTAGACGTATTTCATTCGGGCGCTGTCACGGCTGTGGTCATGGATGCTGAGCATGGCGGGCGTCACTTAAGAAGGATATAATCGCGCAGTTTTTTTCTCCGGGTATGTCATGTTTATCACCTGCCGCCTGGAGTTCGATGCTGGTCATCGGATTCCGGATCACAAAAGCCAATGCCGGCATCTGCATGGTCATCGCTACGCGCTGGAGGTGACGCTTTCCGGAGACATCATCAGAAAAGCAGGTGATCCCGCCAACGGCATGCTTATGGATTTCTCCGAAGTCAAGGCGCTGGCAAAGGGTCATCTGGTCGACCTGTGGGATCATGCGTTTCTCGTCCATGAAGGCGATGTGTCGGTTGTTGAATTCCTCGGGAGTCTTCCGGGGCACAAGACGGTGATTCTTGATTGTATTCCGACGGCTGAAAATCTGGCCGAGAACGCCTTCCGGATTCTCGATGCGATTTACCGGGATACCTATGGAAATCACCTGCGACTCGACCGGGTGCGTTTGTACGAGACTCCAAACTGCTGGGCTGATGCGGTGGGTACAGAGAACCGGGGCGACTTCAGATAGTTTTAACCGCGTGCATCATGTAATTGACATTGATGTCGCGACAAAGGCGGCATTTCCTGTTCAGCGGATTGTAGCTGAATCCAGTCAGTTCCTCCGGCTCAAGTCCGGCGTTTCTGGCCCAGCGCGAGAGTTCCGACGGTTTGATGAATCGTGTGTAGTCGTGCGTCCCTTTGGGCAGTAGCCCGAGAATGAACTCGGCGCCGACGATGGCGAGCAGATACGATTT
>BNUC01000422.1 GCA_025997075.1 Betaproteobacteria bacterium | reverse complement strand
GGCGAGGGCGGCATCGCAGGCGGCGTAGTCCTTTGCGCCGAGGCCGTGGAGTTTGCGCAGGCGATCCCAGGTCAGGGCGCCGTTGGTGCGGCAGCCGAAATTGAACGGACGGCCCAGGGCGTCGTACATGGCGTTTGCCGCGCCGTCCGGGTCTACCCGGCCATCCGGGGTCGAAATCATGTAGACGAAGCTGGTGCCCAGACTCAGCAGGTCGCCGCTCGCCAGCACCTTCGATTGGGGATTGTCTCCGGAGCCGGCGATGATCGCGCAGTCCGGGTTGAAGCCGTATTTTTCCTGGAAGTGGCGGGTGATCCGGCCGACGATGGCTAGCGGGTGTGCGATGGGCGGCAGCTTGTCCGCGAGGGCGCGCGGTCCGCCCGGCAAGTCATGGGCAACCGCGTCCGTCATCGTTTCGTCCCAGACGCGGGCGCGGTAGTTCATCAGTCCCGTGCCGCAGGCGTTGCCGAAATCGACGGGAATCGCGCAGTCGCCGGCGAGAATGGCCGGGATGAAACTGGATATCTGGAGAATATGGCGTGTTGCGCTGTAAGCATCGGGGTAGCGCAGGGCGATCTTGCGATGCGCGGCGGCGGAAAAGCGTAGCGGCATGTCGCTGCCGGTACGCGCGATGAGCTTTGCCTTGCCGCCCGCGCGTGCGCGGATGTGCTCTGCTTCCGTCGCGGTATTGGCGGTTTTCCAGATAGGCGCGCCGCCATAGGCGAACACGTCGTTCAGCCTGGTGATCAGCGCGCTGCCGGCGCTTTCCGCATAATTCAGACTGCGGAGATTGCGGAGACCGAGGAATGCGGCTTCGGCGTCGCCGTTGAGGTAGACGTGCCCGTGTTGCTGCCCGGAGGTGTTGATCGCCGCGATAGCCGCAAGCTCATGCCCGGATTCCTGGAGATCGTCCAGAATCGCTTCGAGCGCCGCGATGAAGAGTCGCGGCGGCTGCTCGGCCTCTCCGGCTTCGCGCGGAGGAATGATCAGGCTGTCATGCTCGAAACCGTAG
>BNUC01000421.1 GCA_025997075.1 Betaproteobacteria bacterium | reverse complement strand
CAGCCATGATTTGAAGAAACGGGCGTGATCGGTCCCTGCGAAACGGAAAAGATTAGTAGAATCGGCGGCTCACGCCGCCGAGAGGACGTTTTACTCACTTGACACACGCAGGCTAATGGGTGTCCCCAATGCTCCCAGGGTTTCCGCCGGTTTTGATACCTGACATCCGTCTTCTGGAATCCCGAATGTTGTTTTTTTTCACTGCCCGCACATTTTTGTTGCGTTTATCGCCCGGCTTGTTTAGTATCTCAGCATCTGGATGAACTATTTGTGCGATGTTATTGAAATAAAAGGGATTTCGGGGGTTCAGGGATCAGAGGAAAGGGATCAGGGATCAACCCCCTCGGCCCGTCCGGTTTTGATTCCTGTTTGCTGTGTTTTCTGATACCAGTCAATGTAAAAGGGGAGAGACATGCTAAACTGTTCCGAGCCACGCACACCGCACACCGCAATTATTGAGCCATTAGGGTTCTCTTCGGCGCTTTCGCGTTTCCCTCTTTCTCCGGCTCATTTTCCACATTTCCCGCGTTTTTCTCTTCGCCCTCTCGTTTCTCTCCTCTCCTCGCTTTTCTCTCCTTCCCGTAACGCCAGACGCATTGCCCTGTTCGGCGCTATCGCGGTGGCCACCGCTTTACCATTGACCGCTCTCGCCGCCAGTCTGACCGTATCGACGGGAACAATCCTCGAGAGCGGTCTGTCTTATGACGATGCCGATCGCAATCCCGATAGTTGGAACGGCTCCTTGCACGTCAATGGCGGTAATTACACGGGCGCCAATATCAACCTGTCTAGCGCCAAATCAACCGTTTCCGGCGTTCGTATAAACTCGGGAGTCCTCAATTTAACCAACAGCACGATTAACACGACGGGGAGTTCTGGATACGGAGTTAGGAACTGTTACCAAACAAACTAGGCAATTACATTAAGACAGGAGAGATTCTGTAGTTCCATTCGCCATGGAATTCTGCGGGTTTGATATTCAAACTTTCATAATCTTCATCTGAAACCTTGCC
>BNUC01000420.1 GCA_025997075.1 Betaproteobacteria bacterium | reverse complement strand
ACCGTGAAATCGGCGATCACGCCGTCTTTCATGGGCCGGATGACGGTAATGGCGCCCGGCGCCTTGCCGAGCATCTCCTTGGCGGTCTGACCGACGGCCTGGATCGTCTTGCGGGCGTTCGGGCCGCCCTCCGTCCGTATTGCAACGACCGACGGCTCGTCCAGAACAATCCCCTTGCCGCGCACGTAAATCAATGTATTGGCGGTACCGAGGTCAATGGCCAGATCGTTGGAGAAATAACTGCGTATAGAACTGAGGAACATGCGTATCTATCCGTGAAAGCCCGCAGAAGCTGCGGATTGCAAAGCATTTATGATACCTTATATAGCTTCCTGATTTAACATCTTATTGATTTCTCAATCATGTCGCTTAACCTGGAACAAGTCCGGCGAATCGCGCAACTCGCCCGGATTGAAATCAGTGAGACCGAGGCGGAAAGCACACTCGGCCAACTGAACGGAATATTTACCCTGATCGAAGAAATGCAGGCCGTCGACACGCGCGGCGTCGAGCCGATGGCGCACGCGCAGGATCTGGCGCAGCGCCTGCGCGAGGATAAAGTTACCGAGACGAATCATCGGGAGGCTTACCAGGCCGTGGCGCCCGAAACCGAGGCCGGCCTTTATCTGGTGCCGAGGGTGATCGAATAACAGCAAGGAGGGAGGAACGGGACGGCGTTTTTCCGTACCAACGTTCTTCCAACGGACAATGATCGACAAAACGCTGAAACAATTATCGCGCGCCCTGGCGGACAGGGAAATCTCCTCGGTCGAGCTGACCCGGCTGTACCTGGAGCGCATCGGGAGAATCAACCCGCGAATCAACGCCTACATCACGGTCGACGGGGAAAAATCCCTGGCGCAGGCGGCGGCCGCCGACGAGAAGCGCGCGGCGGGCGGGGCCGGGCCGCTGACCGGTATTCCGCTGGCGCAGAAGGACATTTTCTGCGCCAAAGACTGGCTGACGACCTGCGGCTCGCAGATGGTCGGCCATTTCGTCCGCCCCTACGACGCCGCAGT
>BNUC01000419.1 GCA_025997075.1 Betaproteobacteria bacterium | reverse complement strand
TCAGGGCGGTGGGAGCCATACCCCGGCCTAAAGGCCGGGGTTTCGGCGACCGTTTTGGGAGGGGTGCAAACCCCTTCCAAAACATGTTAGATCGACAGGCCTGAAGGCCTGTCGCTTATTTCTTGCTTGGCCTTCGACACCCATGGGTTTCCTGTTTCAGGTGGTAGCACTTCGCTTGAATTCGATGGCGGTGGAAGGTCATTCGTGCTATCGGGCGGTGTTGTAGTCTCGGGAGGCCGAGGAGATGATTTATTGGCCACAGGCGTTTGGGGTTTTGCGGCTTCAGGTGATGGCACTTCGCTTGAACTTGATTGTGACGGAGCAGTCTCATACCAATTTGCGTTCGATGATATAGAGGCTACCCACCTGAATCTAAAGCATGGAGATATCTCCATATTTATATTATTGAAAGCAAGTTGGTATCAGTTTTTGCATAAAACGCGATTCCCCCTCCCAGAAGCACGACAAAGAGAACGCACAAAAGTATTGTGGCTGGTGACCAAGCAGGCTTTTTGGTGGCTTTCGCGTCATTGTTTATGCTGCCCTGTCCGTAGGATGGCATCAATCGGAGGATGCTTTGGGCTTCGGCATATCCTTGGTCAGCGGCCTTACGATACCATTTGACGGCTTCTGCCTCATTCTTCCCTATGCCCTGTCCGTTGGCGTACATCTTTCCGAGCTTGAATTGAGATTCCGCATCTTCTTGATTGGCGGCATCTTCGAGTTTTTGAATATCATAATTACTAATGACAGGCTTATTGTCAGAAGGATTATTGACCGCTGGTACCTGGGTATTTCCTATTTCAGGCTGTGACACTTCGCTTGAGTTCAATTGTGCCGGAACGGTTTCTGTATTTGCATACACTCCCCATATCAGGAGCACAACAAGGAATGTGCAAATAAGCACTCTGGCAGGTATCCACGTCCAAACCTTACGACGGACTTTCACGCCATTTTTGAGAGTGTTGTCTAATATATAGATAATGTAATTTTCTGGAGAGTGGAAAAAAGTTCAGTTGT
>BNUC01000418.1 GCA_025997075.1 Betaproteobacteria bacterium | reverse complement strand
ATCGTTGGCTTCTACAACAGCTCCCGCTTGCACTCGACTTTGGGTTACCTGCCGCCCAACGTCTATGAATCACTTTCGGCAGGAAAACAACCTATCCATCTGTCCGATATTTCTTGACCACTACAAACCGCTGCCCCCTCTCCTGCCCTTCGGGCATCCTCCCCCACGAGGGGGGAGGAAGATGGATCGCCATACTCCGCAGGAAGTGTCGTCCTTCATTTCAATGGCATTCATGCAATTGCCCTGGTCAGCGCAAGGAACGTGCTGCCTCGGCGAAAGTCTTGCCCACTCCGTCCTTGCCGGAGAGAATCGGGGCGCCGCCGTCCAGCGGCCAGTCGATCGCCAATTCCGGGTCGTTCCACAGAATGCAGCGTTCGAGCGAGGGGGCGTAGTATTCCGTCGTCTTGTACAGAAACTCCGCATACTCGCTCAACACGAGGAAACCGTGCGCGAATCCAGGCGGTATCCAGAGATGCTGCTTATTGTCGGCGGAAAGGGTCGCGCCGACCCAGCGCCCGAAAGTAGGCGATTCCTGGCGGATGTCGACAGCCACATCGAAGACCTCGCCCACCACGGCCCGCACCAGTTTGCCTTGCGCCTTCGGCGGGAGCTGATAGTGCAAGCCGCGCAGGACGTTCCTGGCGCTGCGCGAGTGGTTGTCCTGAACGAAGTCGACGTTCAGGCCCGTGACCTCTCGAAACGTTTGCTGGTTGTAGCTCTCGTAGAAAAAACCACGCTCATCGCCGAACACTTTGGGTTCGAGGAGAATCACGTCGGGAATAGCGAGCGGAGTAGCCTTCATCTTGAAAACCTCGGTTCAAACACAGCAAATCCGCCCCTCATCCGGCCTTCGGCCGCCTTGGCCTCGCACGCTCCGCAAGCGGGGAGAAGAGAGAATATTGTAGTGGTCAAGAAATATCGGACAGATGGATAGGTTGTTTTCCTGCCGAAAGTGATTCATAGACGTTGGGCGGCAGGTAACCCAAAGTCGAGTGCAAGCGGGAGCTGTTGTAGAAGCCAACGATG
>BNUC01000417.1 GCA_025997075.1 Betaproteobacteria bacterium | reverse complement strand
GGAATGTTGCCCAGGAGACATTTTTGAACGATTCGTTCTTAGCTATATATTATAACGATGATGAAAATAATCGCACCTCTCAAAATAGACAGAAACTTTTTGATGATCGTGACAAACATCAAGAAAAGCTCGAAGATATACGTTGTAAACAGGCTGATGTTGAGAAAAAATATGATATGGCAGTGGCTAATAGACAGGAGCTTGCTAAGACTAAAATTAAAGCTAGGGAAAATCTTAAGGAAAACGACGTACCTTTAAATGGTGCAAAAAAAACACATAAGCAATCTTTAGAAACGTTGGGTAAAGAAGATAAAGATAAAGATTCTGAATTTTTTGAAATCCTCCAAGATCAAGTCAATAGGCACAAGACCGATCTTGAGGGTTTTAAATCAAAGGGAAAGGATTTATTAGTGGAATTGGAATTGGAGAGAGTAAAATTGGACAAAGCTGGAATAAAAGAACAAGCACTTAAACAGATATCTGAAGGATTGAACAATGATGCGGCTCAAGCTAGTGCTAAGCTTGATGCAGCTAAAGAGAATATAAAAAAGACTAATCGGGATAGTAATCTTTATCAAAACACTATTAATAGAGCAACAAACAATCTCACTGTTAAAGATGTTGAGAGAGTTATGTTAAATGTTCATGACACTAAAATGATAAATAATTATATTTAAATTATTCTCCACGGCAATCCCATTGGTAATTTGTCTATAAAAACTCGTGACCTTGTTATGGAGCAAGAAAGTTTGCAAAAAAATATAGATACAAATCAAAAAGAATTTGATGGTATAGTTTCGGTTGAGGAAAATAACAATCAAGAACCAAGCAAACGTGAGACTCAATTATATAAAACATTAGAGGATCTAAAAAAGCAAAAGAATGTTGTTGCTGATCGTATTCATGCTAATAATACTTTGATACATGAAGCTGAAATTAAATTACAACAATCTGAACAGAAAAAAGCGGAAGAGTCAGAAAAACAGACAAAAAAGAATTATGAGCTCGTTATATATACTAAACGGCTTCAGAATAAA
>BNUC01000416.1 GCA_025997075.1 Betaproteobacteria bacterium | reverse complement strand
GCCCAGCATTTCCAGGGTATTGCCCAGGGCCGTCGGCTGCTCGAAGATTTCCTTCTGCATGTAATGCCGGTACTGGCCGAGTTCGACCGCGTCCGCCGAGAGATAGCTCTCGGTCTCCTGACGCGTCACCGGCGCGCCGTCGACGCGCGTGACGCGATAACCCGTCCGAGTCAGTTCCGCGCAGTCGCCGTTCTCCAGATAGACGACGCGGCGCGTGACCTGCAACAGGGCCGAGGCGTCGGAGGCCGCGTAGTTGCCTTCGGTCGACAAGCCGAGCAGCAGGGGCGAGCCTTCGCGGGCGACGATCACGCGTTCGGGTTCGGACTCGCGCAGGACGGCCAGCGCATATGCGCCCTGCAACTGGGCGATGGCCGCGCGCGTCGCCGCAAAAAAGTCAGGGGTCTTCTTCAGTTCGGAGACGATCAGGTGCGCCACGACCTCGGTATCCGTGTCCGAAGTGAACTCAAATCCTTCGCCCTTCAGGCGCGCGCGCAAGGCTTCGTGATTTTCGATGATGCCGTTATGCACGACGGCGAGGCCGCCCGAAACGTGCGGATGGGCATTGCGCTCGCTGGGCACGCCGTGCGTCGCCCAACGCGTGTGGGCAATCCCCGTGCAGCCATCGATATGCGAGGCCTCGGCCTGCGCGGCCAGCTCGGCCATCCGGCCGGTCGAGCGCAGACGCCGCAAGCCCGACTCGTTGATCAGCGCCAGTCCCGCCGAATCGTAGCCGCGGTATTCAAGCTGGCGCAGGCCTTGCAGGAGAACAGAAACAATGTTGCGATTCGCAACCGCCGCGACAATGCCGCACATGATTTATCCCGCCTGGAGTGAAAGATATTGATGGGGATTTTACCCCATGCCTACGGGAAATCAGGAATCAGATGTCAGCGAAGTAATCGGGCCGGAGCCGAAAATCGTTCCGAAGAAACACGGTGAGCATGAACAGGCGTTTGCTTTCCCTCTCCCCTTGTGGGAGAGGGTGCCCCGGCAGGGGCAGGTGAGGGGGAGGATTGGGCTTATTCCGGCTCTGTTTCGCGCT
>BNUC01000415.1 GCA_025997075.1 Betaproteobacteria bacterium | reverse complement strand
GGCCATGATCGTGGTCTATACCGTGATCTTCGCGGAAGTCATGCGAGCCAAGCTGCCTGGGATGGATAACAACACATTTGCCTACAGCATCTATCTCTGCGCCGGGCTGTTGACCTGGGGACTGTTCGCTGAAATCGTCGGTCGGGCGCAAAACGTCTTCATCGACAATGCCAATCTGCTCAAGAAACTCAGTTTCCCGCGGCTCTGCCTTCCCGTGGTAATCATTCTCTCGGCGCTGCTCAATTTCGCCATTATTTTCGGACTGTTCACCCTTTTTCTGTTGATTTCCGGGAATTTCCCAGGGCTGCCCTATCTCGCGATCGTGCCTTTGCTGATTATCCTGATCCTTTTTTCGATCGGACTCGGCGTCACCATCGGGGTATTGAACGTCTTCTTCCGGGACGTCGGGCAGTTTTTCGGCATTTTCCTGACCTTCTGGTTCTGGTTGACGCCCATCGTCTATCCTGCCGGCACGCTGTCCGATGGCATGCACTGGATTCTGGCGTGCAACCCGGTGGCGCCCCTGATGGCCGGGTTCCAGACCATTATGGTTAACCAGGCCTGGCCGCGCTGGGAAACACTCTGGTTGCCGGGACTTCTGTGCCTGATGCTCTGCGTGGGCGGTATGGCGCTTTTTCGCAAACATGCGGGCGAAATGGTGGATGAACTGTAACAGGGCTGATTGTTGTCAGTCATTCAGCTTCCTGCTGCGAATGCGCTCTCTGTTTCTGTGTCACGGTCGTTTTCTCCAATCCGAAGGACTGCCAATGGTTTACGTAGGTTGGGAAAGCCGCGAAGCGGCGCATCCCGACGGTACTTATTTTCCGGCGCTACGCGCCGCAAATTTACAATCGTCGGGTTGCGCTTCGCTTACCCAACCTACGCCCCAACCCCTCCCCCCTCGTGGGGGAGGGGTTGGGGGAGAGGGGGAAAGATCTCAGAAGTTATACCGCGCCTTCAAACTCCCCAGCACGCCTTCGCGTTTGCCCGCATAAGCCTGCACGCCTAAATCCAGCGTCCAGCCTTGTTTTCCGGTCGCGGGGGG
>BNUC01000414.1 GCA_025997075.1 Betaproteobacteria bacterium | reverse complement strand
CCTCGAAGCGGTACTGAAGGAACTGGTCAAGGGCGGCAAGATCGACGCTTCGAGGCCACCCGCCTGGGAGAATTCAACCATGGTATTTGTTTTATGGTTGGGATAAATGCTGTTCAGAACCGGCACTTCCCGGCTTAAAACGTCGAAGGTTTCGGGGCTGATGTCAAAGCCCATCTGCCGGGCCATGGCCGGTATGTGCAGGAGGCTGTTGGAGGAACCGCCGGTAGCCATCATATAACGCACCGCGTTTTCAAAACTGCTACGGGTGATGAAGCTGGAGGGACGTTCCTCTTTTTTCACCGCCTCGACGATACGCAGGGCGGCCTGCCTTGCCATTTCCCGCCATTCTTCGCTCTGGCTGCGCACGCTGGCGTTACCCGGAGGGGATAAACCCAGGACTTCCGCGCAGGCGCACATGGTGTTGGCCGTTCCCATGAAGGGACAGGCGCCGGGCGTGGGGCAGGCGTTGCGCACGATCGCCTTGTATTCTTCGCGCGGGATGTCTCCGGCAACCCAGGCGGCATAAGCCTGTTTGGTGTGCGTCAGGGTCAGCATTTTTCCCTTGTGCGCGCCGGGAAGCATGTAGCCGCCGGTGAGCATCACCGTGGGAATATCCACCCGTAGCGCGCCCATGATCATGCCGGGCACCACCTTGTCGCAGGTCGCCATGATGACCATGCCTTCGAGCATGTTGAGCTCGGCGGTCATCTCCACTTCCGAGGAGGCCAGATCGCGGGCCGGCAGGGTATAGCGGTCGCCGGGAGTATTCGAACAGATGCCGTCGCAGACCCCGGAGACGGGAAGCTCCAGCGCCAGAGCCCCGGCTTCGTAAATGCTTTTTTTCATCAGCGGGATCACTTCCTTGAAAGGGAAGTGGCCGGGGTTCATCTCGTTCCAGGAATTAACCAGGCCGATGACCGGACGTTTGGCGTCATCCTCCGAAATACCCATGGCGTAAAGCAGCGCGTTTCGGTGATCCAGCGATTCCTCGTTCCAGTTTCTGATCATGCCATTCTCCTAAACAGTTTTATTGCCATCTCTGGAAAAAC
>BNUC01000413.1 GCA_025997075.1 Betaproteobacteria bacterium | reverse complement strand
GGCGCGGTCGGGAGGTGGCGGCGGTGGTGGTGGTGGTGGCGGTTCAACCGGCTCAGGCGGCGGGGTCTTGCTGTTCAGCGTGGCGTAGAGATTATTGTTGCCGTCATCGGAGAGCTCGAAATCGTAGGTAAAGGCAACGCCTGCCGTCGCGGTGAGTTGGGTTGTGCCGGAGGTGTAGCCCGTGCCGAGATTCAAGCCGCTCGTGGCGTTGAGGAGCGTGATTTGGTTCGTGGCGGCGAGCGTGTCCAGGTTGTAGCCGCCGTAGAGGACGAGGTTGACCTTGCTGCCTTCGATGTTCGCCGTGTCGACTTGCAGCAGGGGGCTGCTGCTCACGCTAATGTCTGACGGCAGGTAGAAATTCAGCGCGCCGCCGTTGGTGGTGAGGGTGCCGGTGATGGTGCCGTTCAGAGCGTTCAGCGTGCTGTTGACGCCACCCAGGGTGACATCGCCCGTGACCGTGCCGCCGCGCAGGGCGAAGGTGGCTCCGGCGGTATCCGCTACCGTTACGTCGCTTTGTGACAGGACGCTGGTCAACTCCAGCGTTCCGGCGTTGATGAGGGTATCGCCGCTGTAGGTGTAGGGGTTCGCGGCGCGCAAACTCAGCGTGCCCGCGCCGGTTTTGGTCAGAGCGCCGGTGCCGGAGATCTCGTTCTCCAATATAACGTTGTTACCGTTGGTGTTGAATGTCCCGCCGGACGCTCCAAGATAAATGTCATGGTTTGAGGGGATGTCGCCCGCGTAGCCGTTTGCCCATTGCAGACCGCCGCCGTTGAGGGTGATTCGTCCTGCCGCGCCGAAGGCGTTCGCGTTGTTGAAGTTGATGAGTCCCCCGCCTACGATCGTGTCGCCCCTGTAGGTATTTGCGCCGGTCAGGGTCAGCGTTCCCGTGCTGCCTTTGTACAAAGCGCCGGTGCCGCTGCCGCCCGCACTGTCGGAAATTTCGCCGGACAGGGTTTGATCCGTGTTTTGGATGAACTGCAGTTCGGTGCCGTCTTCGATTCTAATCTCACCGTCATAAGTGCCGCCGCCCAGCGTGCCATACACTTGCAGCACTCCCGC
>BNUC01000412.1 GCA_025997075.1 Betaproteobacteria bacterium | reverse complement strand
GGATAGCTCGCCTGACGGCGACCTTCCCACCTACCCACAACCCCGCTAAAAGCCAAACCTTTTTATATATATAAAATTCAACTTCAAAACCCAACGCTCAGACTCATATCTGGATTGGAATCTACTGGGGTCGCACGGTTTCGACGCGGGCAAAAAGATCAAGCTGGCCTTGGTTCCTCTGCTTCTCAAACCTCTTTTTTCTTGATTTTTTTTGAGACAGATTCGTAGAAGCGCTTCTCCTGGCGGGAGTACAAAAATTCACTTTTCAATAGTATTAAGGTCGAACTCGTTTCATTCTTCAACTCAAAAGACTGCACGGTGCAATGCATCAATCTGCTCCGTACTCTCGCAACGGGATGTTCCAAGGGCTGGAAGCGCAAGGCGAACCAGGCTCCCCAATAACGCAACGCGCAGACAACGCCCTCAAGCGCGCAATTTTTCGAAGGCCGCTTCCAGCCTATCGAGGAATCCGCCGGGAGCATGGTAACGCCGCACCCATTCCGGGTCCGGGTCGATCACTGCGCTGTTGGCGTAGATCGCGGCGCGTAGCGAGGCCGCGGTGGTTTCGCGCGCCTTGCCCTGCGTTTCGGGAATCAGCGCCACGGCGGCCGAGACAGCCGCGCCGAGCGCCGCGCCGGCCTGGCCGGCCTGAATGGCGGGACGATTCCAGAGGGCGGCGATGCGGCGCATGATTTCCGGACTGGCCGACGGTCCACCGCAGACGCTGATGGGCGCATTTCGGGAGCCGGAGCCAGTATCGCCGATTTTCATTCCATAGCGATACACGAGCCCCAAAGAACTGTCGACGATGCCGGAATAATCACCGGCGAAATCCGCCGGTCCGTCGTCGAGCCGAAGCACCTCGGGGTTGGCGGCGGCGAGCGGGAAAGATTCGGCGTCGGGATGCCAGAAGCGTAAGTGTTCTCCGGGCGGCGTCGTGGCGAGGGCGGCATCGCAGGCGGCGTAGTCCTTTGCGCCGAGGCCGTGGAGTTTGCGCAGGCGATCCCAGGTCAGGGCGCCGTTGGTGCGGCAGCCGAAATTGAACGGACGGCCCAGGGCGTCGTAC
>BNUC01000411.1 GCA_025997075.1 Betaproteobacteria bacterium | reverse complement strand
GGCATTTTCTTCTTAAGAAGTTTTTTTGCAACTTCCTGCCGTCCTTCCTGCCGTCCTTTTATCATCCCTCTTTCTTCTCCTTCATAACGGGCGTCATCCAGCCAGGAATCCATGTCCATGCGGGCTTTTTCCCTGGCGTCGGCCAGGGCTCTGGCGCGTTCATCGCCACTCAGGATTTTGATCACGCCCCAGGCTTTGGCGATGGCGGGGTTGTTTTGCGCGGCTTGCATAAAATCCGTAAATTCCGGGATGGTTACTACAGTCAGTGCCTGTACGTAAGCTCGGCGGCGAGCCGTTCCACTTCGTCAAGAGACAGGCCAGTCGCTTTCACAATGTTCTCCAAAGGGATATTCATTTGCAGGAGATTCCTGGCGACTTCCTGTTTTTCTTCCTGCCGTCCTTCCTGCCGTCCTTCCCGCCGTCCTTTTTCTTCTCCTTCATAACGGGCGTCATCCAGCCAGGAATCCATATCCATGCGGGCTTTTTCTCTGGCTTCGGCCAGGGCTCTGGCGCGTTCATCGCCGCTCAGGACTTTGATCACGCCCCAGGCTTTGGCGATGGCGGGGTTGTTTTGCGCGGCTTGCATAAAATCTGTAAATTCCGGGATGGTCACTGCCTGTGCGTAAGCTCAGCGGCAAGCCGTTCCACTTCGGCAAGAGACAGACCAGTCGCTTTTACAATGTTCTCCAAAGGAATATTCATTTGCAGGAGATTTCTGGCGACTTCCTGTTTTTCTTCCTGCCGTCCTTCCTGCCGTCCTCTTTCTTCTCCTTCATAACGGGCGTCATCCAGCCAGGAATCCATATCCATGCGGGCTTTTTCCCTGGCGTCGGCCAGGGCTCTGGCGCGTTCATCGCCACTCAGGATTTTGATCACGCCCCAGGCTTTTGCGATGGCGGGGTTGTTTTGCGCGGCTTGCATAAAATCCGTAAATTCTGAGATGACTGCTAGTACGTAAGCTCGGCGGCAAGCCGTTTCACTTCATCTAACGACAGTCCGGTAGTGTCTGCAATATCGGCCAAGGGCATTTTCTTCTTAAGAAGGTTTTTTGCAACTTCCTGCCGTCCTTCCTGCCGTCCT
>BNUC01000410.1 GCA_025997075.1 Betaproteobacteria bacterium | reverse complement strand
CGGCATTATCAAGCGTGACCAGAGAGCCTGCCTTGAAGGTCAGCGCATCGACGCTGGCATTATTGCCCGCCACGATCGCAAAGACGCCGCCGGCATTGACGTCAACGCTCACCTTGCGGCTTGCCGTCGAAGTCAAAAGACCCTTCTGCGTGAACGTGTCGTAATACTCGGAGAGCACGCCGAACCTGCCACCGTTGACGACGACTTTTTCAGTGCCGAAAGATTCGGTGAAGCCGTACAGGCTGCCTTCCTCGACGGTCGTGCCGCCTTTGTAGGTGTTGTCACCGGTCAGCACCAGCCGCCCTGGGCCTTGCTTGGTCAGGGAAGCCGTGTAGAGGCCGTTGTCGATCTTGTCCTGAATGGAAGCCGCTTTCGCGTCCATCCATTCCTTGCGCCACTTGTCGGCGTCCGCCTGGCTGATGGTAATGTAGGCCAGGGAGGCGTCAAAGTAGGCGTCCCAGTCGGGATATGTGCCACGGGGAGAGGCCGCGTAGTCGACCGGCGCGGAGTTGCCCGGCTGCGCAACGCCCACGACATCCTCCAGGCCATAAAGCCCATACCCGTAATTATTCAGATTGTATTCGCCGGCCCAGGCAATGCCTTGCGCCTTGTAGCCCGCCAGCCATGCCAGATCTTCCTTTTCCCTGGCTTTGATCGCGACCTGGCTGATATCGTTCGTCCAGACATCCAGAGGCGCTTTCGAGAGGTCATAGACGAAGGGGCTCAGAAACTGGCCGGGGCCGTAGACGCCCTTGTCAACATCGGGATACCCCCAGCCGTAGCGCTCGTCCGGCTCGCCGTCGGTAGCGGTCCAGTAATCAAGGAAAGTCACGCCATCCGATTTCTTGTTCTGCGCCGTGGTGAACAGCACATCGCGCGCCTGGATGGCGTCCAGGTCCGGATACCGGGAAAGCAGAAGCGCCAAGGCTCCGGTGACATGGGGCGACGACCCTGACGTGCCCCCCGCCGCGCCATAGGCGTTGCCATTGATATTGGCGGCGGCTGTCGGGTTGGTCGAATCAGTCGTTGAAGCGTCGCCAGAAGGGGCGCTGATATGCCACCATTTGGCATACGGTCCCGCCTCGTT
>BNUC01000409.1 GCA_025997075.1 Betaproteobacteria bacterium | reverse complement strand
CCAGAAATCTCTCAGCGCTTTCCTCGCAATTACACGCAAAATCGCATTCTCCACAAATCTCCCGTTATGGGAGATTGTAGACAACATGAAGAACGGTCGCAAGATCAGATGTCAGCGAAGTAATCGGCGCCGGGGTGACCGGGTGGGGAAGGAGGGCGTGGCTGAGGGAATGGAAATCGGCGAAGTCGGACATGCCGGAATTTTATCTCCGGAGGCTCGACTGTTCCACGTACTTCGTCTTCCACGCCGTAATGCGTTCGGAGAGGCGTTTTGCCAACACTTCGGATACCCCGCCCAGCGCATCGAGAATCAATTGTCCTTCTTCGGCATAAGCCAGGCATTTTTCACGCGTCCAATGGACAGGTGCTTCGCCCAGATTGGCGGTGCGGTCGGCCAGCTTGACCATCCATATTTCCCTTGGCTGCATCCGGATGCGCCGCAGGGAATCGAGCATCGACAGGCGCTTCTCCAGCGTCTTGTCCTTGGTGAGCGCCAGGACTCCCGCCGCCACCTGCTCACCGAATTGAGCGCGGATTTCATCCCCTGTCGTATTCGTATCCTCCACCGTGTCGTGCAGGATGGCGCAACACTGCGCCAGCGCCGAATCCAGCAAGGGCATTTCCTGCAGTACAGGCAGCAGATTCAGCAACACAGCGCCGATATGGACAAGATAGGGTAATTCCGTGCCCGGATAACGCTGTCCCTGATGGCGAATCGCGGCAAATTGCCAGGCGTGTTGCGGCAAATCCGGCGGTACGCGCATTTTCCCCGGATCATCACCTTCGTAAGCGTGATCTTTTGTCGTCATCATTGATTCTCCAATCGAGGTATTCAACCTGTTCGATAAGATACATCTTCCCGAGTTCGGTCAAAGTCTGCAATGACTGCGGACAGGGCGATCGCATAGGGCGCGGAACCAGCTCCAACCCCAAAACCCGCCGTTCGGTTTTGATACCTGATACCTCTCAAGAAACACCACTTAAGCTATTGATTTTATTGATATGAAAATTTCGCGGAGTATGGCGATCCATCGTCCTCCCCCCTCGTGGGGGAGGATGCCCGAAGGGCAGGAGAGGGGGCGGCGGTTC
>BNUC01000408.1 GCA_025997075.1 Betaproteobacteria bacterium | reverse complement strand
CCCTTTGTTCGTCGCCCTGATGTCGGTCGTTTTCCTCAAGGAAAAGGTGGAATTGGCGCGCTGGATCGCCATCCTGTGCAGTTTCGCGGGAGTCCTCATCATCATCCGGCCGGGAAGCGGCGTTTTCACCTGGGCGGCCCTGCTTCCGATCGCCAATGCCTTCACTTTTGCCACCTACCAGATCGTCACGCGGCGAATAGCGGGTTTTGAGAGTCCCTACACGTCGATCTTTTATGCCGGACTGGTCGGTAGCGTGCTGCTTTCCGCGATTCTTCCCGACATCTGGGTGATGCCCCAAAGCACGTGGCATGCCGTCTGTTTCGTCTCCATCGGTCTGTTTGGCGCGCTGGGGCATCTGATCCTGATCAAGGCCTATGAATACGCGCCCGCGTCACGTCTGGCGCCCTTCACTTATTCGCAACTGATCTGGATCGCGATCATCGGTTTTTTCGTGTTCGGAGACTTCCCGGACATCTGGTCCTTGCTCGGTATGACCACCCTCGTCGTGAGCGGCATCTACATGGCGAACCAGCAGCGCCGTCAGGCGCGGCTGAACGCTACGAACGCTTCTATTACGAATACGAACGACCCAAGCGCCGACTGAGCTAAAAGTGCCTCGTTTCCATCGTTCCCCTATGGGATAATGGCCGCTTCGAACGACTCTCCCAACGAAGGTTTAGCATGGCGCACACAGTTTTTGTCGATGGTCAGGAAGGCACGACCGGTTTACAGATCAACGAATACCTCGCGCGACGTCCCGATATCGAGGTGCTCCGGATCGATCCGGAGAAACGCAAGGATCTCGCCGAACGCAAGCGCCTGATCAACGCTTCCGACGTGACATTCCTCTGTCTGCCGGACGATGCCGCCCGGGAAGCGGTGGCGCTGGCGGACAATCCCCGAACCTGTGTCATCGACGCGTCGACGGCGCACCGTATCGACCCCGCCTGGACCTTTGGCCTGCCTGAACTGGCAAAGGATCAACGCGCCAAAATCCGCGCCAGCAAACGCATCGCCAATCCCGGATGCCACGCCAGCGCTTTCATCCTGGCGATCCGGCCGCTGGTTGCCGATGGCCTGCTGCCCGCCGATA
>BNUC01000407.1 GCA_025997075.1 Betaproteobacteria bacterium | reverse complement strand
CAGTTTTCATGAGAATAAAGAAGCTTGTAATTGAGCCAGTAATCGCTGTTGTTCAGATCGTCGTCGCCGGTTCAGGAATTCAAGGGAAGGACGCTGGAACAGGCTGGCGCGAACTTCGGCCAACAAATGCCACAGGCTCCCTTTGAATCCACTGAGCTGGCGATGAATCGCCAACAGCAGGTAGGCGATCAAGGCGGTCAGAATCTGTATCTTCACCGCGTTCTCGCTTCGACCCAGAAAGCTTTTGATCTTCAGGTGTTGTTTGATCCATTTGAAGAAGAGTTCAATCCCCCAGCGCGCTTTGTAATGGCGGGTGATCTGTAACGCGGGACTCTTCAGGTCGTTCGTGGCCAAGACCAGAGGCGTGTCGTGATCGGGCCGGGCCACCGTGACCCGGCGCAAGGGGTTCCGGTAAGGATTCTTGCGTCCGCCGCGCGGATGGGAGTTCGAGAACAGGACGGTTTCGTCTTTCAGGATGATCTCACCGTCCGCTTCGGGAACCGGTCGCTCTTCCAGGGTCTTCAGGGCGGCCTTCTTCTTGAAGCGGGTGACGAAACGTGCTCCCGCCCGGTGGATGTGATGCCACCACGTGTAATCGCAATACCCTTTGTCGAAGGTGTAGATCGCCTCCGGCTCGATTTCCAGTTTGACGGCTTCGTCCCGGTCATTGACGTTGGCCGGGGTAAAGGAGAAACACACCGGAATTTCCGAAGCCGCTTCATAGAGCACATGAAGCTTGATTCCTTGTGTATTCCGGGTTCGGTTCTCTTTCGTCCAGACGTCGAAGCCCTGTCCTTTCAGAGTGAAACTCGTTGAGTCGAGCAGATAGAGGATGTCTTTCATCTCTGTGCGCAAGCGGCGATGCGCCTGATTCATCAGCGCCCGCGCGATGTCCGCGAAGAGATCCGGGTGACGGGTGGCATTGGCATCGGAGAGTGTCGAGCGGCGCAGGGTTCGTGTCCCCAGGTGGTAGTGGTGGTTGCTCTGGCTGTTGTAACCAGCTTCCAGCACACGAAGCGAACTCGCGCCGCTGAGTTGGGCATAGACCCTCGCGATCAGATGCGCCCAGCTATCGAATCCCTTGCTGTATTTGTC
>BNUC01000406.1 GCA_025997075.1 Betaproteobacteria bacterium | reverse complement strand
CGAGGTTTTACCGTTTTGCTGGTCAATGCGCGCCACGTCAAGAACGTCTCGGGGCGTAAATCGGACGTACTTGACTGCCAATGGCTGCAACAACGGATGAGCTACGGATTGCTCAGCGGCGCGTTCCAACCCGCCGAAGCCGTCTGCCTCTTGCGCTCGCTGTGGCGACAACGCGCCCTGCTCTTGCGAAGCCAGGGCCGGTACGTGCAGCCCATGCAAAAGGCGCTGACGCAAATGAATGTTCAGTTGGCCAACGTTATTTCCGACGTCGTGGGCGAAACGGGTCAGAAGATTCTGCGCGCCATTGTCGCAGGCGAACGGGACGGCCACGTACTGGCGGCCATGAAAAACGCGCGGATTCGCGCCAGCGTCGACGAGATTGCCAAAAGCCTGCAAGGAAACTGGCGTACGGAGCATCTCTTCGCGCTCAAGCAAGCGATTGACGCCTTCGACTTTGTTGGCCGCCAGGTGACCGAATGCGACCGGGAAATCGAAGTCCAACTGAAAGCGCTACAGAGGCATGAGGGCCAACCGAGTACAGGCAAGAAGCACAGTAGTTCGCGTCATGCACCCCAGTTTGATTTGCGTACCCAACTGTTCCAGATGTGTGGTGTCGATCTGACACGCATTGATGGCATTAACGTGACCACCGCGTTGGCTGTGCTCTCCGAAACCGGAGCGGATAGGTCACGCTTTGCCACGGTCAAGCGCTTCACGTGTTGGCTGGGCCTGTGTCCTGGAACCCGGATCACCGGCGGCAAAGTGATGAGCAGCAAGACCAAACGGTGCGCCAATCGTGCCGCCCAGGCCTTGCGTTTGGCCGCCGCCGCGCTGCGTACAAGCCAATCCGCCCTGGGCGCCTACTTCCGGCGGATGTGCGCGCGCATGGATAAACCCAAGGCCATCACCGCCACCGCACACAAACTCGCCCGCTTAATCTACACAATGCTCACCAAGGGCGAAGAATATACCGATCAAGGCCAGGACTACTACGAAGAACGCTACCGCGAACGCGTGCTCCGAAACCTCACGCAACGCGCCGAAAAGATGGGTATGAAACTCGTCGCACTTGAACAACCCGCTTGAATCCACCTTTTA
>BNUC01000405.1 GCA_025997075.1 Betaproteobacteria bacterium | reverse complement strand
TAGACCTGAGACAGTTACAATGTCAGCAAAAGTTGTGGATATAGACATAGGGCATGCACAAGAAGCATTAATGAGTAGTGGGGAATATACTAGATGGGAATAGGTATTGATAAACAAAGCGCTAGAAGTAGAAGTAGCAGTGATTATGCTAGAGATTGATACAAAGACCTAAAAAAACAGCGAAAGTGGCGAAAGCGAAAAGAATAATAGACATACAATAACCGTTGGTAGTAGTTAAATTAAAGGCAAGCAAGTAATATGCACAGCGATAATAGGGCAAGGAGCACGATTTTAGTTTATTTTAGTAGGCATGTATTTATGCAAAGAAAGACAATAAGATACATGGCAGATAAAGTCTTAATGTGTACAATCCGTTGTCTTTGTTTGCCAAAACTCCAATTGCGAAATTCCACAAAGGCTTGACAAGTATGGTTTCATAATAGACCTCTTAATAACTAACATAATAAAAGTACAATAGAAGTACTATGAAACAGAAAAAGAAAGCATGCGGGTCGGGTGGAATGGGTTTAGTATTAATGGGAGTAAAGAAAGGGACATTTGACAAAACAAAGGATAGCAAGGAAGAAAGAAAAGATAGGGCAAGTAGGTGAGCAAAGAGAAAATTGAGTACAGAGAATATTGTAAAGATGATGTTGAAATAAAATGCATACAAGTAACACTGGTTTTAAAAAAAGAGATCAAACAAACACTAAAAAGCTGACAAAAGAAGATAAGGAGTTAAATAGAAAGATTTATCAGATGATTATAGTAGAAAACATTAAAGTATTTGTTAAAAGGTTCAAAATAGTCTAAAGAATAGATAAGTAATAGCAAAAGACGCTTTGGACTGCGATTTAACTCAGGGTTCAGGTATTTGTAATTCTAAAATTTAATACTCAAGTTGTGCGGGAGGTTCTAATACCTATTCCCATCCAGTGCATATTCCCCACTACTCATTAATACTTCTTCTACATACTTTATCATCCTATATGCACAACTTTCACTGACATTGTAACTATCTCCTAAGATAATTTTGTTTCATAGTCCTTCCATTATACTTTTATATGTTAATTGTTAAACTTATACCCCCGCAAGCAAGCTAAGG
>BNUC01000404.1 GCA_025997075.1 Betaproteobacteria bacterium | reverse complement strand
GCAGCTCGCGGACACCCCACTGGCTGTCGTCGGCAAGGACTTTATTCAGATTGTCGACCATGATTCCCAGATGATCCGTGCGGCCTTCGGGTCCATTAAAATCAGGATCCTCGTTGAACTGCATGCCGCCGATCGTCCACACTTTTTTCGGTTTCCCCTCGGGCGCGGCGGTTTTGCGTGCGGCCATGCCCAGCACATCGCGGAAAAACCGGATATGCCAGTCGATGTCCTTGACCTTGATGGCCACAAGTTCAACATAGGATTTATTTCCGTCAGCCATAACCGCTCCTTATCGCTTGCCAAAGTTTCCCGGTTCAGATTGGCTCACCATCAACGGGAATGCAGAAATTCGCAGTGTATGGCATCCGGGTGACGGTGACTACGGCCACAAGCGCCTCTGCGTGATACTTGCATGACCGGTTTCGGTGCATTTTTTAACGGAAATCCCCAAAATGGCGCAGACATCTTCAAGACAGTACAATGATCATGGGCCAGACAGGCAAATCAGTCGTGGCCCGAAGTTTGCTTAAATGATAAGTCGGCCTTTCGGCTGGCGCTCCAAGCTCCTTTATATGATAGGAAAGGGTTACGATGAAAATGAACAAGGTTTGGGCAGTGGCAGTGCTTCCATGGGCAGTCGCCCTGCTGTTCGCCGGATGCGGCGGCGGCGGTGGTTCCCATCACGCAAGCGGTCCGGTTGAACCCGAATTGATTGTGGATTCCGATCCGAATAGTTGCTCGTATCTGGTAGGCGACACTCCCACCATCGTCGGCTCCGATGTACCCGGCGATCCTTCTCTCCCCGAAGCTTCCTCGGGTTATCGCCTGGGCTACAAGGCCAAGCATTCCAGCAAGTACATGGTGGTGGCCAACACCCCGCTGGCCACCATGGCCGGTTGCAATGTACTGAAGGCCGGCGGGTCCGCGGCGGATGCCGCCGTGGCCGTACAGGCCGTGCTCGGTCTCGTCGAGCCGCAGTCGAGCACCATCGCCGGCAGCACCTTCATGTTGTACTACGACGCCAAGACGAAGAAGATCACCGCCTACGACGGCCGCGAGAAAGCGCCCGCCGCCGCGACCGGCTATTACCTGGTGCGCCAGGATCAGGC
>BNUC01000403.1 GCA_025997075.1 Betaproteobacteria bacterium | reverse complement strand
GTCAATCTATGCAAAACAATTTTTTTAATGCCACTTGTAATGATATATGTTTCTGTTATATGATTAGCGCGTTTTTATAGAAATCATATGTTTATATGATTGAAGTCGAGGATATGTCGTGGGAGCGGCATTGAGATACTCATAAAATATCCAAATTCACAAAATAGCCGTATGAAAGGATGCAAATGAATACAACAAAGACGAACGACAAGACTAACGAGCCGCGCGAGATCCGCCGTAAACTCGGTTTGAATCAACAACAATTCTGGTCGAAAATCGGTGTGACGCAAAGTGGCGGGTCACGCTATGAGAGCGGACGTAATATGCCACGACCGGTGCGTGAGTTGCTTCGCCTTGTCCATGTCGAGCGGATCGATATTCAGCGTATCAGGCGCGATGACGTGGATATCGTGGAATATCTGAAAAGTGAGGAGCCTGATCTGTACAAGACCCTGAAAAAAGCAGCCAAAGCCAGGAAAAAGGCTGCCTGATCAAGGGTTTTCAATTACCCGGATGCCCAACGTAGCGATGCGTTGGGCGAATGATGAAAGGCTTTCGGCGCTCAGTGCCGAAAGTCTTTTGTTTTCTGGTTGCCGGGAAGGTCGGGCCAGTCCGTAAAGATGCACACCTTCAATCTCTTTTTTGATCGAGGCGATGAGCTCAAGGTAAGCGTTGAACCCTGCCGGCTCGATCAGCTTGTTGTCGATGGAGAACAAGCAGGTTTGAATCCAGGTGGGGGATAGTTTCGAACATGTCGAGACTGCTTTTCGGATCTTGCCAGGCGTCGTATGGGCGCCGTTGACGCGCAAGATTTCATCGCTTGTTCCCCGGTCGATCTTGAACCAGATTTCGCCTCCCAATTCACCGATACGGGCAATTCCTCGTTGAACGTGCGACTGGTGCATCAGGCTGCCATTGCTTATCACGCGCAATTTCAGGAGGCCGGGCAGTCCGAACTCATCTATCTGCCGTCCCGCGATTTCCACCGCGTCGGGAAACTCGCGGGCGCTGGTCGGTTCTCCGTTGCCCGAGAAGGCGATGTCGACGAGTTGCCGGAATCCGGAAGGCGCGTTCTTCTCAAGAAAATCTCCGGAAACCGCTTCGTGTAAAAA
>BNUC01000402.1 GCA_025997075.1 Betaproteobacteria bacterium | reverse complement strand
TCGCCGACGACGATGACCGCGAGGTGGCCGAGGTCCTGGAACTGGCGGATTTTGTCGAGCACGACGACATGGCCGAGGTGCAAGTCGGGCGACGTCGGGTCGAAGCCGAGCTTGACGCGCAACTGCCGCCCCGATTTCAATTTCTCCGCCAACTCCGCCTGGGAGTGCAGTTGGTTGACCTTGGCGGCTAACAATGACACCTGTTCCTCGATAGAAAGTTTGCTCATACGAAAGGGGAAAAGTTAGCGGCAACGGCGGGCAAAGTAAAGGACGGCGGCAGTTACCCGCCGCTGCCGGATGTGATTGAAAAAAGAGTCAGCAACAGCGTCAGCGCTATGGAGAGCCGTCACTCATGACGGCGTCGTTCCACCGCGAAGCGTATAGCAGTTCATTTTAATATTGGCAGGAACTGGTCAGCCAAGGTAACGGCGGCGTCCCGCCGCCGTCGAAGCGCGCGCCGCAGGTAAACTTCAGCGCCCCCACTCAAGGCGGGGGTGGCATTAGAGCAAACAAGAAAAGTATCGCCTCAGCGAAGCCACTGGGAGCGCCGAGCCCCAGCTCGGCTTCTCCGCTACAGAGGTGAACTCTGGCTGCCCGCATGGCACGAGGAATAACCAACCTTGCCAGCGGTGCCAGCCGAGCTGGTGCTCGGCGCTCCCAGTGCTTCGCTGAGGCCATGCTTTTTTACTTTGCTCTAGTGCGCGGGGATGCTGACCACGGCGGCGAGACGCCGCCGCTACCTTGCTGGTGCTGACCGACAACCTGCCAATGTTATGATGAACGGCTATAAAATGTGCTTCGCATATGCAGGACGCCGTCATGAGTGACGGCGCTCCATAGGCTGGCGCCTCAGACCGTGCTAATCGGTTAACGCTGTCGCTGACACTTTTTCCAATTGCACCCAAGCCCGCTGACGCCCGGCATCAACCCTCGCTTTTCTGACCGGCAGCGGCTACACTGCGGCATGGACTACCGCATCGAACACGACACGCTGGGCGAGGTGCGCGTGCCCGCCGGGGCTTATTACGGCGCGCAGACGCAGCGCAGCATTGACAATTTCAACATCGCGCGTGACATCAACAAAATGCCGCGCGAAATCATCCGCGCGTTCGCCGTGTTGAA
>BNUC01000401.1 GCA_025997075.1 Betaproteobacteria bacterium | reverse complement strand
GCTTACGTTCCCGACGTAAAACCGCTGACCGAATCCCAGAGTACCGCGCTTCTTTGCTCGGTCTTACCCCATTGGACAATGCTCTTCGATACAATGACTTATGACTTCTGCGTGTGCGATTACCCTGCTCTTGTAATGGAACGTGAACAAAAAAATCCCGATTCCGGTCATAATGAAAAAAATTGGGCTACTCCAATGCCTCAGGAATCCTCATTACTTGTTGGCCTTCCCCCAATCCTCGACGCCGGGATAGAGACCTTGATCCTCGGCAGCTTTCCGTCGCGCGCTTCGCTTGAGGCGCAGCATTACTACGCGCATCGGCAGAATCAGTTCTGGCGGGTGATGGCGGAGGTGCTTGGCGAGCCGCTGACGGAGCTTGACTATGCGCAGAAGCAACGTTGCCTGCTGCGGTATCACGTGGGCGTGTGGGATGTGTATCGTACTTGCAGGCGCGAAGGGTCACTCGATTCGGCGATCAAGGCGGCGCAACAGAACGATTTTTCCGTGCTCGGAAAGAAAGCGCCACGCTTGCGGCGCATCTTTTTCAACGGGCAGACTTCGGGAAAATTTGCACGATGGTTCGCGGAGCAGGGCTACGAGACGCGTATCCTGCCTTCGACCAGTCCGTCCTATACATTGGCGTTCGCGCGCAAAGCGGCCGCTTGGCGCGAGGTCTGGGCAAGGGACAGGTGAAAACCCAAAGGCTTGCGTCTTTGCGCATGCGCACAATATCTCTTACCATCCGACGGCTTTCGTCTCATTCTTCGTCACTCCCTGACCGTTGGCATACATGTTCCCCAGCGCATTTTGGGCCAGCGAAAGTTCCTGATCAGCGGCCTTGCGATACCATTTGGCGGCTTCCGCTACATCCTTCGCCACACCCTGACCGTTTTCGTACATCACACCAAGATTGTATTGGGCAGCCGCAAATCCTTGATTGGCGAGAACTTCGAGTTCGTCTTTACCATCAACAATCCCCGACGGTTTTTTATCAGATGATTCATCGTAAAACTAACTCCGGTTTGAAACCCCGCCCTTCAGGGCGGTGGGAGCCATACCCCGGCCTAAAGGCCGGGGTTTCGGCGACCGTTTTGGGAGGGGTGCAAACCCCTTCCAAAACATGTTAG
>BNUC01000400.1 GCA_025997075.1 Betaproteobacteria bacterium | reverse complement strand
TGTTTGCGGCACAAAAGTTTCCGACAAAGAACTCCAGAAACTCAGAATCATCCGCGCTGACTTCCATCCAGAGTGGAATTACGGAATTCGCCCACGTGTGTAAACTTAATTTATGAACGACTCCTAATGGCTTGACCATCGGATTCGCAGTAATGAATCGCTGGAAGAAAAATGGCATTACATCCGTGCAAATCCCGTCCGCAAAAATCTGGTGCAATCGTCAGACGATTGGATTTACCAGTGGGGTTACGGGATGGAGAGGGTAGGGTAGAACCGCCGTTGTTACCATTTGGCTTCAGGTGGGGCGTGCTCTCCGAGCGCGCCGCATGTAAACGCACGGTTTCAGGTAGGGCGGTATCGTAGAAACCGCCGTCGTGAACGCACGGCACGTTCGGAGAACGCGCCCTACCAATCCCGTCCAGCTGCTACTCAAAAATCCGGGCGGTTCGGGTTTGGGGATTTTGGTCAATCCACTTTTCGCAATTACAGTGCGGGTGTTGTAATCAGGGTTCAAAACAGGCGGGAGTGTGGCTTTTCTGGCAAAAGCAATTTGACGTTTTGCGGCAGGACACGGACTATATAAAACTCTGTTTCCTCTATCGCGCCGCGCAAAAATTACATGTTTTTTAGTCCTTCGCCCGCATCATCCGCGCTCGGAACTTGCGCTCTGCCGTCATCACTGCGTCTACGCGTGCTTACGCACCTTCCGTCATTCCGCGCGAATGGTAGGGCGGCATCGAAGAACGCGCCGGACAACAACGGCGGTTTCTTCGATCCCGCTCTACCTTTATCCCGGACGCTTTCGGTGTCCCGCTTTCGCGGGAATGTGCGGGCCGGTTTATGGCGGAACGGCGATGCAGAAAAAAAATTGTAAAAAATATTTGACAAATCAAATATTTGTAACATAATTTTTGCAAGCAAGCAAGCAAGCAAGCAAGCAAGCAAGCAAGCAAGCAAGCAAGCAAGCAAGCAAGCAAGCAAGCAAGCAAGCAAGCAAGCAAGCCAGGGTAATCGCACACGCAGAAGTCATAAGTCATAAGTCATTGTATCGAAGAGCATTGTCCAATGGGGTAAGACCGAGCAAAGAAGCGCGGTACTCTGGGATTCGGTCAGCGGTTTTGCGTCGGGAA
>BNUC01000399.1 GCA_025997075.1 Betaproteobacteria bacterium | reverse complement strand
TGTAGTGGTCAAGAAATATCGGACAGATGGATAGGTTGTTTTCCTGCCGAAAGTGATTCATAGACGTTGGGCGGCAGGTAACCCAAAGTCGAGTGCAAGCGGGAGCTGTTGTAGAAGCCAACGATGTAATCCGTGATGTCACGAACCGCTTCCGCCGGGTTGGCATAGTCACGCTGCCAGACACGCTCCCTCTTGAGATTCAGGAAGAAACGTTCCATCACGGCATTGTCCCAACAGTTCCCTTTGCGGCTCATGCTGGCCTGTAATCCATGTTGTGCCAGCAAGGCGCGATGAAGCGCACTGGCATACTGGCTTCCACGATCAGAATGTACCATCATCTTCTTCGGGGGCTGGCGTTGCGCGATGGACATCTGCAAAGCCGAGCACACCAACTCAGCTTCCATGTTGGGCGCCATCGCCCAGCCCACGATCTTGCGTGAGTACAAGTCCATCACGGCCGCCAGGTAAAGCCAGGCGCTACGGGTGCGGATAGACGTGATGTCTGCTACCCAGGCGAGATTGGGGGCTTCTGGCTGGAATTGGCGATCCAGCACATTGCTGGCCACAGGGAGCCCATGCTGGCTATCCGTTGTGTGAATGAATTTGCGCTTCCAAACCGGTTGTATCTGGTTTAAGCGCATGAGCTTGCGAACCCGGTAGCGACCCAGGGGAATCCCCTGATTCGCTAACGCGACCCGCAAGCGCCGACTGCCGTAGCTTTTACCAGAATCGACAAAAGCGGCTTTCAGGTAAGCCGTGGCGAGGCAGACTTTCTTAGGCGCCTGGGCTCGGCTTCGTGCGGCGTAATAGCCTGATCGGCTCACTTCCAGCAATCGACACAAAGAGGCAATGCCGGGATTCTGCCGGACGGAGTTCTCGGCGCGTGTTGCGTCATCCAGGGAAAGGGCGCCGGCAGCCTTCTGTTGCAACTGAGCGATACATTGATATTTCATCTCAGTTCCCGGGCAAAGAAGGCCGATGCTTTTTTTAACAGGTCGTTGTCCTGACGCAGTTGCCGGTTCTCTCCTTCCAAATGTCGAATGCGCTGCTGTTCTGCCGTCAGCGGTTTGCCTATCCCGCTCTGCCCCAACTGCTCGGCATCGACCTGCGCCACCCACCGGCGTACCGCCGTCTC
>BNUC01000398.1 GCA_025997075.1 Betaproteobacteria bacterium | reverse complement strand
TATGACGGTAATACTGCCGCCCGTAGCGTGAATGCCCTGAATGGCGCGGGCGTCATCAAAAACACCGCTGGATTGACCGTGCACAGCGGCACATTCAGCGGCGTCATTGACGCTACCAACACCCGCCTGACTAAAACCACCGCCAGCGACCTGACCCTGACCGGAAACAACATCTACACCGGCGCGACCACGATTAGCGCAGGAACGCTGGCCCTCGGTTCAGGCGGCTCCATCGCCCTGTCCAGCGGCGTGGATATAGCCAGTTCGGGAAGCTTCGACATTTCCGGCACAAGTTTCGGCGTTTTCATCAAGGGATTGGCCGGCGCGTCTGGCAGCACGGTTCAGCTTGGAGCGCGAACCCTGACGGTCATCCAGGACACGCCTTCCACCTTTGCCGGGACTATCGCCGGCACGGCAGGCGGCGGCCTGACTAAAGGCGGCGGCAGTACCTTGACCCTTTCCGGCATAAGTGACTACAACGGTCCAACAAGCGTCGACAACGGAACCCTGCTATTAACCGGCAGCCTGACCAACAGCAACGTCAGCGTGACAAGTGGCGGCACGTTCTCCCTGCGGGGAACCGCCGGCAAAAACGTCACCTTGACAAGCAGCAACAGCACGCTGAACGTCTGGCAGGGCAGCCGCATCAACGGCAACCTCAACGCCCGCAACGGCAAACTGAACTTCTACGTGCCGGGCGCGATAGATGACGGTGAAACTATCCTCACCGTCGCGGGCGCGGGCGTCTCGAACATTGGCGGCAGCACGGTCAAACTCGTCTCTGACGGTTCTTACGACAGCCTGACCACCCCCCAGGAGAATCAAAGCATCAAGCTCATCGCAACCAGCGCAGGCATCACCGGCGCCATCAGCAATCCAGGCAACAAAGCCACACTCACCTCAGGCGTGGCTTTCTCCGCTGATTTCAGCCTGTCCAATGTCGGTAATGACCTCATCGCCAGGCGGGATGTGACCTATGTTCCGCCACCGCCACCGCCGCCCCCTCCACCCCCACCCCGCGCCACGCCCACCGACCTCACCTGGACCGGCGCGACCAACCGCGCCTGGGACATCCTGACCTTGGACAACTGGACCCCGGAACCCCAATTCATCAACGGCGACACGGTCACCTTCACCGA
>BNUC01000397.1 GCA_025997075.1 Betaproteobacteria bacterium | reverse complement strand
AGTTGTCAGTGCATACTGGTCTTTTTGCAGTACAATGGGATCGCCCCTTTCGTTTCGCGCTACTTCAAACCCTCGCTTCCCGTCGTGCTTGCTTCGTGGTAAGTTTCGTGCAAAAGTCTAACCTTTCGTTCAAGCGGACGCCGCTGTCGCGGCGCCGCTTAACTCCAACGTTAGCCCTGTCCAATACGGTGAGCATTTTTCCACGGCATCAAGTGGCGCATCGCCACAGTGTTCCTGGTCGCGCAAGTTGTCCGTGCTTGCTGGTCGTGTTGCAGCACACTGGGCGTACCCATTCCGTTTCGAGCTACTTCAAACCCTCACTTCTCAACGTTCTTGCTTCGTGGGAAGTTTCGTGCAAAAGTCTAACCTTTCGTTCAAGCGGACGCCGCTGTCGCGGCGCCGCTTAACTCCAACGTTAGCCCTGTCCAATACGATGGGCATTTTTCCACGGCATCAAGTAGCGCGTCGCCACAGTGTTCCTGGTCGCGCAGGTTGTCTGCACTTGCCGGTCGTATTGCAGCACAGTGGGCGTGCACATTTCATTTCGCGCCACTTCAAACCCTCGCTTCCCGACGTTCTTGCTCCGTGGGAAGTTCCGTGCCAAAGTCTAACCTTTCGTTCAAGCGGACGCCGCTGTCGCGGCGCCGCTTAACTCCAACGTTAGCCCTATCCAATACCGTGAGCATTTTTCCAAGGCATCAAGTGGCGCATCGCCACAGTGTTCTTGGTCGCGCAAGTTGCCCGCACTTGCTGGTCGTGTTGCAGCACAGTAGGCGTACCCATTCCGTTTCGCGCCACTTCAAACCCTCGCTTCCCGACGTTCTTGCTTCGTAGGAAGTTTCGTGCAAAAGTCTAACCTTTCGTTCAAGCGGACGCCGCTGTCGCGGTGCCGCTTAACTCCAACGTTAGCCCTGTCCAATACGACGAGCATTTTTCCACGGCATCAAGTGGCGCATCGCCACAGTGTTCCTGGTCGCGCAAGTTACCCGTACTTGCTGGTCGTGTTGCAGCACAGTGGGCGTGCCCATTTCGTTTCGCGCTACTTCAAACCCTCGCTTCCCGACGTTCTTGCTTCGTGGGAAGTTTCGTGCAAAAGTCTAACCTTTCGTTCAAGCGGACGCCGCTGTCGCGGCGCCGCTT
>BNUC01000396.1 GCA_025997075.1 Betaproteobacteria bacterium | reverse complement strand
GCAGTGGATCTTCAACACGTACGTCCGTCGCCTCCGCGGAGGGTCGTCGGGGAGCTATTTGGGGCCGGTGCCAGAGCCGAAGGGGATGTTCGAAGTCAAGAGAAAGCTGAATGTTTGTATATGTATGTTTGATGCAAGTGTTTGGGAAGTAGAGGTGGTGGAAGAACCGAAGACTTCGGCTAGTAGGTGTGGGGTGATGTATGTGTTGTTAGGAAAGAGGTGCACAATGGTGGATGGTAGTTGTGTGTTTTGGGGGAGGGGTGAGAGGGTTGGTAGTGGTATTAAAAGAAAGGGATGTGTGGAGGAACGCACACGAGCGAAAAAAAGGAAATGAGTGAAAAAAACCAAAAAAAAGAAAGATACATACAGTACGCAAATAGACACATTCACACACACACACAGATACATATCCATTCCAACCCCCCGCATATACAAGACACACACACACACACACACACACACTCCACACACACACACATGCACACACACACACATGCACAAGACACACCCACCACACACATGCACAAGACACACCCACACACCCCCTCCACACACACACACAAACAAACACACAAACACAAACAAACAAACAAAAATAATAATAACAATAAACACAGACAGAATCACCAAAGAGACCAAAGAAGAGAAGAGAAGAGAAGAAAAGACAAGAGAAGAGAAGAGAATAGAGGAGAGGAGAAGATAAGAGTAAAGAGAAGAGAAGAGAAGAGAACCGAACCGGACGTGAGGATAAGCGACTTGCAGGTGGCGGCGATGGGAGAGAAGACGATGGACGGCGAGAGGGCGTTAAAGCTGACCGTGGTGCACATGAGGAAGGGCTGCTCGCCAGGCGGTCGTCGTCCTGGCCCGTGATGAGCTTGGACTGGTAGCGGTACTGCAGCTGAGTGAGGGGGAGGGGGAGGGGGAGGGGGAGAGTGTGAGAGTGAGAGTGGAAGTTGGTGTGCGAGTATATAGAGGGGTATGTGATGGAAGCAAGATATAGACAAACAAAGATGGCACAGATACAAAGGTGGATATCGAACACAAACAAAGATACAATACTCCTCCCCCAAAACACACAACTACCATCCACCATTGTGCACCTCTTTCCTAACAACACATACATCACCCCACACCTACTAGCCGAAGTCTTCG
>BNUC01000395.1 GCA_025997075.1 Betaproteobacteria bacterium | reverse complement strand
ATATCGGCGCGAATTGGGACAGCTTCAAGCGGACCTTCAAGAAGAATATCCTGCGGTACTGGATGCATCAGAAATGGTGGATCAACGATACGGACTGCATTATTATCAGGAGCCAGGACGAAGGGGAGGACGGTTCCCCTTGCCCCCGCAGATGCGGGCCGACAGGGAGGCATACCGTTCAATGGCGCCGAAGGATTCGCCGAAATCAACCAGAAGTTTTTCCGACTGCGCCGACCCGCCGTCTTCCAGCATGATTTCGTCAAGATCGCAGAAAGCTTCATAGGAAAGCAGGCGGCTTTCCGCCTTGTCACAGACCAGCTGGGTATGGGAAAGCTGGTGATGGAGGGTATAAAAACCGGTCAAAAGGGATTGACCGGTAGCAGAAGAATGAATGACCGTAAGATAGCTGCTGTTTACCGCCAGGGTATCCCCGGAGAATTTTTTCTCCGTAAATGAGGCGTCCTCATTCCCGTCGGCGGTTATATCCGCAATATCGAATTCACCATCCCCTCCGCCGAAACGGTAGGCGCTGACCAGATCGTTCTTCCTGACGCCGTTCTTGAAAATGACCCAGTCCCGCAGGCCCTCCCCCAAATCAAGAGCCCCATTCCCCAAAGCGAGCAGGGAAAGCCGCTTAAGGCTGACAGGATGACCGCTGTTATTGATCACCTTTAAATCTATCGAAAGGGCAGGAATACCGTCAAAGAGACTGAGATGATACTCGGCTTTTATTTTTTCCTGCGGCCATTCGCAGGAAAAAATAAGCAAGCGGCCTTCTCCGAGGGTTTCATCGGAGATATTCTTTTCCGGCTGCCCCGTGCAGATCGATTCGCCGCTTCTTAAAATACGATCCCGAAGACTTATCTGAAATTCCATATTCTGTAACCGGATACCGGCTGCATTGACGCTGAACTGTCCCTTATGCTCTTCAATCGTTATCATTTCGTGCTCTTTCTCTCAGATGACGGAGGTATTTCCGTGTCCCATGACCGGGGACGGGGGGACATCTCCAGTTCCAGCGCACCCCCGGCCATGAGTTCTTCCACCAACAGCCACGCCCGGTTGAGGGGCTTTCCGTTTAAAGCGCCTTTTGCCACATACCGGTTCTCCCGGCCATAATTTTTACAGGACACCCTGAAACTATTGCCATTCCCCAG
>BNUC01000394.1 GCA_025997075.1 Betaproteobacteria bacterium | reverse complement strand
TCAGCGCCGTCACGTTGTCGGCCGGCTCGATGCAATCGTCGTCGATGAAGTCGTCGGGCGCTACTACACGTCGAAGAAGCCGGACGAATACCGCGTTCTCGAAGACAATTTCGGCGCCGAGGAGTATGGCGTGGGGATGCGTAAGGATGACGCCGAGTTGGGGACCAAGCTCGACAAGGCGCTGGATGACATGAAAGCCGACGGCGCCGCGGCGGCTATTTCGACCAAATGGTTCGGCAAGGACATCTTGAAGAAGTAGTTTTGTTTCGGGACTATTGAGTTGGTGTGAAACATCATCCGGGAGCAACGGCGTCCCGCCGTCGCTCCCGCCTGAGTTTCATCCTATGGGGTCTCGGCTTTCGCCGGGACGACGGAGTGGTGATAGGCAAGGCGGCATCGAAGAATGTGCCGGCTTTTCCCCATTAGCTTTCCCTTTAATCCGGCCATCCGGTAGACTGGCGTCTTTTTCCAGCCCTTTTTCCGGCAGCCGGATTTCCCTATTCCTTCATGGACTACGTGTTCAACATCTTGCCCGCCCTGCTAAAGGGAACCGGGGTCACCTTGCAGGTCTTCGTCATCACCTTCGTCCTGGCCGTGCCGCTTGGACTGGCGCTGGCGTTGATGCGCATTTCCCGCTTCCGTTCCATCAGTACTCTGGTCAATGGCTACATCTGGCTGATGCGCGGGACGCCCCTGATGTTGCAGATGCTGTTCATCTACTTCGCGCTGCCTTTCGTGCCGGTGATCGGTATCCGCCTGCCTGATTTCCCGTCGGCGATCGTCGCTTTCGTGCTCAACTACGCCGCCTACTTTGCCGAGATCTTCCGCGCCGGAATTCAGTCGATCGATCGCGGGCAGTACGAGGGCGCGCGGGTTCTCGGACTCACCTATGCCCAGACCATGCGGCGCATCGTTCTGCCGCAGATGATCAAACGCATCCTGCCACCGGTCAGCAACGAGACGATCACCCTGGTCAAGGATACGTCGCTGATTTACGTGCTGGCGATGAATGACCTTCTGCGCGCCGCGCGCGGCATCGTGCAGCGCGACTTTTCCACGACGCCGTTCATCGTGGCCGCCGCGTTCTACCTGATCATGACCCTGATGCTGACCTATGGCTTCCAGCGGATGGAAAAGAAATACGCCGTCTATGATGAATGA
>BNUC01000393.1 GCA_025997075.1 Betaproteobacteria bacterium | reverse complement strand
TTTCGTGAAACAGATACGCAACCGTTACGCGCTGGCCGATATTATCCGCGGCGAACAAAAATGGCCGAACGCGCCGGAAGACCGCGATGCCCTGTACTTTCTGGCGCAAAGTTTTCGCGCGCAACTCATCAAGGAACTGCCGGCGGACAAAAACAAACTCTCCGGCAGCACGCAGGAACTCGCGCTGCGCGCCAAGGCCCTGATGCGCGATCTGGCGCATATCAGCCTGGAAATCGCGCAAATGGCCGTCGCGCCCGATGGCGAGGATATTTTGCCCGACTGGTTCATGGTGGAGATCGTGCGCGACCTGCCGCGTCTGGCGGAAAAGAAGGGCAAATAGTGGCCTCGAAAACGAAGCAGAAGGCCAGGGAACAAAATGACATCGCGCTGAAAAATTTTACAGCGGGTCTTGAACTGGTTCGCAAGCATCCGATTTTCGCGGCGCTGTTACAACATGCCCATGTGCGGCGCTATGAAAACGCCCCTTATTCCGAAGTACGGCGCTATGAAAATGACCCTTATTCCAAAGAAGGGCTGACACGGGTCAGTCGTAACGGTTACATCTATTGCCATCCCAAAATGCGCGCCGAGCCCGAAGCCTGGGCGCACGCGCTGGCGCACTGCCTCTTGCATCTCGGCATGGAACATTTTGCTGAAAAGGAGCAGCCCTTATTCTGGAATGTTGCTTGCGATCTGGTGGTTGAAAAATTTCTCGCCGATTTGAAATTTGCCAGATCCGGCGCTGAGAATCCGCTGCCCGCGGGCATTAACAGCGAAGAGCGGCTGTACCAGCGATTTTCCGAACAGGGCCTGGGCGAGGAACACAAAGGCTTTGGCACGGCGGGTTATGTGCCGGACATGATTTTTGACTCTGCAAGGCAGCCGCCCAACTGGCCGGCGGTTTTTGCCGCCGGACTGAACGACGCCGTGCGTGGCGCGGTCAATGTCGTGGCGGGCTATCAGGACGATCTTTCCGGCGAGCATCAGAGCCACACGAAAGCCGCCCGCTCCAAGGCCTGGTTTATTTCTTCCTACCCGCTTTTGGGCGCAATCGCGGCAACATTCAAATTGATTGAAGATACGCAAATCTGCCAGCGCTGGGAAATCAGCGTCGCGGCGGTTTCCTGCGGTTTGCGGGAGATTTACATCAACCCGGCGGCGGCCCTGAGC
>BNUC01000392.1 GCA_025997075.1 Betaproteobacteria bacterium | reverse complement strand
GGTGTCAGATGAAGCATTGGCTGCTGTGAATATGGTGCCCGATGAGTTTCATGGGGAATGGAACTACACAATTAAGCCAATTCTAAAATCACTTAATTTGTAAAGATTATTTTCAAGCAGTTACTTAACTCCAACGTTAGCCATATCTACATTTCGCTGAGTGTCAAATGAACTGTTACATCGTTACTTTCCAAGCAAAACTACTTGCTACGCGGCAGAAACTAAGGGAACGTCTAAAGACGTACCCGAAGTATTGTCCTGTGCACAATACGTGCTGGGCTATTGTCGCGGATCAGACGGCCAGTGAAATCCGAGATCATCTAAAAGGGCTGCTATCACCGGGTGACCGTATTTTCGTAGTTCGCTCTGGCACGGAGGCATCTTGGCGAAATGCTATAAGTCCCCAGCATAGTGAATGGCTAAAGGAGAATCTCTAGCCATGAGCCAAAATAAATATCTTGACGACAGCACGTCGTTGAAGGTTCGTAGGGGAAGGGTCGAGTCAGTTGATCTCTACGAAATCAAAGACACTGAGCTGGATGCACTGGAAAAAGGTACGCCAGCAGAACTTCAATTGAACTTCGCTGTTTTCCTTTTATCGCTCGCCTTTTCTGCAATCGCCTCTTTAGTAACTGCCGAGTTTTCTAACAAAATCGCAGAGACAACCTTTATCGTTATCTCGGTTGTAGGAACACTTCTCGGTGCCTACTTGATGATTGCATGGTGGAGAACAAGGAGCAAAGTAAAAGAACTCTGCAAGCGCATCAGGCAGCGTATTCCTGCGGACGCAATCAACGTGGAGGAAGAAGAGGAAGAAGAAGACCCCCAGGCTACGACACCAGGAACAGCAGATGAAGCACCAGCGCCGCATGGCTAACCCTTCGGTCAAGCGGGACTGCGGAACCGGCGTGGCTGGTTTCTTCAATCACCTGCGCGCCGCAGCCCCTTACCTCCAACGTTAGCCCTGTCCAATACGGTGAGCATTTTTCCACGGCATCAGGTGGCGCATCGCCACAGTGTTCCTGGTCTCGCAAGTTGTCCGCGCTTGCTGGTCGTGTTGCAGCACAGTAGGCGTACCCATTTCGTTTCGCGCCACTTCAAACCCTCGCTTCCCGACGTTCTTGCTTCGTGGGAAGTTTCGTGCAAAAGTCTAACCTTTCGTTCAAGCGGACGCCGC
>BNUC01000391.1 GCA_025997075.1 Betaproteobacteria bacterium | reverse complement strand
CGACGGTTGCTTCGCGAGCCCATCTCGTTATGCCGAGTGTTTCCGGTGCTTTATCCAGAAAGCGTACTTTCGGCGCGGGAACAATTCGGGACAAATTGAATTGGACAGACCACGATTGTTTCCTGGCTGATGCTGACGCGGTGCGGCGGTGTTTCATCGTCCTCCGCTTTCTCAGAATTTTTGTCCGCGCCCATGGTGAAAGAGCCTGCCGGAATCAGGATGAATTCCGTGCCGATGCTGTTGGTGAAGGTCGCGCCTGTCTGCGCCACGGCGGATTGTGGTAACAACGTAGCGATAGAAAGTAACAGCGCTTGCGCGTATCTGCGGGGGACAGTGAAGCGGATTGGATTCGACATGGAAACCTCCTTACGGAGAAGTAAAAACTAAAAAGCCTCGTTACCAACATGGTAACGAGGCTTTTTAGCAGAGATATGGAGAGAGAAATGCTTGCTGCTGCGCGTAGCGCGGAAAATACCGTCGGAGCCGCGCTTAAATTCTAAATGACTTTGCTTGCTTGCTTGCGCTAAATCGCCCTTCGCCAGGCTCAGGGCGGGCAGGTTTGAAACCTGCGCCTGCGCCCATCGGCAGGGATATTGTCATCGCATGGGCACATCCGGATACGCCGTGGGTCCGGGCGCTTCCGGGAAGGCAATGCGAGGCTGGCAAGGCGTTGGGGGGCATGTCGTTTTTTGTTTGGCGAGCGCCTGATGCTGGCGCGGCACGGGACAAAATTTATGGTTTCCGGATTCTGCTGAATTTTGTGTCCGTGTGTCAACATTTTGTTACGCCCATGTTGTACGCCTGCGCACGGTGGGCGGCCTGCCCCCCCTGTCAGGGCAGCGCGTCGCCTGTATCGGCGGGCGTGTCGGGGCTGGCCGCCAGCCAGGTATCGAAGGCCGCCGCTTCGCCACGCGCCATGCGTTGCCGAAAGTGGCTTTCCAGCAAAATAGCGCGTCCTGCCGCAGTGATGCGGTATTTTTGCAGTCCGCGTAGATACTGTGGACTTTGTCAAATACCATGCAAAGCAGGGCTAAAAGGGAGTCCTGATTTGAGGACACCCAAGGCGACATGAATGAGCTTACGCATCATGGCCGCGATAATAAGCTTAGGAACCTTGCCTGCGGCAGACAAACGAGAGCGGAAGCATTTTCCCCAGTCCGTGTGATAAAGGGTAGTCA
>BNUC01000390.1 GCA_025997075.1 Betaproteobacteria bacterium | reverse complement strand
ACGACCTGCACGTACAAGGATCGGGTCTATCACACGCATCTGCTGCGTCGCAGCTACCGTGAGGATGGCGTGGTCAAGAACGAGACTCTGGGCAACCTGTCGCATTTGCCGGATGCTTTGGTAGACATCATTCGCCGCAGCTTGCAAGGCGAGACCTTCGTGCCGCTGAACGAGGCTTTTGAAATTGTCAGCTCACGTGCGCAGGGACACGTGGCAGCGGTGGCGACGGCGATGGAACGTCTGGGGTTGGCCGAGTTGGTTGCCGCCAAGCCGTGCCGCGAACGCAACCTCATCCTGGCGCTGGTCGCCGCGCGTATCGTCGCACCGCAAACCAAGCTCTCGACCACCCGGTGGTGGCGCACCACCACGCTGGCCGAGGACTTTGGAGTGAGTTCGGCGAACGAGAATGATTTGTACGCCGCCATGGACTGGCTGTTGCCGCGCCAGCGTCGAATCGAGAAGAAACTCGCGGCCCGTCATTTGAAGACAGGGGGTCGGGTGCTTTACGACCTCTCCTCCAGTTATTTCGAAGGCACGACCTGTCCGTTAGCCCGGCGTGGCTACAACCGCGACGGCAAGCACGGTCTGTTGCAGGTGAACTACGGACTGCTCACGGATCATCGGGGCTGCCCGGTGGCTGTTTCGGTTCATGAAGGCCCTACCTCGGACAGTACGACCTTTCTGCCCGAAGTGCAGCGTCTGCGCAACGAATTTGGTATTGAGCGCCTGGTCATGGTGGGCGATCGGGGGATGATTTCGCAAAAGGCCATCGATACGATGCAGGGGAACGCGGGCCTGGATTGGATTACGGCGCTCAAGAGCGTTTCGATTCGCGCGCTGGTCAAGCAGGGCCACTTGCAACTGGACTTGTTTGACGAGCGTAATCTGTTCGAATTCAGCGCTCCGGAGTATCCCGGCGAACGCCTGGTGGCGTGCCGTAATGTCGCGCTGGCTAAATTGCGCGCGCACAAGCGCGAGGACTTGTTGTGCGCGACCGAGAAGAACCTTGGGAAGATTAAGGCGCGGGTAGAGGCGGGGAAGTTGGTGGGGCAGGACGCCATCGGAATGCGCGTAGGCCAGGTCATCCACCAATACAAGATGGCCAAGCATTTCGAACTGACAATCGCTCCGGGCTCATTCTCTTTCCAGCGCAAGACGGACGGTATCGCCGCGGAAGCGGCATTGGA
>BNUC01000389.1 GCA_025997075.1 Betaproteobacteria bacterium | reverse complement strand
CGTCACAAGATTCAACAACTCCGCTTGCTCTTCCTCTCCCAGTTTCAGCGGCCGCCCTCTTCCCATTTCCTTCTCCCTTGCAATTCCTTTCTTGGGAAAATTTTAACATGTTTTGAAAACACCCTCTCAGACATGACCGGTTTAGTAGTTTTTGGATTGTCCGCTTTATGCCGAGTGGAGGGAAAGTGGGCAAGGACGATAGTTGTGAGAGGGTGGCGAGAGAGGGAGGATTGGCTCGAAGTTTGGCGGATTGAACGGAAAGAGAACTACATGAAAACGCAACAAAACAAACGAAATTTCTTTGTCCTCTATTGCCTGTCATGAATAATAGGTAGAGTCGAGATGTGGCGCGGTGGCTGTAGGTTCAACATATCTGTTTCCGACCCTTTCGTCTGTCGGTGCCCAAGTAGTTGAACCCTGGCTCCGTTTCCACATCCCGCTCATCGAACCGGACGTGCGGGTCTCCCGCATCCGGCTCTCGGACAGAATCATGCTTTCGCACACGGAAGGTTATGGGTTCTTTGGCGTACATCTATCATCCTCAACTGTTCGCAGAGGTATTGATTCGGGTTGCGCTTCCCCGTGCCTTGAACCTTGTGCTTCTTGCATAACCACCGGCGCAGCCGACGTGTGACGTGGGCGTTGATAACAGCCTGCCCACAACATCGCTGGCTTCCGCCAGTTCTCCGAGCCACGGCTCCACTCCGCTGGAGTTGAACCGAAACCTCGGGTTCTTCCTTCGCTTTTGCATGTAACGCCGTCCGTAATCTCTGGATGCTTTCCGGAGTTGCCAGGTTGCCCAATCTCCATTCCTTTCTCACTTGTTGCGTTGCTTCTGAACCAAGGCCCCTTTCCTCCATCGGCATTACCCGACTTCTTCGGTACTACGGGCCTCTCCGCCAGCCGTTTTGTTTCCTCCACGACTGCTCCGATTGCTTCCGGCTGGAACGAAAGTCGTCGGGCGGGGTTCGCACCCGCTGGAATACAGCGCCTTGCCACGGCGTACCGGTCTGACTCCAATGCTGTTCACTTAACGATTTCCACTGTCCAGACAAACCTTTGATTGAGCAAAGTGGTGATCAGTCGATAAATCGCCTGGGCCTGGGCCGCCCCCGGCAAGTGGTAATCAATCACTCGCACGGTCAAAGCGGGCGCATGAGGATCGGCCAGGGTTCTGCGGGTGGCCTT
>BNUC01000388.1 GCA_025997075.1 Betaproteobacteria bacterium | reverse complement strand
TATGCACGGAACTGATTGCCGACCTTTCAGGCGGCGCGGGGATAAAGCCCATCATCAAAAGCGCCCGCTTTTTTGTTCTGCAGCCGGGGGCAGTTTCCCGTTTCCGCCGAAGCCCTGAACGCGGTAAAACGATACCTGATTAACCCCGTGGATTCCCGGGAGGCATCCCCGGCTTTGCCGGCCTCTCTTGAGGAAGCGGAAACCGCCGTTGCCGATGTGCCGGTACTCGCGGGCTTTATCGCCGGTTCAGGCGATAGTTCCGGTGATGCGGCGCTTCAGGCGCTGGCGCAAAAATACGGCCTTGCCATGGGCCTTGAGGATCTCAAATTCTGCCGTGATTATTTTGCCTCGATTAAGCGTGATCCCACATTGGCGGAATTGCGGGTACTGGACACCTACTGGTCTGATCATTGCCGGCACACTACCTTTACCACCGCATTGCAGATTGACGGCGGCGCTCCTGATTCCGGCTTGCAGCACGCCCTGAATTTATACGAGGAGGCCCGCCGGGAAGTCTACGGCGCGGCCGCAAAAAACCGCAGGCGCTCCCTCATGGATATGGCAACATTGGGCGCAAAGGTTTTGAAAAAAAGGGGCCTTGCGGATGATGTGGATGAATCGGAGGAAATCAACGCCTGTACGGTAAAAATTGAAGCCAGGTTCGGCGATGGTTCTACCGAGCCCTGGCTGCTCCTCTTCAAGAATGAAACCCACAACCACCCTACAGAGATTGAACCCTTCGGCGGGGCGGCTACCTGTCTTGGGGGCGCGATCCGGGACCCCCTTTCCGGGCGGGCCTATGTGCACCAGGCCATGCGGATCTCAGGCGGCGGGGACCCCCGTGAAAGCCTTGGCCATACCCTGCCGGGGAAACTTCCCCAGATCAAAATCGCCCGGGATGCCGCCGTAGGGTACTCGTCCTACGGCAACCAGATCGGGCTCCCCACGGGGCAGGTGGCGGAATTTTATCACCCCGGTTTTTTGGCAAAGCGGATGGAACTGGGGGCGGTGATCGCGGCGGTTCCCGCAAAGTGGGTGCGCCGGGAAGAACCCGCACCGGGGGATGCGGTGATCCTTGTGGGGGGCAAAACCGGCAGGGACGGCATCGGGGGGGCCACGGGTTCATCAAAAGTACACACCGGGGAATCGGTGGAGACCGCTGGTGCGGAGGTCCAGAAGGGCAACGCCGTGGAGGAGCGGAAACTCCAGCGCCTGTT
>BNUC01000387.1 GCA_025997075.1 Betaproteobacteria bacterium | reverse complement strand
TCCGATCTGCCTGTTCCGTAACCCCGTTGTCACCGCCCTGATCAAACGGTGCAACGACTTCGGCGCGGGGGGCGTTTCGGTGGCGGTGGGTGAACTCGCCGATGGCCTGGACATCAATCTGGATGCGGTGCCGAAAAAATACGCCGGCCTTGACGGCATAGAACTGGCGATCTCCGAATCCCAGGAACGGATGGCGGTGGTAGTCGCCGCCTCCGACACGGACGCTTTCATCCGCCTTGCCGCCGCTGAAAATCTTGACGCGGTGGTCATAGCGCAGGTCACCGGTGGTAATCCGGCTGATGGCGGCGATGCGCCCCGGCTCCGCATGAATTGGCGGGGAAAAACCATCGTGGACCTTTCCCGTGAATTTCTCAACTCCAATGGCGCGCCCCGATCTGCGGCGGTCAGTCTTACCGCGATCCGGTCAAATGACAATTCAATAAATGATGATTCGATAAACAGTAATACTGTGGCGGTTCCCGCAGTAGTTCTGTTGGACAACATTGAGCGGGAACTGGCGAGCCTCCGCTCGGGCAGCCGCCGGGGTTTGCAGGAACGGTTCGACGGTTCCATCGGCGCGGCATCGGTGCTGTTCCCCTGGGGCGGCAGCGAGCAGGGAACCCCGGAATGTGGTATCGCAGCATTACTGCCATCTTTGGAGAAGCAGAGCCGCACCGCAAGTCTGATGACCTTCGGCTACGATCCTGAACTGATGGAACAGAATCCCTACGAAGGGGCGAAGGGCTCGATTCGGGAGGCGTTGGCAAAATTCGCCTGCCTTGGGGGAGACCCATGGAAGGCGCGGCTGACCTTCCAGGAATATTTTGAACGCCCGGTCAGCCCTGAAACCTGGGGCAAACCCGCCGCCGCCCTGCTGGGTGCGCTGGAAGCGCAGCTCGCCCTGGGCATCCCCGCCATCGGCGGCAAGGATTCCATGTCCGGCAATTACCGGGACAAGGTCCACGGGGCGGACATCACCGTGCCGCCGACATTGGCGGCCTTTGCCGCCGGGACCGCCCCTGCGGCATCGGTGCGTTCCGGCGCATTAAGCGGCCGGCCGGGGCACGAGATCATCCTGTTGGAACAAAGCCCCCATGACGAATGGAGCAGCTTCAGGGCAAGCATGGACACATTGGCGGAACTCTCCGCCGCAGGACTGGTCCGCGCCGCCTGGCCCGTGTCCGCCGGGGGCGTTGCGGCTGCCCTTGCGATCATGGCCTTTGGCAACAACACC
>BNUC01000386.1 GCA_025997075.1 Betaproteobacteria bacterium | reverse complement strand
TGGTCTTGCGCCTGGATGCGCTACAAACCCTGCCTACGCAGGAAAGCAATCGTTTGGCGGTGGCCCATGATGTCCTCAAGGAGGGCATCAAAAACCTTCTCAAATATCTTGATGATGAAATCCTGCGCTTTACTCAGGCCGGGACGATCAGCTCGCGTACCGCTTACCTTGTCTTCAAAGACCTTTTGACATCCTGCATTGGTCAAGGCTTCCCGTTGCAGATCCAGGTTTTGATCTTGCGTTGAAACACGCGCATAGCCGATCAGCAAGGTTTATCTCCAGCATCAGCTTCACGCTGAAGGATCAGCCGTTGTTTCAATAACTCCGGCAATGCCGTCTGCACGGTGTCCCACACGACATCAAGGTCAATATCGAAATAACCGTGGGCAATACGATTACGCATGCTGCGTATGTTGCGCCACGGTACTTCGGGGTGTGCCGAAGTGAACCCGGCGTATCCGTCCAACACTTTTGTCACGGCCTCTCCGATGATGACGAGGCTCATGATGACGGTTTGTTGCGTGCGCTTGTCCTCAAGAAAATCGGCTTTGCCTGAGCCTTCCACAAAGGCGCACGCATTCATTGCGGCTTGCTGCATGTGATCAAGATAGTCGGGAAGGCGGCGCTCGTTCATACCGGCTGCGCCTCGGCGAGTACCTTGGCCCGGAATTTCGGCGGCAGATCACCCGGAGTCCGCAAATCGACGTGGATACCGAGCAAGGATTCCAATTCGTTTTGCAGACCTCCCAGATCGAACAGGGTGACACCAGGCAAAGCATCAACCAGCAAATCAAGATCACTCCCCTCATGATCGGCGCCATGAAGCACCGAACCGAAGACACGCGGGTTCGCCACTTGATACCGGCTTGCCGTTTCACGGACAGCATTCCGTTTGAGGTTGAGCACAAGCGAAGGTCGCATAAGCATCTTTCTTTATCGAAACTCATTGCGATGGTAAACAATTGAGAATAACATTTCAAGAACTATTTTCGAGAATCGCAATACATTGATTTTACGTGTCGCACAAAATTTCAGACCATTACGGGGAATGCAAAGGGTGCGATTCAAACTGATGTGCCGTGGTATATAGAGGAAACAGAGCATGAGCAGCCCGCGTAGATACTGTGGACTTTGTCAAATACCATGCAAAGCAGGGCTAAAAGGGAGTCCTGATTTGAGGACACCAAAAGCGACATGAATGAGCTTGCGCATCATGGCCGCGATAATAAGCTTA
>BNUC01000385.1 GCA_025997075.1 Betaproteobacteria bacterium | reverse complement strand
CCGTCTTCTGCTTGAAAAAAAAAAAATATGACTCACGGGGCACCGTCCTTTTTAAGCCCTAACCAGTCCAGGTGGATCCGATAAAATTCCTCCTTCGCCCGGTTGATGTTCATCCGCGCCAGAATGCTCAAACCCTGTTCACGGCCTGCGGTAACAAATTCCCCAAAAAAGTCCCGGTCCCCCAATTTAGCAGCCCGGTAGTGCATCTTAAATTTTGAAGGATAATAGGCCACAATACCCCCGGCATTCACGATGATCGCCTGGGTCCCGGTCCGCTTCCAGTAATCTTTCCAAAAATTGATATCGCAGTCCACAGGATCAATTTCAGTCAGATTTGTCTGCCCATAGATGTGGGCCTTTTCGTACCACTTTGCCATAATAAAGAAATTCTTTCATTTTTTTTGTAAATTGTATAGACTTTTCGATCCAAAATCGCTACTCAACGCCCTTTATATACGTGTCGGTTTCTATTTGGGGCCGATTTAGGCGGAGGAGTCTATAAAAAGAGGATTGCCCGTTCAGGGGCTGGAAAGTCCGGCGGTTTTCGGATTATCCTGTTTTTCCGTCAAAATGAACGGTTATTTTTTGAATATATTTTTGCCAAGTCAAACAGGGCAAACATAAACAAAAAGGAATTGAGGTATTTTAAGAGGCAGGCAAGGGCCTATCTTGAAGAATACACCGATAACAAGATAGATACCCTTATAAAGGCAGGGGAGTTTCTGGAGGTAGGGCAATGAGTAGATATAAAAGCGCCGTTTTTAAGTACCTACACGGGGAATTCAAAGACCTCTATGCACGAGGGGACATAACTGCGGAGGAATTGAGGGAGTTTGAGCAGGACTGCTTTACATCCTCCCCCGCAGCATCCGCTCCCCGCGCCGCACACACCCCCGCTATGGCTGCTGCAAACCCCGTTCCCCAGGCCCACAACATTAAATAGAAAAGTGCCTGTCCCCACCAACGGGATTTTAAGGAGTGGGACCTCGCCCGTCTTGCCAAAAACCGTGTAATCGGTTTAATTATTGTGATATCCTTTTATAAATTAGACAAGGAGTGATATATGGCGGCGAAACGCGGCCCCGGTGATAGAATTATCGAACTCTGCAAAACCTATTCAATTGACCGGGCAACCCTGGCGGAACGCAGCGGACTGCACCCGGACCTGATCCGCCGCATTGAAGAAGGGTACATCCCCGATCTGGCCCCCTTATTAAAAATTTCCCGGGCCCTCGGCGTCCGCCTGGGCAC
>BNUC01000384.1 GCA_025997075.1 Betaproteobacteria bacterium | reverse complement strand
TTAATCTCATCCGCAACGCAATCTTGCGTTTCTCTCTTTGCTCAGCAACGCTGAGACTCCGGGCGTCTTCTCTTTTCATGACAACATTATAACATATATGCCCTATATATTTGCCGGGTTAATATTAGTGGTTGAATCAGAGAAAGACCAAAATTAAAAGAACTCTTTGAGTATATTAACCAAAACAAAGATAAGCAAATTACCCTTGTATGTGAAGATATGAACAGACTCGCAAGGGATATGCTTGTCTATCTCTCCTTAAAGCTGGAATTTGAAAGAAAATGAATCAAGGTTTTGTATGTAAATCAGAAAATAGACGACAGCCCACAAGGAAGAATTGTAGAACAAATGTTTATGATGATAGCTCAGTTTTTCCGTGAAGAAAACAAAGAGAGAGTAATACATAGGCAAAAATCAAGGCTTGAAGATGGTTATTGGTGCTTTGGAATACCCAAAGGCTACAAATGGTCTATAAACAAAAAATGAGGTAAAAAACTATTATTAGATGAACCAAATTGCTATATAGTCAAAGAAGCCTTAGAAAAATTTGCAAATTATGAATTAGACAAAATAATTGATGTAGCTAGTTTTTTATATAAAAGAGGAATAAATATATGATGGCGTAGAGACCCATTATTTTGAAATTATAAGCTTACAAATCATTGTACTATATATGCTATGATTAAAAATTCATTATATGCCTGATATATTGATTTGCCTGAATGGGGAATAAACAAAGTCAAAGGAAAGCATAAAGCATTGATAAGCCTTGAAACACATAAAAAGATTTTGAGGAGACTGAAAGAAATACGAATACATATTTCTTTTCAAGTTATTTTTATTTTTTATGTCAACAACTTGTTCACTGATTTAAAATCTCAAGGCAAATTGTGTTGTATTCATTTATTGTTTTAAATATTTCTTCTTTTTGTTCTTGGGTATAATCATCAGGGATTAGGTTAAATAATTCATCATTTGTAATATTTTTTTCATATTATTTTTGTTATCAAATAATTATTTTTGCTACCAAGCCGTTTACTTTGTTTCTAACTTTTGAAATATCCCTATTTCTTAACTTCATCAAATAATATTATAATGATATCATATTTGTATTTTTTTAGTCAAATATTAATCCGGCAAATATATAGGGCATATATGTTATAATGTTGTCATGAAAAGAGAAGACGCCCGGAGTCTCAGCGTTGCTGAGCAAAGAGAGAAACGCAAGATTGCGTTGCGGATGAGATTAAACG
>BNUC01000383.1 GCA_025997075.1 Betaproteobacteria bacterium | reverse complement strand
GTCATCGAGGTTATCAGGCGTGTACAGGCCACCATTGTTCAGGTCCGTACCCCCTTCCCAAACCGCGTTATGACCCAAGGTCCCGAGGACAGCCGGATCATCAGTTCCATTTTTGTCTTCCGGCACGCTGGTGCTCTTGAGTAACGGCGATTACACCTACACCCTCGACAACAGCAACCTGTACATCCAGGCGCTCAACGACGGCGATACAGTCACCGACGTGTTTACCTACACCGTGAGGGATGCCGACGGCAGTACAAGCACGACCACCCTGACCATCAGTATCTACGGCACGAACGAGAACTTGCCGCCGACGATCATTGTGACAGACCACAATGGCAGCATCATTGGTCATAACACGGTCTACGAACAGGGTCTGGCCAGCGATGCCGACACCAGTGAAATCACCACCGGCACGATTCATATCACGGCACCGGAAGGACTGGTCAGCGTCAATGTCGGCGGAGTTACAGGAATTACACTCACGCTCACGCAGCTCGAAGCGCTGTCGCCTGCGACTCCGTCCGCCCCCATCACGACCGGAACGGGCAGCACTCTGATCCTGACCGGTTTCGATTCGGCAACTGGCGAACTGACCTATATTTACACCCTGAATACCGTGCAGTATCAACCGGATGTCTCCTACAGTCTCGACAACATCGCGTTGAGCGTCACCGACGCGCTGGGCGTTTCCGCCTCTGGAACGCTGACCATACAGATCGTCGACAGCGTGCCGGTAGCTAACCCGGATACCAACGTCGTGACGGAAGATGCCCCGAACAACACGGCCAGCGGCAACGTTATAACGGGCGCGGCGGCAACGGATGTGGCGGATGCCGCAGTGGATACTCCGCCGACGGTAACAGCCGTTGATTCCGTAACCAACCCGTCGTCGACGGGCGCTGTGGGCACTGCGTTTGATGGCGCTTATGGCACGCTGATACTCAACAGTAACGGCAGCTACACCTACACCCTCGACAACACTAACTCGTATGTCAATGCACTCAACAACGGCCAGACGGTCAACGATGTGTTCACCTACACGATCACCGACAACGACGGCGAGACTGCCACGACTACCCTGACCATCACCATCAATGGTCACACGGACCCCAACACCCCGCCGACGATTGTGCCGGAAGACAAAAATGGGACTGATGATCCGGCTGTCCTCGGGACCTTGGGTCATAACGCGGTTTGGGAAGGGGGTACGGACCTGAACAATGGTGGCCTGTACACGCCTGATAACCTCGATGAC
>BNUC01000382.1 GCA_025997075.1 Betaproteobacteria bacterium | reverse complement strand
CGGAGAAATTAGATCGCAGGCAAAACTTCTGGGCGCAGGGATTTTCTATAAACTTGTCTTAGCTCCTGCGCTGGTTTTTGTCTTTGCTTTTTTAATGGGCGCAAAGGGGCTAACCGCGCAAGTTAGCGTACTGGAAGCGGCGATGAGTTCCCACATTACCGCAAGCCTCTTGGCAAGTCAGCACAACCTCAATCCAAAGTATTGTTCGCTTGTCATTGGACTAGGAATTGCCATAGGATTTTTCACAAGTTTTGTCTGGTATATTCTCTCGATCGCAATGTTTTAATTGATCACTTCCGATTGGCTCTCGTTTGAAGCGTGAAAAACCGTTGTGCCGTACCGTTTTGCGTAGAGTTTGATCAGCAGTTTTTGCATTGTCGGTTCTATGGACGGCACAAACCAGCCGTTATTGCTAATTGCGATCATATAACCCGGTGAGTTTTTGTGCATTGCCTCGATCGCCGCCTCGTAACAGATCGCAGCGCGAAAAATACTGCCGTTGATCGTAAAATCGGTCGGCTTCTTTGCCGTCTCATAATCAACCGCTCCCTCAAAAAATAGATTGTTGATAAACCGTCCCGCCCATTTTGGAAGCGGGCTTGCCTCGCCAAAAGGAATGAGAAAAACCTTGTCGGCAATCTCGTATTTTCCACGATAAAAAATATATTGACTGTTATAGGGCAGACGATCTTTGATCCGCAGAGCGCCCGTGATAATTGCAATATCGTAACTACGATCCAAAAGCGCATTTAATAGACTCTTCTCTTCGTTGAGAAATAGCGCAAAAGCGGCTTCGGGAAGTACGATCAGATCGTAGCCTTCGTCGATCGCGCTGTCGATCGTTTTGATTGCGTTGATCGATTCGCTGTATATCTCGTTTGGCTGCCATTTGCGATCTTGCGAAATGTTGGTGTTGGCAAGATATATTCTCATGGCTAACGGCGGCGGAGCAGACGGTATTGGCAGAAAGACTGCCGCAATTAACAAGATCGCGGCGAGTGGCAAAATATATCTTTTTGGCAGTGGCGATTTACGCAAATACACAAGCAGCGCAACTGCGCCTACAACGCAAAAAAACGCCGCTTTGTGCGCCGAAAAAATCGTATTGATAAGTAAGAGTTCGGGCTTAAACCACGCAAAACCAAACGGCTCAACGATCAAAAATCCAAACGCGATCGCCGCCGCCCTGCCCCAAAGCGGCAAAAACGCGATTAGCCAAAAGAATAGACCATACATCAACGCGATCGCCAGCGCTACGATCGG
>BNUC01000381.1 GCA_025997075.1 Betaproteobacteria bacterium | reverse complement strand
TTTTCGGGCGGGGGAAAAGAGGAAAGAGGGGAAAGCACATCAGGCAGGGGTGCGTCGGCCCGCCAGGCTGCCAGCGCCGTCAGGGCGCGCCTGGCATATTGGGCGTAGACATCTTCATCCTCATCCTGGTTGACCTGTTCCGGGTCATGATTTTGTGGTTCGTGCTCGCACAGGGGGATGACGGATTCTTCGCTGAAGCCGGCGGATCCTGCCGCATCGAGAACTGCCGCCGAGGTCGCCAGCAACAACCCGGCATTGCGCAGTTGTGCGAGTTTTTCCGCGCGCCAGGGGGTATCCTCCGGGGGAAATTCATGCAGCACCACGACCATGGCGCTTGGCAGAAACACCTGTTTTTCGATGCTGATGACAGCGTTATCCTGAAATCCCGCAAACGGGCTGGTGATGAGTACGATATCCGGATTCAGGGCCGCCAGAAAGGTTTCCCGAATGCGTTCGGCTCTGTCGCGGCGTTGCGCATTTTCCGGCGCGGATGCGGCAAGAGGCCCCGGCGCTTCCCAGACCCGGATGTTTTCTTGCGGCAGCAAGCCCTCGAAGGCGGCGCGAATCGGCTCTATGCTTTCCGGAAAAAGACCATTGAGCACGATCAGAATTTCATGCTCGTTTGTGTACTTATTTGTGCACTCTCGGGCTTCCTTGACCAGCGCCCTGGAAAAAGCAAAGGGAAAATGATCACTGTCGGGATTCCACGGGATCTGCCGCGTGGCCAGGCGCGGGGTCTGCGCCCCCTGTAAATCAATCACAATACGCATTTATTGTATTTCCTCCCCGTATTGGGCCACTGTTTTCAAAACCTTATGAATTTGCGCGGCTCTGGACGATAAATTTTGCAGCGGCCGGGTCAAGACATCAGACTGAGCGGATGAAGTCTCCGATGAAGACGAGGTAAAGGAGACGGCTCCCGTATTTTGGCCAATGCGCAACAGGTACCGGTGCAAGGCAGGAAATTTTTTCAGGCCCCTGCTCAATCCCCGGCGCAAACGCGGTCGCGAATAAACATAACGAATGCCCTGTGCAAGCACCCGCCGGACAGTATTTTTTATTTTCAAAATTATTCTGGCGGAAAGCTCACGAGCAGGCTGAACATCGCCGCTCATATTACTTCCAGACATAAAATATGTGGGAACATACTCTTTTTCTGCACATTAGCAGCACAAGCTATCCAGAATTTCCCTGGCAGTCTGCTTCCAACTTGTCGGTCGATATTCGTTTATGATTTTTGTCGTATGTTTGTAAATCAAATCTGT
>BNUC01000380.1 GCA_025997075.1 Betaproteobacteria bacterium | reverse complement strand
ACTCATTGAGCAGCGGAAGTGTTTGCAGGATGCGTTTTTGCATCACAACAGTCTCTCTATTTTTCATCCAGATACTGTTCAGTATTTTTATTTAATTGTTAATGTTATTTGGTAACAATCCCTAAGTGCTTATCAATGGACACCACAAGAACGATTTGGTTTTGACGGCGATTTTGTTACAAACAACTTGAACGGTTGCCTTTGGGAAACTCCGCAATGGTCGCAAGTCAACAAAACTCTGCTGTCCGGTATCCCTGCCGTTAAAAACGTCCTGCTTTGGTTCCAGTCGCCCGTTGAATTACCGTTGCAGAAGGCAAAAGTTTCCCGCAACGTCAAAAAACTTGAGGGATACCAAGAAAATGGTAACCCTGCTCAAATCACTGCCTATGAAGTCGACCTTGATAATGATGGTGTAGCAGATTTTGTAAAGTGGGATTTCGAGCAGGAATTTCACTCATACGTCGTTTTTGTCAACATCAACGGCGAGTGGTATCCGTTCGAGAGAGAGTACGGTGAGATGTGTGGTTGCTGACCCATATTTCCCCAAGCCGCAACAAAACCGCCATTACAGAAATAGCGCCGCGCTTACGTTAAATCGTCGCGCCAGTTTCTTGGCGACATCTTTGCTGGTGCCTCGCTGACCGCCAAAAATGCCGGAAATGTGGCTCTGGGGGGTGCAATCGGCGAGGTCTTCCTGCTTCAACTCGTGCTGATTCATCAGAAACCGCGGCACCTCTCTGGGCTCGGCTTCCGGGATGGGATGACGTTCATCCTCGTAGGCCGCAACCTGGTCAGCCAGATAGTCGAGTACATCGGCGAGCGGGTGGTGTTCATCGTCGCCGGTTTCATTCAGCAAAACATCAATGATTGCCCGCGCCTGAGCGTAATCGTCTTCGCCCCGAACCGAGGTGACGCCGACTACTTCCTTGAACGGCGCGTCCAGGCTCGAAGAATCGCTTGCGGTTCAGGCGCAATGTCTGCTCTCGGCGGCGTGCCAGGACATGAAGAAGATGGCTTGGCTGCGGCGCGTTCGGAGAACGCGCCCTGTCACGACAAGGCATTTTGGCGAAAAAGGTTTGGCGCGTAAGGTATGATAGCCTTACTTGCTTACGTTTCTGGAGAGAGCATCATGACGACTTTAAGGAATTGTAAAAAAATAAATTATACAATTTAATGCAAGGTAATATAATGTCGTATCACGTAAAAAGGGGGTACGGCCCATGGAAAATCGGATAGCGGCAATGATGCCACTTTTAAACGAGAAGC
>BNUC01000379.1 GCA_025997075.1 Betaproteobacteria bacterium | reverse complement strand
GGACAACAACATTGCCGACGGCGCCACCTACGATGCCGGCCGCACCACCGGCGCGGAGTGGTATGAAAGCTACGACAGCCGCACCGACATCAAGATTGAGGATGTCCGCCTTCCAGATGATCCCACGAAAAAAACCAGTAGCATCACCATCGCCTTCCGGGATTCCGATCCGGGCCATGTCGACTACGCGGTTTATTTTGCCCAGCAAGCCCTGCGCACCGGTACGACTCCCAAAGAGGGTCAACTCATCTTGCAATTGATGGACATAGATGGCGCAAAAGCAAAGGGTAATCCTCTGAGTATAAACTTCTACGACATACTATGTTTCAAGATTGACGGCGAACAACAAATACTGGAATTTGAAACGGTGAATGACACAAGCTACCCTGCGGGCGCCACCTATGATGACCTGCTTGCTGCCATAAAAAAAGGTATCGACGACAACTCGGTTCTCAAGGGTCGCGTCACGGCTGAGTTTGGCGCTGATTTTTCCGCGATGCACAAGGATGGGGGTACTTTTTTGGGTAGATCTATCGTCCTCACTGTGACAGGTTGGAAGAACAACGTAATAACGGATGCAGGCTGGTCTTTCTCCGCCGACCAGGTACCTGACAAAACCAACTTCGCCAGTGATGCCGACCCCGACGGCGGCGGCATCTACAACCAACTCATCACCAGCACCGTTCTTCTCGACTACGTCGGCAGTGGCTCCAAGGGCGGCGACCTGGTCATCGGCGCACACTCCACCGGTGAAACCTCCACCTCAAAGGGCATGCAACAATTCAACATCACCGTCGAACGCGACAGCTCACTGGAAGTCATTTCTTCCACCAACAACACCCTGCAAGTGGTCACCGTCGCAAGCAAAGCCGGCTACACGCACACGTACACCGGCGCCTACGAGCGTGATACGGGCGTAGCGCGTGCCGGCGACCTGTCCGCGCAAGGCGACATCAACGTACATACGCTGATCAATGACCTCTCCGGAACCAAGAAGGTCGGTCCCTACACGGGCAGCGAATACAATTATGGAACGGGCAACAGCACGGGCGAAGATCAGAACATCGACGGCGCCACGCCTGCCCAGAACAACGGCTACGCCTTCACCGACGTGCGCGTGATCGATGCCAGCGGCTTCCTGGGTAAACTCAAGCTCAACGCCATCCTCACGCAAAACGTGATCGACAAGTATTTGGACCTCTCGAAACAAGATACCGGGACGTGGTGGAATCTCAAGGACGGCGTGGCGGCTCAACCTGGCGCTGATAACGTCCT
>BNUC01000378.1 GCA_025997075.1 Betaproteobacteria bacterium | reverse complement strand
ACGAGTACCCGGATATTTCCCGGCAGGCAAAGGAAGAAGGCGGGGAGATACATTGGGGCGATGAGACCGGCATTCGTAGCGACTGCCAACATGGGCGGAGCTATGCGCCCGCAGGCAAGACGCCTGTTCAATACATGCCAGGGAACCGGTTCTCCATGAACATGATCTCGACCGTCAGCAATCAGGGCAAAGTGCGGTTCATGCTTTACCGCGAAACGCTGAAGGCGCCGGTACTGATACGTTTCCTGTTGCTGACTTTTTGCCGCGCCATAAAGCAGTTCGCCCCAAGTAATCAGTGAAATAACCGCCTTGCCGTAACTAAGCGCCTGAAACCGTTTCAGGAGATGCACGGGTTTCTGGCGCTGGATATAAATGCAGATATTGGTGTCCAGCATCAAAAGCGGGCGTGGCATTACAGTCCCTCCCGTTTTTGCGGCAGGGCGTCCCCTCGCTCGGAAAGAAAGTCGTCCGGTAACTCGCTCAATAATTCAAATGCGCGCGCCAGATTACGAGGCGGTTCACGAAGCACGATCTCCTTGCCGCGACGGAAAATCGTCAGTTCCGCACAATCCACGCGAAATTCCTTGGGCAGCCGAACGGCCTGACTGTTGCCGGATGTGAAAACACGCGCCGTGGTCATGTTGGCCTCCTGTTACGAGTATGTACGGAGAGTATATACGTTGAGTCAAGACCAATCAAACCCCGTGCGCTATTGCGGCTGGCGGATGACGGCAGGGCGCGTTCTCCGAACGCGCCGGGTTTTGATATGACTACGCCCCGTCGTCTATCGGCGGTTTCGGAGAAACCGCCCTACCCACCGTGCCCAATACTCCGTCGTCCCGGCGTAAGCCGGGACCCAGTTCGTTCATCAAATTTCTGGATTCCGGCTTGCGCCGGAATGACGGGGTAGAAATAGCTCGTGTAGGGCGGATGAGCGAAGCGTAATCCGCCGGATGTGAATGTCTATGCTGTTGCGGCAAAGCAGATTGATCGCAAAAGAGCAAGTCCCCCCAGAGATGCGGTAACGATGAGGATCTGGCATTGCAATAAGGCCTCCTTCTGGGCGACAACGGAAGAGGTTGGTGAGTAGGGACAAATGCCAGGATAAGGTGCAGAATAATTCTTTTTCGGGAAACGCATGTACCTAAGTAAATGTTCAACAATAACAATTACAAATAAAAGAAATAGTCTGTTATGATCCACCTGTGGAAGGAGAGGATCCGATGGACAAACCGATCAGTTATAAAGATTACTTTGCGGTATTGAGGCCACGGCTTGG
>BNUC01000377.1 GCA_025997075.1 Betaproteobacteria bacterium | reverse complement strand
ATCCCCCAGCAAACTGCTTTCCGTGGCGGGGGTCAAATCAGCCACCACGGTGCTGGAATATTTTTCCTATTTTGAAGCGGCCTACCTGATTCATCTGGTGCCCTGCTTTGCCTGGTCCGCCAAGGCCTGATTGGTAAAACGGCAATATTCATCGTAAGAAAAGGGAAAAAGCTCTTTTGACAGATGCCTGCCGGTCAGCTTGCTGCCCAGTTCCCGGCTGAGGAGGGAGGCATTGGAGCCGGTTACGATAACCTGAAAGCCCTCGTCCAGTTTCTGCCGGACATAGAGTTCCCAATGCTCCGCCGACTGGATTTCATCAAAAAAGAGCAACCGGGCGCCGGAATCTGCAATGACCCGGTCCAAAAGTTCAAAATCCGCTGCGGAAAAATCATAGAGCCGGAAATCATCAAAATTAAAGTAGAAAAAGGGCCGCCCCAGTTTTTTGACAAACTGATGGAGCAGGGTACTCTTCCCGCAGCGCCGTATGCCGCTGACGACCAGGGCATGAGTCCGGATGTCGGGCAGCGCCGGCAGGCTGTTACGCCCAAGCCCTGAGTCCAGTTCATCCAGGGCCGCCTTCTGGTCTACGCCGACTTCCTGCAGAGCTGATGTTTTCATAGGTTAAGCATAAACCAATGATTTAGAATATTCCAGTAGTAATGGAACATATATTTCATTATTAATGGAATATATGTTCCATTGACAATGAAATACTTCTGTTGCAACCCTTACCCGGCGCTATCTCTTGCAGCTGTTTCTTCTTCCAGCCTCAACTTAAACGCCGCAAACTTCATTTGCCACTGCGGGAACCGGCACGATCATCTCCATTGTGCTGGCCTATATGTTTGCCTACTGCATCGCCCGGACAACTATGCGGAAACAGGAAGTGTTTACGGTCCTCGCCGCCGTGCCCATGCTCATCCCCTCCATATCCCACGGCATGGGGCTGCTGATTTTGTTGGGGAGCAACGGCGTCATAACCCGGCTCTTTAGGCTCAGCACATCAATCTATGGATTCAAGGGGATAGTATTGGGATCGGTGCTTTATGCCTTTCCGGTGGCCTTTCTCATGATCGTGGACATTCTGAAATATGAGGAGCCCCACCACTTCCTGATACATCAACACCGGCAGGGTGGTACAGCGGCCCCCGATCATCAGGGGAACCCCGTAATCGGTAAATATCAGCGTAAAAACCGCAAAAACCACCGAAATAAGGGGCTTTCGCAGATAGGGGAAAGTGATGGCAAAAAAGCGGTTTTTCCGGGGTATGCCGAGCACT
>BNUC01000376.1 GCA_025997075.1 Betaproteobacteria bacterium | reverse complement strand
TCATCGGCAACCCGCTCAACACCGTAGCCCACGGCACAGGGATGCAAGGTGTCAGCCTGCTGTATGACTTCAATCTAAGCACCCAGGAAGGCCGGCGGCTGGTAGCCAGCCTCGCGGGAAGCGAACCACCGGTCGAGCCGCCGGTTGAGCCACCGGTCGAGCCGCCCGTTGAACCGCCAGTTGAACCACCGGTCGAGCCGCCAGTCGAACCACCAGTCGAACCACCAGTCGAACCGCCGGTCGAACCACCAGTTGAACCACCAGTTGAACCACCAGTTGAGCCGCCCGTCGAACCGCCAGTTCAACCCCCGGTTGAACCCCCCGTCGACCCCAATCCCTCCGACAAGCCCGGCATCCACCTCAATCCCCAAACCAAAGCCCTGGCCGAAGGCTATGCAGCCGCAAGCGCCTTCCTCACTCAAGGCGCGGACTTCCTCATCGACAAAGGACTCTCCGCCGCCCTGCAACAGACGCAATGCGCATCGGCGGATAACTGCCGCCTCGGCTTCCTCGCCCTCGGCGGCGGCAAGCTACGGCACAACACCGGCTCGCATATCGACGTCGAAGGCTACAACCTGATCGCCGGCCTCGCCGCGAGCCAAACCGCCGACTCGGGCAAATTAAGCGCCGGCGTCTTCATCGAACACGGCCAAGGCGACTACGACAGCCACAACAGCTTCGCCAACGCCGCCAGCGTTCACGGCAAGGGCGACACCAAATACACCGGCGGTGGCGTACTGGGGCGCTTTGCTTTTACGGAAACCCCCACCGGCCAACTCTATCTCGAAGCCACCGCAAGAGCCGGCAAAGTCACTACCGACTTTCACAGCAACCTCCACGACGGCTTCGGCCGCGCCGCCGCCTACAACGCCCAATCCGGCTACCTCGGCAGCCATCTGGGCGTGGGTTATATTTTCAAGCTCAACGAACAAAACAAACTGGACATTTACGCCAAATACCTCTGGAACCGCCAAAACAGCGACAGCGTAAAACTCACCACGGGCGAAACGGTGAAGTTCAAAGCCGTGGACTCCCAAAGAACGAGACTAGGCGCAAGATGGAGCACCACCCTGAACCAACAGACCCGCGCCTACGCCGGAGTCGCCTGGGAACACGAATACGACAGCAAGGTCAAAGCCAGCATCCACGGCTACAAACTCGACGCCCCCAAACTCAAGGGCGACAGCGGCATGCTGGAACTCGGCGTAACGCTGAATCCCACGACAAAAACCCAAGGCTGGACGCTGGATATAAGCGTGCAAGGCTATGCGGGCAAACGCGAA
>BNUC01000375.1 GCA_025997075.1 Betaproteobacteria bacterium | reverse complement strand
GTATTGTCGAAGGGGTCGTGGCGATTGACGGCAAGACCGTCCGTGGGTCGAAGGACGGACCGAACACGGCGTTGCACATGATCAGCGCCTATGCCACGGCCAGTGGATTATGTTTTGCCCAGGAAGGCACCCAAGGCAAAGGCAATGAACTGACCGGAATCAAAGCGCTTCTTGAAACGCTAAGCCTCAAAGGCTGTATCGTCACAATCGATGCCTTGGGCTGTCAAACGGAGATCGCGCAGAAGATACTGGAACGAGGCGGCGACTATCTTCTGGCGGTCAAAGACAACCAACCCTGTCTGGCCGAAGCGGTAGACGAATTCTTTGCCGAAGGCGATATCCTGGGCTTGGGTCGTATGCCTGTCAGTCGGTACGAGACGGTCGAGAAAGGGCATGGGCGGATTGAAATCCGACGGGCGCTGTGGATCACCGACCTCTCCTGGCTGGACAAAGCCATCCGGCCACGTTGGCCGAAACTCACCGGAATCGGGATGATTGAGCGAGAGCGAGACATCGCAGGCAAAATCTCCCGTGAGCGAGCCTTCTCTATCGGCAGTCGAGGCATCGTCTCCGCCGAAGCTTTCGCCAAGGCGGCACGGAATCACTGGGAAATCGAAAACAGCCTGCACTGGATTCTCGATGTCACCTTCCGTGAAGACGAGTGCCGGGTACGCAAGGGCCATGCCCCACGGAACTTTTCGACCTTGCGCAAGTTCGCGCTCTCGCTCTTGCGCAGGGATTCCACCTATCCCAAGCGCAGCTTACGTTCCCGATGCAAAACCGCTGACCGAATCCCAGAGTACCGCGCTTCTTTGCTCGGTCTTACCCCATTGGACAATGCTCTTCGATACAATGACTTATGACTTATGACTTCTGCGTGTGCGATTACCCTGGGATTTCAACAGGGCTATTGCATACGCAGATGTCGTAAACAGTTGAAATAAAACGTTTACATTCAAGCAGTTATGACGTAGTATTGTAAACCCTAAGCCAATCTGGTCTACTCTCGATTTTTATCGGGAGGCATCATGACATTGATAGGAGTGTTTTCCAGGGTGGAATATCCACGTCGGGGACCCGCCCGACGGCACGATTTGCACGAAATGATCCTGATCGCGCTATGTGCAGTGATGTGCGGCGCGGATACCTGGGTCGATGTGGCGGAATGGGGAGAAGACAACGAAGCGTGGCTCAAGAAGTATCTGAAGCTGTCGCATGGAACACCGTCACACGACACCTTCAGTCGGGTATTCCGAGTGTTGGACGCCCAAGTGTTTGAAGCCTGCT
>BNUC01000374.1 GCA_025997075.1 Betaproteobacteria bacterium | reverse complement strand
CAGTCGCCTCTGCCTTTCATCTAATAAGGGCAGTGTCTGGCGAATTCTTTCTGCTGAAGCACTATTCATGCCTTTAGTATACTATAATCAATCTATATTGGAAAGTTTATTTCCAAGCAGTGCCTAACAATTAACAATCCGTCGCGAACAGTTCCGGGAAGCGGGCGGCGATATTCGGCAACGACAGGGTAATCTCAAGCAGGTGGTTGCGCATGGCGGCTGCGGCTGCAGTGGGGTCGGCCGCCTCGATTCCATCAATGATGCGTTGGTGTTGTTCGATGATCAAATGAATGGGCGTTGCGTCGTTCAGGCTGAGGTAGCGGATTCGATCCATCTGCGCCTTGATGCTTTCAATGACTACCCAGGCATGTGCACGGCCTACCGACAATGCGAGGGTACGATGAAATTCTTCGTCAAGGGCGAGGAATTCGACATTGTGACCCGGTTCGACCGCGCGCTGTCTTTCGATCAGGTTACGCAATTCCTGTATGGCGGAAAGCGTCGCGGACGTTGCGGCTTCCCGTGTTACAGCAACTTCGATGGCTTCGCGGACGAAACGGGCGTCCAGGACTTCGGCGACGGAAATTTTGACGACAAAGGTACCGCGTTGCGGCAAAACGCTGACGAGACGTTCTTCGGCCAGCTTGATGAATGCTTCGCGGACAGGTTGCCGGCTGGTCGAATACTGGCGCGCGGTTTCCGATTCGGAAAGCGCCTCTCCAGGAAGGATTTCTCCACGAATAATGGCGCTGCGCAGTTGGCGATAGACCTGTGCGCTGATTGATGAAGACTCGCTTTGCCGGGTTGTGCGCGGCGCTATTTTTTCTGTTTCGTTTGGCATCATTCGCTGGCTTGTCTGGAAATGGGGCAGAAAATGGAGCAGAAGCGCAAAACCATTCTGGCCCTGCTTGTTTCTCTATGGATTATATATTGCTGCTGAGTGTATCGACTTCACCTTGCACACTATTGGCGCCAATAGAGTGCGATTTGCACCAAAAAAGTTCGTATTGTCGCCCGTGTTCCCTTGTAATTCATCGTAAAACTAACTCCGGTTGAAACCCCGCCCTACAGGGCGGTGGGAACCATACCCCCTTCTTACGGCCGGGGTTCCGGCGACTGTTTTGGGAGGGGATGCAAACCCCTTCCAAAACACGTTAGACCGACAGGCCTGAGAGGGTATTTTCAAAACACGAACAATCTGCGCAAAAGGATACGAGCCTGGGTAAGCCAAGCCCAAGCTTCCGAGATAGAAGGCAGGCGGTCATGGTGCATGATTTGCCGACGAGATTTTTCATTCC
>BNUC01000373.1 GCA_025997075.1 Betaproteobacteria bacterium | reverse complement strand
CTATCTTGGCACGGTGGAGCGCGGCGAAAAAAATATTTCCCTACGGAATATCATTGCGCTTTGCCGGGCGCTTGATGTACCTCCCTCTGCCTTGATGGCAGTTCTGGACGTAGCCATCACCAAGCAGTCCGCAGACCTCAAGCGGTAGGAAAACAAAGAGCGTAAATTTTTTACTGAATCTATAGATTGTTTACGGTTTGTGGTTTTTCACGGTTGCTCGGGGCACATAGGGAAAAGGCCGAAGGCCCTCCAGCGAGCTACGATTACGCCCTCCGGTGACCGTTCTCCTTCGTCGTTCCCATGAAGGCGGCATCAGGCTACAATGCTTTCCGTCATCTCATCAAAATGTCTGGCCATGCCCAAACCCTTTTTATCCCCACTCAACGACGCGGTCTTCAAGATGTTGTTTGGCGACAGCCGGGATGTCGAGCCTCTGACCAATTTCCTGAAGTCCGCGCTCTCCATCCCCGCCGAGGACTACGAAGAAGTCACCCTGGCCGATCCGCATCTGGCGCGTGAAGGCTGGGACGACAAGCTGGGCATTCTGGACGTGAAGCTCAAGACCCGTTCCGGCAGAGTAATCGACGTTGAAATCCAGGTGAGCAATCAACGCGATCTGCGTCAGCGAATCGTTTTCTACCTGGCAAAAATGGTCACGGAACAGATCGGCGAAGGCGAGCGCTATCAGACAATCCAGCCCGCCATCTGCATCCTGATTGCTGATTTCACGCTGATTGAAGAGAATTCAAGCTACCATAACCGCTACCGGCTGCACGATGCGCAAAGCGGGTCGGAATTCACCGACTTATTGGAAATCAACACGCTGGAATTACCGAAATTGCCCAAGGATGACGGCACGACGCTATGGGACTGGATGGGATTTTTGAAGGCGGAAAGTAAGGAGGAACTGGACATGCTTGCAGAAAAGAACCCCGAAGTAAAAAAGGTCGTCGCCAAACTGATGACGCTCTCGGAAGACGAACGGACGCGGATGCTGGCGGAGTCACGGGATAAAATGCGCTGGGATATGGATTCCAGAGAGCGGGCGGCAAGGGAAGAAGGCTTGGAAAAAGGCCTGGAAAAAGTCGCGCGTAACGCCCTGAAAAGAGGAGATTCCATCGAAGATATCGCGGAACTGACCGGACTTTCGATTGAAAAGATTCAGGCGCTAATGCTGCACTGACGCGGTAGTGAAACGGCAGATGGCAGAGAAAGCCAGCAAGCGTGCGATGGCCTTGCGCTTCCGGTTTTACCGGGAGCGCGTCCTCACCATGACGAGCATTTAAAGTGCTTTTGCAGC
>BNUC01000372.1 GCA_025997075.1 Betaproteobacteria bacterium | reverse complement strand
TAAGGAATTGTAAAAAAATAAATTATACAATTTAATGCAAGGTAATATAATGTCGTATCACGTAAAAAGGGGGTACGGCCCATGGAAAATCGGATAGCGGCAATGATGCCACTTTTAAACGAGAAGCAACGACGACTATTTCTCGCAAGTGAAGCAAAAGCGTATGGTTGGGGTGGTGTATCCGAAGTGAGCCGATTGAGCGGCGTGTCACGAACAACAATTCGTACAGGCCTGATAGAGCTTGAGGGAGGCGAGGCCATTGATGTTTCCAGAGTGCGCAAGACAGGCGGTGGGCGGCATTGTGTTGAGGATAACATCCCCAACCTGCAAGAGAAGATACACGAAATAGTAGACGCCTCCACCTATGGTACCCCCGAAAAGGTACTTTCCTGGACGACAGAAAGTCTTCGAAAGATACAAGGGACGCTTCTGAAGGAATACAGGATAAAGGTCAGTTTCAAAACGGTTGGCACGGTGCTGGAAGATATGGGTTACAGCAAACAGACCAATCAGAAAATGTTACAGGTAGGCGAAGCGCATCCAGACAGGAATGCCCAGTTCGAGTTTATCAATAACAAAGCCAAACAATTTATTGAGGCAGGCGAGCCCGTCGTTTCAGTGGATACGAAGAAGAAAGAGAACCTCGGCAATTTCAAGAACAACGGCGCCGAGTATCGCAGAAGCAAAGATCCTCGCAAAGTTCTCGACCATGATTTCCCGATAGCCGAACTGGGAAAAATTGCGCCCTATGGCGTTTACAATCTCAACCATAACACGGGATTTGTAAATATTGGAATCAGTCACGATACAGCGGAGTTTGCCGTTGAGAGCCTATCGCGTTGGTGGGAAACGCTCGGAAAGCATACTTTTCAGAAAGCTAAAAAACTACTCATCACCTGCGATTGCGGCGGTAGCAATGGCAACAGACTCAGACTGTGGAAACACCAACTTGCACAACTTGCCGAGCGTATTGGATTAGAAATACACGTCTCTCACTTCCCTCCAGGGACGTCAAAATGGAATAAAATCGAGCACAAGCTTTTTTGCTTCATCTCAAAGAATTGGCAAGGGAAACCGCTTATTGATATAAAAACAGCAGTGAATCTCATCGGTTCAACGACAACGACCACAGGTCTCAAAGTCATTTGTCAAACCGACAGCACTCAGTACGAACTATCAAAGAAGGTCACGGATGAACAATTTAACGTACTCCCTATCATCAAAATTGCCCCGTTTGAGAGTTGGAATTATATGTTGATAAAGAAGTAAAATTGAATAGGTTATTTATGCACAGTTCCTAAC
>BNUC01000371.1 GCA_025997075.1 Betaproteobacteria bacterium | reverse complement strand
TAAGTAACTGCTTGAAAATAATCTTTACAAATTAAGTGATTTTAGAATTGGCTTAATTGTGTAGTTCCATTCCCCATGAAACTCATCGGGCACCATATTCACAGCAGCCAATGCTTCATCTGACACCGAAATTCCTTTTTTGTACGTACCATGGTCGGCGACACATTCAACTGTTAATCCCGTTTTAGTGCTTGTTGCCCCTATCAGATTAATAATCACGGCCAGACTGAGGAGGGGTTTTCCTCTCCAGTTCTTGCTGATGAAAGAGAATAATTTATGCTCTATTTTGTTCCATTTGCTCGTGCCGGCTGGGAAATGAGAAACAACCAAATCCAGGCCCGTGGCATTTGATAATTCTTGAAGCTTTACCTTCCACAACCGCACTCGATATCCATTGCTTCCTCCTGAATCCGCAGTAATGTATAGGCTCTTTGAGTCGGGGTATCTTTTCGAGCCAATCCTCTCCCACCACTTGCGTATACTCTCGACGGCAAATTCTGCTGTATCGCCACTCACTCCAACATTTACAAATCCTGCGTTTTTCATGATGTCATAGATGCCGTAGGGAGTCGCTTTCCCGAGTTCCTCTATCGGGAAATCATGGTCTAGCACTTTGGCGGCTTCTCCTTTTTTCCTATACTCAGCTCCCGCATTCTTGAAGTTCCCTATGTTCTCTTTCTTCTTGGCATCAATTGAGATGACCGGTTCCCCTCTCTCCAGGTAGCTTTTTGCTTTTTGATTGATGTACTCAAATTGCGCATCTCTATCGACATGACTTGGTTTCATCGCTAACTCTTTCTTATTCGATTGCAAGCTATAGCCTTGCATCTTCAATAGCACCGCCAGGGTGGTGTCACTTACGATATGTCCTTTGTCTCTCAGCGCACTTTCCAATTTGCGCATGCTCTTGCTACTCCACAACAAAGGATTCATCGGGTTCCCTTTGGTGCTTGTGGCAAGCAGCAATTCCAAGTCTCGTAATACAGAGGGATCCTTTTCTTCCGTTAACTTGCGTCCTCCTCCCTCTTTACGAACACGCTTGTCTTTTAATGGGACAGAACCGCTCTTGGCTACCTCCTTTAGACCCCGCGTTATTGTTACTCGGGACACGCCCGATATTTTGCTTACTTGCGTTACTCCGCCATAACCTATGGCTTTGGCCTCGTTGGCTAGATACAGTCGCCTCTGCCTTTCATCTAATAAGGGCAGTGTCTGGCGAATTCTTTCTGCTGAAGCACTATTCATGCCTTTAGTATACTATAATCAATCTATATTGGAAAGTTTATTTCCAAGCAGTGCCTAA
>BNUC01000370.1 GCA_025997075.1 Betaproteobacteria bacterium | reverse complement strand
CACGATCGCCCAGTTCAAGGTGTAAAGGCTTGGTGGCGCGCTACGCCGAAAGTACGCTTTCTGGATTCTCGCCTTCGCGGGAATGATGGGGGATTCACCCTGGGAGCGCGGGCGTCTCGCCCGCTCTTCTAAACCAGCGGGCGGGACGCCCGCGCTCCCAGGGAAACCCTCTCAAGCAAGCGTAGGTTGGGAAAGCCGCGAAGCGGCGCATCCCGACAATCGTTCATTTCGAGCGGAGTCGCAAATCAAACGGTAATGCCATTTTGCGGCGCATTCGCGCCGTTATTTACGATTGTCGGGATGCGCTTCGCTTTCCCAACCTACAGCTTCAACCGCGCGCCGCGCCATGATTTCATCCATCTTCTCCATCGCATCCCGAAAGGTCGCAAACTTCGAGAGCCACGCTGTTTCAGCACCCATACTCAAAACGCACATATCAATGTTTTCGGCTTGCAACACGCTGATTCCCCGCTCCGCGCGCGCGGCACAGAGCTTGCCTTCAAACCCGAACGGTATGCTGACGATCGCTTTCATTGGTATTCCCAAATCGTTTACGGCCGCCGCCATCACCGGCAACATACCCGAACTGGTCTGTCCAAACCCCGCCACAAAAACAAGCGCCTGAAACCCGCGGAGAAACGAAATAATTTTTTTGCGATGCTTTTCGGCGAGATACACGCCGAAGTAAAAAAGCTCGCTGTCGCTCATTCCTTCCTCGCCGATAAACAGCTTATGGCTGGCGAGCGAACGGTCAAGTACGGATTTCTCTTTTTCGATAGCCGCAAGATTGAATCCCGGAGTATTTCGGGCGATATAATCGACAACCCGCACACCACAGCCCCCGACGCCGACAATAGTATCCATGTTGTCCGTCTCCGCCGCGCTAAATGTCTTTTTTGTGGCGATACGGCATGAAAAAAGAAAACAAGGGGGAAATCCCGTCTGAAGTCATTCCGCGCACTCCGCACAAAGTCACAGCGGCGGCGGAGATCATGCCGACGTAGCTGTAATCATTATTACCGCTCATCGCTGAAACAAGTCCCAGTATTCCGCCTGTGCAAACAGCGACACAGCTCGCGTAGGGCGGAAAAGCGTAGCGCCTTCCGCCGAATGTAGAATGTCTAAACATCTCAATTCCCTGCCCGCACTCCGGCAGCTGGTTGTTGGTCCTTTGATAGTCCTTTTGAGAATCCATCCGGCGGAATGCGCTGCGCTTTTCCGCCCTTGTATGCTGATTTTGCCTCTGAACCCGGTTCTTGCGCTGTCGGGGAAAGCGTGGAGGGCGTAGCCCGGAACGCTTTCCCCGACAGCGCGCCGCC
>BNUC01000369.1 GCA_025997075.1 Betaproteobacteria bacterium | reverse complement strand
CGCCGGGACTGTTGGACATCTCGCCCGATTCGAATGCGTGCATGAACACCGGCCAGGAGAGCAGCATGATGATGAAAGCCATGGGCATCAGGAAGAACAGGATGCCGAGGATATCGATCCACGTCCGCCCGCGTCTGGAGAGTCTGCTGGTGAGCAGGTCGATACGTACATGTTCGTTGCGCAGCAGCGTGTAACCCGAGCACAGGAAGAAGATCAGACCGAACAGGTACCACTGGATTTCCAGAAAGGCATTGGAGCTGACGTTGAATGAATGGCGCATCAGGGCGTTACCGGCGCTGACGAGCGCAACGATCAGCACGATCCAGATGGCCGATTTACCGATCCGCTCGGTCAACGCGTCGATATGACGCGATAGCGTAAGTAAAGCTTTCACAGAAAAAATCCTTGGGAAACGCTTGAGATTCTTCAGCGTTTCCATTGTCTGGTGACAGAATCCTGAATTTTGTACGTTTGCAAGGACAAGAAAACAGGTGGATTGCACCCGTGAACTTACAACAGGCGATATAGAATCCTTGTGGGAGTTTTTGTTGCGCTGGCCTGCAAACAACTTGCGATTATCGCATAAATTTGTCATGACCGGGAGGATTGGGCCTTATTCACAAAAGAGATACATCATTGTTATGAAAGCATTTTTAACTAATCCCAGTTCGCATTGGAAACGAGACGCGGAGACAAGGCCCCGAGCCGAAGACAGTGCTGTAACACGGCAAGGCGCAGTCAACAAAGCGACAAAGTATCGGTTCCAATGTGAATTGGAGTGAATTGAAAAAAGGAGCCGGTTGTGCAAGATGTAGTACAAAAAGAAACAAGAATCTGCCTGATTCGCCATGGAGAGACGGCATGGAACGCTGAACTGCGTATCCAGGGGCACCGTGATCTCCCGCTCAACGAGACAGGGCTGACGCAGGCCAAAGCGCTGACGAAGCGGCTGGCAGGGCAACATTTTGATGCGATCCACAGCAGCGATCTGTTGCGCGCCCGACAGACGGCGCAAGGGCTCGCCAACGCGCGGGGACTTCCGGTGCAACTCGAACCGGAGTTGCGGGAGAGGAATTTCGGCTGTTGCGAGGGCAAAACGCATGGAGAAATCCTGGCGGACGATGCCGACGTGGCGCGCCGGCTGGCTGCCCGCCAGCCGGACGATGTTCTTCCGGGCGGCGAGAGCCTGCGGCAGCATCTCGATCGCATTACCGCCTGCCTGTCCCGGCTGGCGCGGCAGCATGCCGGACAAACCCTCGCCGTCGTTTCGCACGGCGGAACGCTCGATCTGATTTATCGCCAAGTGCATGGCGTGCCGATCGAACGTC
>BNUC01000368.1 GCA_025997075.1 Betaproteobacteria bacterium | reverse complement strand
GTTCGAATGCAGGTCAATTCCGCTATATTTCATCTTTGCCTCCTGTCGGTTAAAGCTTGTTTGCAAACTCACTTTAACCCTTCCGCCTCTCGGCGGCGGGAGGCAGGCTAGATGATTTTCAGACCACAATTTTTTAACACAGCGGCATGGAAACCGCGCTCAATATCCTTTACGGCGAAGCTGAAAATGACTCTATGTGATGTGGAGGCTTGTTGCATGAAACACGAGGAAGGCTTGCCGCAGTATGAAAATGTGAAAAGAAATTGTGGCCCGTCCCCATTTTTTCCCGCTTTAAGTTTGTGCGTACAATTCCATAAACCTGGATGGAGAAAGAATCACAGGCCGCTCAATATCAAGAACCTCAAAATCTTTATCTCCAGTAAGCAGCAAATCAACATCGCCCATCATGGCGGATGCCAGGATAGGCAAATCGTTTACATCTCTCATGGCTGGCAAGCCTTGCGATAAAACAACAGGGGTCAAAAGCAACTCCCTCCCCGTCATTCCCGCGAAGGCGGGAATCCAGAAGGCGTATTTTCGGCGCAACGCGCCATCATTTTTTGATTTGCAGCCATTCTGTCTGGAAAAACGAACTGGATAAAGCACCGGAAACACTCGGCATAACGAGACGGGCTCGCGAAGCAGACCGTTGAGCTGGCGGGATACAGACGCTTTCGGTTTCCCGCCTTCGCGGGAATGACGGGGATGGGAGACGACAACGCGCGCCCGTTTGGAGAAAGAATCGCGGAAAGCGCGATATTCGTATCAATCAGGGTTCGCATAGCGTTCCCGGCTCATTTCCGCGCGGACTTCTTTTACCATATCCACAACATCCTGATCCGTTTTCAGGCCAAGCCGTTCCGCTTCGCCGGCAAAGGCTTTCTGAACCCTTTCGAGAGCCAGAATAGAGGCGTTGACAATACGGATTTCGTCGTCGGCATCCGAAAGAAAAACGACCTTATCTCCTTCCTTGAGGCGTAACTTTTTCCGAATGGTAACAGGTACGGTGAGTTGCCCTTTGGAAGTCAGTTTTGCAATTTCCATTTCCATATAGGTACTCCTCCTTAAATTCCTTACTTTCCTTATATGCTTTTTTACAGTCATCGATTGTTTCAGCAAGAAATAAGCGACAGGCCTTCAGGCCTGTCGGTCTAACATGTTTTGGAAGGGGTTTGCACCCCTCCCAAAACGGTCGCCGAAACCCCGGCCGTAAGAAAGGGGTATGGCTCCCACCTTTCTTACGGGCGGGGTTGCAACCGGAGTTAGTTTTACGATGAATGTTGTTGAAATGATGAACAATATTTCCTGCGGAGCACTGCGGTCAATCC
>BNUC01000367.1 GCA_025997075.1 Betaproteobacteria bacterium | reverse complement strand
AAACGGAGCATCAAGGAACTGCTGGAAGCGGGATTGATTGAATACACGTTGCCGCACAGCCCCGATAGCCGCTTGCAGAAGTATCGGGCAAGGAAAGCAGCTTGATAACAGAATCCAATCCCACGCGAGGTCAGCAATCATCTAAAATCCTCCGCTTGTAATTTTCACAGACCATCATTGTTGGAGCGGCATGCTCGCCCGTTTGATTTGTATCGTGTCCCTGGGAGTGGCGCTCCTTACCGGTTGCGCCGCCTCCTCGCGGCTGGAGGACATGGCGCTTGCGCCGGAAGTCCTCACCATCGCGCCAGCCGTTCTGGGTGAGCGCACGGTCGAGCAGCGGCTTTCGATGCGCTGGCCGGGCGGGGAAAGAAGCATGGAAACGGTCGTGGAAATTGCCGAGGGCAAGCTCAATCTCGTCGCGCTGGCGTTCGGGATGCGCCTTGCGAGTCTGGAATATGACGGCAAAACGGTCAATGAAACGCGGCCATTGCCGATGGCGCCGCCAGGCAAGCGCATGGTGAACGACCTGTTGCTGGTCGCCGCGCCGCTGGAATATCTGCGGCGGGCGTTGCCGGAAGGCTGGGAGGTTCAGGAATTAGGTGTCAGGTATCAGGTATCAGAGGGGGATAATTTCCGGCGGCGCGAGATTTCCGAGAATGGCGTCACGCAGCTTGTCATTGATTATTTTTCCGGTTCGCCCTGGCGAGGGCGGGTGACGGTCGAGCATCGCGCTTCGGGTTATCAATTGATTCTGGATTCGCATGAATTCTAAGGTTTATCTTCACACGCCCGGCGTTTTGTGCGCTCTGGGTGACACGCTGCCAGACATTCGCGAGGCGCTTTTTTCTGGTCTCGCCCCTGGAATGCGGAGGAGCGACGCTTATAGTCCGGGGCGGGAATTGTGTCTGGGCCACGTGGATGCCGTTCTGCCCGATATCCGGTTTTTGCCCAGGGAACAACGCTCGCGTAACAACGCCCTGTTGCTGGCGGCCTTTGCCCGGATCGAAGCGGATTATCGCCGCCGGGTGGCCGGACTGCCGCCTGATCGCGTCGCGGTGGTGCTTGGCACCAGCACTTCCGGGATTTTCGAGAGCGAGAGCGCGGTGCGCGTCTGGCAACAAACGGGCGTCTGGCCCGCGGAATACCATTATTTTCAGCAGGAGCTCGGCTCCCCGGCGCAAATGCTGGCGCAGGTTTTGGGGGTGAAGGGAGCGGCTTATACCGTTTCGACGGCCTGCACGTCCAGCGCCAAGGCGCTTATCAGCGGCGCGCGCCTGCTGCGAGCCGGACTGGCGGATTGGGTGCTGGCGGGCGGGGTGGATACCCTG
>BNUC01000366.1 GCA_025997075.1 Betaproteobacteria bacterium | reverse complement strand
AGTGGCTTCTGGGGAAAGGGCGGAGAAAAGTATGGGGAAAATGGCAATTTCCCCAAAACTTACCGTTCCATGGGTTGATTCTTTTTATACTATTGAGTTTTGGCGCCTGGCTTCTTGTTGTTGCGGCAGAGTAGCGTGATGAGCTTGATGGCAGGTTACAGGATATGAAAAGAAAAAAATCGGCGTGGCTTCCGCAAATCGGGACTATCGCTGCCTATGTCGGCCATTCCAGTCGATTGACGAAAGATGAGTATAACGTGCGTGTCGTGGCGGAAGCGTGTGGCGGGCGCATGGTGGTGGAAGGAATCGGCCGTCGCGGTGTCGCAGTGCGTTTTACCATCAAACGCGAAAACCTGGCACCGCTTCAGCCGGGGTTGTTCGACTGATCTGCGGCTTGATTTTTGCCTGGCGTCACGTAGCCTGTTACCGGACATCGGTTCAATCAGCGGGAATCTCTCCTCCGAGAGCTTCCAGCAGGTCGTCGAACAGATGGGCGAGTTCGCCCGTCATGAGCGTGAAGTCGAGATCGAAGCGTTCTTCCTCGTTTTCCGCCTGTCCATCGCTCGATTCCTTGAGGATGTCCAGGAAACCCAGGCGTTTTATTTGTAGTTTGTCGTCCAGAATGAACGATATCTTGTCTCCCCAGGTCATCCCCAGGCGGGTCACGATCTTGCCGGCTGCGATATGTTGGGGGATTTCCTCTCCGTCCAGCGGGTGTTTGGCGTAACGCACGATGGCGTTTTCCGCCGAACGGAGTTCCAGATCCTGGTCGATTGAGAAACCCGCCGGGGCTTCTCCATTGGCGATCCAGCCCGTCATGGCCGAAGAGGGGGACTGCACGACTTTTAGAGGCGAGAGCGAAAGATTGTCCACCGACTTGTGCAAGAGTTCGAGCAACTCGTCGGCCTTGGCCGGGGAGGCGGCGTCGATTACCAGCCAGCCGTTGACCGGGTCGATCCAGCAATAGGTCGTGCGTTTGCCGACAAAGGCGCGTGGCAGCAATTCCTGGGTGATCGATTCATGGAGGTCGCGAAGTTCCCGGCGGCCGACACGGCGTCCTTCATTTTCCTCGATAAGCCGTACCCGGTCGTTGGCATGTTGTTTGACGACGGATGTCGGCAGAAATTTTTGTTCGACGCCAAGGGCAATCAGCCATTGCCTATTGATAGAATGCACCAACGCACCATCCGCGCACGGAGGGACCCAGCCGAGACTCGACGGAAGACTGTTGTCGCAAGGCTGGAGAGGGCGATTCGAAAGCTGTTCTTCGATCGCTTCCACCGTCAATTTGCCAGGGTTTTGCAGACGGAGTACCTGAAGATTTTTGAACCACATA
>BNUC01000365.1 GCA_025997075.1 Betaproteobacteria bacterium | reverse complement strand
CGTGCCGAGGCCCTCAGGCTTGGCATGGAAGCGGTTCGCAGGGGCGCAGGGGACAGGACCTTTATCATTGCCTGCGGCGGGCATTACGGCCCCACCCTGGGCATCGCTGACGCAAACCGCACCAGCAACGATATCGGCGCGAATTGGGACAGCTTCAAGCGGACCTTCAAGAAGAATATCCTGCGGTACTGGATGCATCAGAAATGGTGGATCAACGATACGGACTGCATTATTATCAGGAGCCAGGACGAAGGGGAACCGGGACGGGTTGCGGGGCATCCCAAAAATGCCGCGAAGGGTACTTTTACTGTTTCTGAAGCGGATACTATTTTGGCTGTTTTTCAGGCCATCGGCGGGATAAACCTTCTTGGGGACGATCTGCCCCAGTTGGCCGCCGGCAAGATACTGAAATTAAAAAACCTTTTAGGTTCCAAAAGGGAAGGTTCTTTCATCCCACGTGATCTCTTTTGTCGGCGCTATCCCCATATACTGGACAAAAGAACCGGCGAAGGCGCCCACCGGGTTACCATTATAAATTGGAATGATACTCCTCTTACCGAGTCGCCTACCATCCGGGAATTAATCGGGGATGTCCCTGCAGGAGTCCGGTGTCAAATCCGTGCCGTCCCGGAAGGCGGCCTTTTTGAAGCATCCCCCGGGGATGACCGTATTCCGGAGTATACGATTGAACCTCACGGATTCCGTGTTCTGTCGATAGAATTAGGGTAATATCTGCGGCATATGTGGAGGGATGCAGTCAGAGTTTGACTCTCCCGCGCCACACGGCGCTAATATTTAACCGGTCCATTCCCCGTTATTCACTTATCCCCGTAAAATCGTATTTCCAGGCCGGGATAACCCGAATCCGCTTGCCCTGTTCCAGAATAAGGTCTTCAGTATTCCGGGTAAGGATGATTCCCTCGTCCTGATCAAAAAATTTGAGCGCCGCCAGAAGGCCCTGGATTTCGCGGGGCTCATCATCTGCCGTCAGTTCCAGGGTAGCCTGAATGCAAAGGGGCCGTTTCCCATGGGGGTTCACGATGAAGTCGCACTCCCCGTCTTTATCGGCAAAATAAAAAAGGTCCCGGGTGTAAGGCCGCAGGCTGGTAAAGACAAAATTTTCCAGCAGGGCGCCATGGTTGCCGGTAAAAGACGCGGTCCCGGTTTTTATGATTCCCGCATCGGCGATGTACAGTTTCTTGGGCGCAAGGCTCCGGGCCTTGGCGGACCAGGCAAAGCAGGGCACCAGATGAATCAGGTAGGCCGCTTCAAAATAGGAAAAATATTCCAGCACCGTGGTGGCTGATTTGACCCCCGCCACGGAAAGCAGTTTGCTGGGGGAT
>BNUC01000364.1 GCA_025997075.1 Betaproteobacteria bacterium | reverse complement strand
CCCGACTTTGACACTTTCGATGCACAATTTTGAGTGACCCCTAGAAACGGTGCGGGTTTCCTGGCATCAAAGCGCCGAAAGCCTAGATACATGGATTGTTGATTTTCTCTCCAGAAAGCCGCTACGATAGGGGCCATGTATCTACGCGAGAGCAAACAACGGCGGACAGATGGCAGCGTCGTGACCTATCTGCAACTGGCAGAGAACGTCTGGGACGCCGCCAAGGGAAGATCGCAAGCGAGCATCGTACATAACTGCGGGCGCTCCGACGACCCCGAGGTCGTCCTGCGCTTGCGTCGTCTGGCCAAGAGCATCCTGCGTCGCTGCTCGCCGGAAGAAATCGTCACGGCTGACGGAGACTGGCGCCTGCTCTGCGCCTGGCCCTACGGCGACCTCTATGTTCTCGAAACCCTCTGGAAGCAACTGGGCATCGACACCATCGTGCGGCAACAAGCGGACACACGACATCTCGGATTTGATGTTGAGCGCGCCCTGTTCGCCCTGGTCGCCAATCGCGCCTGCGCCCCAAGCTCAAAACTCTACTGCCATGAACAATGGCTCAAGGAAGACGCCCACATCGAAGGGACGCAGGACTTAAAACGGCATCAACTCTACCGCGCCATGGATTTCCTGGAAGAGAACAAGGAAGCCATCGAACAAGCCCTCTTCCACCGGGTCGCTGACCTGCTCAACTTGGACGTCGAAGTCATCTTCTACGACACCCCCTCGCTGCACTTCGAAATCGACGACGAAGACAGAGGCGACCCGAACGGAAATGTCCAGGGCAGCCAAGCGGCCGGCAAGAAATCCTACACCGCGCCAAGAAAGCGGGGTCACAGCAAAAACGGTCGGGGCGACGTACCGCAAATCGTCGTCGGCCTGGCCGTCACCCGGGACGGATTCCCGGTACGGCACTGGGTCTTTCCCGGCAACACGGTGGATGTGAGCACGGTGGCTCAGGTCAAGGACGACCTGCGTGCTTGGCGACTCACCCGCTGCCTCTTCGTGGGTGATGCGGGCATGGTCTCGCAAGCCAACCTGCAGACCTTATCCAGAGGCGGCGGCAAATACCTGCTGGCCATGCCAATGCGCCGAGGCGACGAAGTCACCGAACAGGTGTTATCGCGCCCGGGCCGCTACCACACCGTCGCCGAGAATCTGGAGGTCAAAGAAGTCATTCTCGGCGACGGGGAGCGGCGGCGACGCTACGCCGTCTGCTTCAATCCGCTGGAAGCCAAGCGCCAGAAGTCGCATCGGGAAGAACTCCTGCACGAACTGGAGGCGGAACGGGCGAGTCTGTCCGAACGGGCCAAGGTCAGTTCTACCCATACAAAACGAGTCTGCGCCTTGCG
>BNUC01000363.1 GCA_025997075.1 Betaproteobacteria bacterium | reverse complement strand
TCGGAATGCGCGTAGGCCAGGTCATCCACCAATACAAGATGGCCAAGCATTTCGAACTGACAATCGCTCCGGGCTCATTCTCTTTCCAGCGCAAGACGGACGGTATCGCCGCGGAAGCGGCATTGGATGGCGTCTATATCATCCGGACGTCCGTATCGGCCGAACAAATGAGCGAGGCGGACTGTGTGCGCAACTACAAGTCCTTATCCAACGTGGAGCGAGCCTTCCGTTCGTTCAAGACGATGGACTTGAAGGTGCGGTCGATTCATCACCGTCTGGCCGACCGGGTACGCTCGCATATCTTCCTGTGCATGCTGGCCTACTACGTGGAGTGGCACATGCGTGAGGCCTGGCGCGAACTGATGTTTGCCGACCCCGACCAGGAGGCCAAGACCTTCCGCGACCCCGTGGCGCCCGCCACACGCTCCCAGGCCGCCTTGACCAAGATGGCTCGCCATACCCTTGAGGATACGACGCCCGTGCATAGCTTTGCTACCCTGATGGCCGACCTGGCCTCCATCGTTCGTAATACCTGTCGCTCTCCCAGGGCAGACAATGCCCCCAGCTTTGAACTCCTCACCACGGCCAGCTCAAAACAACGCCACGCACTCCAACTCCTGCGGCAAATCTCGGCGTAGTCAGAATCCGGAATCCGGATAGTGCGATAACATATTGTTCTAAATAGAAAATTCTTTATTTATGGGGTGGAACTTCAGCCTAAACTTATTATCGCGGCCATGATGCGTAAGCTCATTCATGTCGCCTTGGGTGTCCTTAAATCAGGACTACCTTTTAGCCCTGCTTTGCAGGGTATTTGACAAAGTCCACAGTATCTATGTGGCTACGTGGCCTGGACGCTGGATTGGGGCGTGGGCAAACGCGAAGGCGTGTCGGGGAGTTTGAAGGCGAGGTATAGCTTCTGAGCGCCTTCCCACATCATTCCCGCGAAGGCGGGAATCCAGAAACGTACTTTCTGGCGCAACGCGCCGCAAATATTGGCAGCCTTTCGGGCTAGAGAAAACGAACTGGATTCCCGCCTTCGCGGGAAGTGTCGTCCTTCATTTCAATGGTATTCATGCGATTGCCCTGCATCGTCATGCGAATCGATGCCAGTGAGGCGACAAAATGAACCCGTGGTTCAGTAACCCGGCGGCGGTGGAGGCGGGTTCCCCCGAGGGGGCTCCGGAACCCTCCTGGCATCGACAGTAGGCGGCGGCGAATAAGCAGGGGGCGCGGGGGGAACGGCGGGCGCCTGCCGCCGCATCGACCTGGCCATTCCGGCGGGGACCGGAACTTTGTGGCCAAGGGCATACATGCACTGAATATAGGCGTTGTCGTATCGCCGCTGGCTGCCGTAAGCCGAACGCTGGC
>BNUC01000362.1 GCA_025997075.1 Betaproteobacteria bacterium | reverse complement strand
GACCGCGCGCAGATGGCCTTCGGCTACGGCATGTTCACCGGCGGCTTCGGCCTGCACTACGGCTGCGAAAAACTCGGCTGCATGATGGTGCCCGCCGGTTCGGGCAACACCGAACGCCACCTGATGATGATCGAGGATTACAAGACCACCGTCCTGATTTCCACGCCTTCTTACGCGATGCACATGTGCGAGGTCGGCGAAGCCTGCGGTTTCGACTGGAAAGCCGCCAGTCTGCGCGTCGGGCTGTTCGGCGGCGAACCCTGCACGCCCGGCATGAAGCGCGAGATCGAAAGCCGGATGCACATTGTCTGCACCGACAATTACGGCCTGACCGAATTGAGCGGCCCTGGCGTGGGTGGAGAATGCCTTTCTTCGCGCGAGCAAAATCACCTTGCCGAAGACCATTTTTTATGGGAAATCATCGACCCCAATACCGGCGAGCCGCTGCCGGAAGGCCGCGAGGGCGAACTGGTGTTGAGCACGCTGGACCGGCAAGCCTTTCCCATGCTGCGCTACCGCACGCACGATCTGACCACCGTCACCACCGAACCCTGCGCCTGTGGCCGCACCCACGCCCGCATGGCGAAGGTGCGCGCGCGCACCGATGACATGTTGATTGTGCGTGGCACCAACATTTTCCCCACCCAGGTGGAAAACGCGCTCGCTCTTATCCAGGGCGTAACGCCGCATTACCGCATCGTGCTCGACAACGACAGCGGCCTCGACCGCATGACGGTCATGGTGGAACTCAAGCCCGAAGCCTTCACCGATTCCTTCGAGCAAATAGACCGTTTCCGCCACCACGTTGTCGACCGCCTGCGGCAAGCCTTGCTGCTGACGCCGGTAGTCAAGCTGATTGAACCCGGCGGCATCGAACGTTCGATTGGCAAGAGCAAACACGTCGAGGACAGGCGCAAAAAAGAATAATTCCGAGGTTTCAGACTGTTGCCAAAGCAGCAAACCTGTGTGGCGCAAAAAACCTCGTCATTCCGGCGCAAGCCGGAATCCGGAAATTTGTCATGGTAAAGCATGAACAGGCGTTTGCTTTCCCTCTCCCCTTGTGGGAGAGGGTGCCCCGGCAGGGGCAGGAGAGGGAGAGGCAGAGGACAGAGGACTGATGACAGAGGACGGTAATGCTTGCGGCGGCGTAGCCGCCGGTAACTGACTGTCTTCTGTCTTCTGTCCTCTGCCGCCTCCTCTCCTGCGCTTTTACCAAAATTCGGGGCATCCTCCCCCACGAAGGGGGAGGACGATGGATCGCCATACTCCACGAAATTTTCATATCAATAAAATCAATAGCTTAAGTGGTGTTTCTTGAGAGCGAAGTAATCGGGCCGGAGCCGAAAATCGTCCCGAAAAAACACGGTGAGCATGAACAGGCGTTTGC
>BNUC01000361.1 GCA_025997075.1 Betaproteobacteria bacterium | reverse complement strand
AGCTTCATCACCCGGAGCAGTTTTGAAAACGCGGTGCGTTATATGATGGCCAGTCCGCCGGTGGCGCCGGAAAAACGCCCGTCCGAAACCAGGGCGATTTTTGTTCCCAGGCCCTTGCCCAGAACGGCGGCCATGAAAGTTTCCATGTGCGGCATGCCCGGCGAACCCCTGGGGCCTTCGTAGCGTATGACGACTACATCGCCGGCGACAATCTCGTCTTTCAGAATGGCGTTCCAGGCGTCATCCTGGGAATCGTAAACCCTGGCTTTCCCGGAGAATTTCCAGGCGGCATTATCCACGGCGCTGAATTTGACGATGGCGCTTTCCGTGCCGATATTGCCGTGCAGCACCGCAAGACCGCCCTGGGGATTGATGGGGTTGCTGAGCGGACGTATTACCTCGGTATTTTTGTTTTCCGCCTTTTCCGTCCGCTCCCCGATGCTGCCGAACAAGCCCTTGACCGAAGCGTCGATCTTGCCGCCCTTGACCAGTTCCTTCAGTACCGCTTCGAGGCCACCCGCCTGGGAGAATTCAACCATGGTATTTGTTTTATGGTTGGGATAAATGCTGTTCAGAACCGGCACTTCCCGGCTTAAAACGTCGAAGGTTTCGGGGATCGTGATTAAAGCCTTATTTATTGATTTGACAGGAGAGCAACATGGGATCACTTACAGGAAAGCGCGCTCTGGTTACCGGGGGCGGACAGGGAATCGGTAAAGCCATTGCGGAAGGCCTGCTCAGAGCCGGCTGCGATGTGGCCGTGCATTATTTTTCGGACAAGGACGGGGCAGGAGAAGTGGCTGGTTACGCCCAGTCGGTGGGCCGTCGCGCCCAGTCCTTCCAGGCGGATCTGACCAGGGAAGGCAGTGCGGTTGCGCTGGTCAAACAGGCCGCCGAATTTCTGGGCGGGCTGGATGTTCTCATCAACAATTCAGGCGGTTTGATTGCGCGGCGACAGTTGGGGCAAGTTGATCTGGCGTTCTGGCAAACGGTGATTGACGTCAACATGACCTCGATGATGCTGGTCACCCGCGAAGCCGCGCCACACCTCGCCAAGGCCAACGGCTCCGTTCATCAAATTTCTGGATTCCGGCTTTCGCCGGAATGACGAGGTAGCAATGAGTGCTGCTTGTACTAAAACGTAAAACGCTCTATTACGATCAGGCGCAATAAACGCCGCCGTTGATATCCAGGGTCGCGCCGGTAATGAAGCCATCGTATTCGCTGGCGAGAAAAACCACGGGGCGGGCGACATCCTCGACATTGCCTGGCCGCGCCAGCGGGAGTCCGCGCACGGTTTCATCCGCGGATTCCCTGGTCGTGAAGGTGTTATGAAAACTTGTCCCCAGGATCAGACCGGGAGCGACGGCATTGACGCGGGTGCCTTGCGCCGCCAGT
>BNUC01000360.1 GCA_025997075.1 Betaproteobacteria bacterium | reverse complement strand
GGCGTCTCGCCGAATACCTGGACGCCGACCTGCTGCTCGAACAGCCCGAGGTGAATCCCTTCCTTGCCCGGTTCTACCAGGATCCTCAACGCTATGCCTTACAGACGCAACTGTGTTTTCTGTTCCAGCGTCTTGAGCAGATGCGCGACCTGGCGCAGCCGGAGCTTTTCACGCGCGCGGTGGTCTGCGATTATCTGATGGAAAAGGAACTGCTGTTCGCCAATCTGACGCTCGGCGACGACGAATACGGCCTCTATCGGCAGATTTACGAGCGCTTTTTCCAACAGACCGGCCCCGCGCCCGATCTGGTGATCTACCTGCAAGCCCATCCGGACATCTTGATCTCGCGTGTGCGTAAACGCGGCGTCGAAATGGAAAGAGAGATCAGCGACGACTATCTGACCTTGCTTGGAGAAGCTTATACCCGCTTCTTTCACGATTACATGGCCGCGCCGGTGATGGTGGTCAATTCCGAACACATCAATCTCGTCGACGACGACCCCAACGACTTCCTACTCCTCGTCCAGCGAATCGAGGCGATGCGCGGGCCACGCGAATACTTTAATAGAGGGAACTAAATAATGTCCGCATACTTGGCACACCCAGCACAATCGGCACAATCGGCACAATCGGCACACTCCGCCACCCGGCGGCTCACCCACTTTGACCTGGCCAAAATGAAGACCGCCGGCGAAAAAATCGCCATGCTGACCTGCTATGACGCCAGTTTCGCACAAGCCTGCGACGTCGCCGGCATCGACGTGATCCTGATCGGCGATTCGCTCGGCAACGTCGTACAGGGACACGAAACGCCGCTGCCCGTCACGCTCGAACAGATTGTTTATCACACCGAATGTGTCGTTCGCGGTTGCCGCCACCCCTTGATTGTCGCCGACCTGCCTTTCGGCAGCTTCCAGGAAAGCCCGCAGAGAGCCTACCGTAACGCGGTTGCGCTGATGGCCGCGGGTGCGCAGATGGTCAAGCTCGAAGGCGGCGAGTACATGGCCGAGACCGTGCGTTTCCTGACAACCCGCGGCATTCCCGTATGCGCTCATATCGGCCTTACCCCGCAGTCGGTGCATCAGTTAGGTGGCTTTCGCGTACAGGGGCGGGATGAAGCAGGCGCCGCGCAGCTTCTGGCCGGCGCGCTGGCCCATCAGGAAGCTGGCGCCGCGTTGATTGTGCTGGAAGCCATTCCCTCGGCATTGGCTGCGGAAACCACGAACAAATTAGTCATTCCCACCATCGGCATCGGCGCGGGCAAGAATTGCTCCGGCCAGGTGCTGGTGATGCACGACATGCTCGATGTCGCCCCCGGCCACAAGCCGCGCTTCGTGCGCAACTTCATGGCCGGACAGGACTCCATCACCGGCGCTTTCACTACCTACGTCGCGGCGGTCAAGGACGGG
>BNUC01000359.1 GCA_025997075.1 Betaproteobacteria bacterium | reverse complement strand
TGTCCGACCAGATTTCCAGTCTCGGCAGCAATCTGCTGATCCTGCGTCCCGGCCAGCAGCTCGGCCCCCGCGACAGCGCGGGCGCGCAAAGTTTCAAGCTGGCCGATGTCGAAGCCTTGCAGACCCAGATTCCCGCGCTGAAGGCGGTCGCCCCGGTGGTCGGCGCCAGGGTCACGCTGGTTGCCGGCAACCAGAACTGGCAGTCGCAGGTCACCGGCAGCAGCAACGATTATTTCATCGCCGGCAACTGGCAGATCGCTTCCGGCCGCCCATTCGAAAATGACGAAGAAGTCGCGGGCAGAGCGGTCTGTGTCATCGGCGAGACGGTGAGAAGGCAGTTGTTCCCGCGCGGCTCGCCGATCGGCGACCAGTTGCGCGTGAAAAATTTCACCTGCGAGATCATCGGCGTTCTGCAAGCCAAGGGACAAGGCGCGATGAGCCAGGATCAGGACGACACGGTGGTGATGCCGATCCGCACCGCCCAGCGGCGGTTGACCGGCAATGTCATCGACGTGCCGATGCTGCTGCTGTCGATGCGCGACGGCGTCGCCGCCGAACCGGTCATGGAGCAAATCCGCCGGCTGATGCGCGAGCGGCGCAAACTCCCGGAAAGCGCCGACGACGATTTCAACGTCATGGACACCAAGCAGATCGCCGAAACGCTCTCTGGCACCGTCCGTACCCTGACCGGACTGCTTGGCGCGGTGGCGGCGGTCAGCCTGCTCGTCGGTGGCATCGGCATCATGAATATCATGCTCGTCTCGGTGACCGAGCGCACGCGCGAAATCGGCATCCGCCTGGCGATCGGCGCGCTGGAACACGAAGTGCTGCTGCAATTCCTGATCGAGGCGGTGGCGCTCTCGGCGCTCGGCGGACTCATCGGCATCGCGCTGGCACTGGTCGTCTGCATCGGCCTCACCGCGCTGATGAACATGCCCTTCCTGTTCGACCCCGGCATCAATCTGCTGTCATTTTTCTTCTCCGGCGCCATCGGCATCGTCTTCGGCTACATGCCCGCCCGCCGCGCCGCCAGCCTCGACCCGATCGTGGCGTTGCGGTTTGAGTGATCAGAAGACAGAGGACAGTCAGCTTGCATAGGTTGTGGTGAGCGAAGCGAACCGCAACATAAGCACGGTTAACAGAGCAATCCGGGGGCAACGATATTTTATGTAGCCATTTTGCCTGTTGTTGGGGTTCGCTTCGCTCACCACAACCTATGCGCGCTACGCGCTATGCGCTATTTTTAACCTGAAGTTCCACCCCATAAATAAAGAATTTTCTATTTAGAACAATATGTTATCGCACTATCCGGATTCCGGATTCTGACTACGCCGAGATTTGCCGCAGGAGTTGGAGTGCGTGGCGTTGTTTTGAGCTGGCCGTGGTGAGGAGTTCAAAGCTGGGGGCATTGTCTGCCCTGGGAGAGCGACA
>BNUC01000358.1 GCA_025997075.1 Betaproteobacteria bacterium | reverse complement strand
CAAGAAACAACAGCAGGCCGCGTAAAACCTGTTCCGCCAGACGCTTTGTTTTTACCAGCCGGCTGCGGTAACGCGGCCCGAGCAGCAGGACAACGAGCAGCAGGTGGAAAGTAAAGCGCGACCAGACGATCATCGATACGGGATAAAAGCGCGTCAGGTATTTGGCCAGAAGATCGGTGACGCAAAAAAAGATCACCGCTACCAGAACCTGCAGTATGCCCCTGGAAACATTGAGGCCCGGAATGCGCGGAGTCGGAGCGCTACCCATGGCGGCCAAGGCACTTATGGGACGATGCACACAACGACAGGTTCGACTGAAATAGCGACCTGGCCGGCGACTGGCTGGAGGACATGGACTATAGAGGGTTAGGTATTCGAACTCGTTATTCTAGTGGAACTGATGGCTAATTGGGTTTTCCTGGCGAATTTACAGCATTTCGAGCGGCGTGGCTTCGTCTGGCGGTGGAAACAGGCAATCGATTTCGGCCAGTGTTTCGGCGTCAAACTTGTATTCGAGCGCGGCAAAGTTTTGCTCGACATGCGCGCGACTCGATGCCTTGGGAATGGCGATCACCTGATCACGGTGGAGCAACCACGCCAGCGCCAGTTGCGCCGGTGTCACGCCCCGCTCTTCAGCCAGCTTGCACAGACCGGGATGGCGCAAGAGACGCGCCTGTTCGATCGGTGAATAGGCCATCAGCGGAATTTTTCGTTCTTCGCACCATGGCAGCAGATCCCATTCGATGCCGCGGCGGGAGAGGTTGTACAACACCTGGTTGACCGTCACCTGCCCGCCTCCGGGCAAGGCGCATAATGCCTGCATATCGTCGGTATCGAGGTTGCTGACACCCCAATGCCGGATTTTGCCTTGCGAGTGCAGCCGATCGAAGGTCTCGACGGTTTCCGCCAGCGGCACGCTACCGCGCCAGTGCAGCAGGTAAAGATCGAGACAATCGACGCCCAGGCGCTTCAGGCTGCGCTCGCAGGCGATCGGCATTTCCTTGCGCCCGGCATGGTACGGATAGACCTTGCTGACCAGAAACACACGTTCGCGGCGTCCACGGATGGCTTCTCCGACCAATTGTTCCGAAGCGCCTTCGCCGTACATTTCGGCGGTATCGACGAGCGTCATGCCCAGATCGATGCCGTGCTGCAAGGTAGCGATTTCTGCGGCACGGGACGAGCGGTCCTCGCCGATCATCCAGGTGCCCATCCCCAGGGCCGGCACCTGTTCTCCCGCCGGCAAGGTGACATATTTCATTGGAGATCTCCTTTCCCTTCGATCAAAACAATGCAGTAAAACAATAAAGGAAACACTGATTTATTCGCCACACACTTGATCATTGGTTTCCGGATTCTCCTTTTGCAATGCTGCTGACGATTTTCACGAACTCCTCATTTGTTAATAATCCCTTTTTCATCCTGGCTGTTCA
>BNUC01000357.1 GCA_025997075.1 Betaproteobacteria bacterium | reverse complement strand
CCGTCTTCTGCTTGAAAAAAAAAATTCCAACCCCTCGCCTCCCCACCCTCCCGTCATGTCTTCCCCTCCTTCCACTACTTTTCACTTTTTAGAACCGGCCTCTTAGGGGCGACCACGTCCACATTTATCTCCATAACCTGTTACCTCACAGCGACACGATTCGCAGTAGAGTCCCCGAACGCTCTAAAATCAGCTCGGTAGCCCTCTTTGAACCCCTGAAAGCCATCGGCCGGGCTTGCCTGGGGGCCGTGCAGTTGCTCGGCGAGGACGAATTCCCCGAGGGTTTTGATCGCATTGATGGAACGCCGCTGTCCGAGGAAGACATCGAGCGCCGCCTCATCGCGACCGTTAACCCCGGAAGCTTTGCCGCAAGCCGAAGCTCCGATGAGGATTTTCGCATTTCGCTGGCTGGCGCTCAGGAAAAGACGGCTTTTTTGTGGTGGGACGGTCAGTGGCGCAAGCCCCATGGCGCCACGCCTACGACGCACATTTTTAAACTGCCTCTCGGTTTGGTGGGAGGACATCAGGCGGATTTCTCGACCTCGGTCGACAATGAGTGGCTCTGTCTGCGGCTGATGAAAGCCTATGGACTGGACGTAGCCGAGGTTCGTATCGCCAGTTTCGGCAAACAGCGCGTGCTTGTTGTCGAACGTTTTGACCGGCGCGTTGCGCCTGACGGACAGTGGCTGATGCGTTTACCCCAGGAGGATTTTTGTCAGGTGGAGGGGTGTTCTCCGCTACGGAAGTACGAGAGCGATGGCGGCCCCGGCCTCAAAGCGTTGTCCGCCACGCTCAGGCAGTCGGTCAATGCCGAAGCGGACATGAAAACGCTGATGGTCGCGCAAGTGCTGTTCTGGCTCATGCGGGCGCCTGACGGGCATGCCAAGAATTTCAGTATCCGGATACTGCCCCGTGGCCGCTTCCAACTCACCCGGCTCTACGACATCATGTCGGCCTATCCGGCGCTGGGCGATGGTCCCAATCAATTGTCGCCGTATGCAATCAGGCTGGCGATGGCTTTGCCCGGAAAGAACCGGCACTACGAGATGCATAACATCCAGCGCCGACACTTCAACAGCACGGCCCGCAAGCTCGCTTACGCGGACTCTGCCGAGCCGCTCATTGAGGAAATCCTGGCGCGCACCCCTGCGGCGATTGAGGAGGTTCGGGCGAGTTTGCCGTCGGGCTTTTCCGCGCATGTCGCCGACACCATTCTGGGTGGGGTAGAAAAGGCAGCAGGGACGCTTCAGGCAATGTCAACGATATAGTTGTCGCGCCTGTTTGAGCGCGTGCGCCCGAAAACCGTGATCTGAAAATCATCTAGCCTGCCTCCCGCCGCCGAGAGGCGGAAGGGTTAAAGTGAGTTTGCAAACAAGCTTTAACCGACAGGAGGCAAAGATGAAATATAGCGGAATTGACCTGCATTCGAACAACT
>BNUC01000356.1 GCA_025997075.1 Betaproteobacteria bacterium | reverse complement strand
CAAGGTCGTCTCCCGAGAACAGCACATGGTTGATCTGACCTTGCGCATCTGGCATGCCGTCACGACAACTGAACTTTTTTCCACTCTCCAGAAAATTATATTATCTATATATTAGACAACACTCTCTTGCGCTTCACCGTAAAGGTGACGCTGGTCGCGACATGTTGCGTCAGGTTGGGGGGCGAGGCTTCCAGGGTGTACGAAGCCGCCGTCACCGCGAAACTCACGCTCACCGTCTGCCCGTCCACCGTGGCCGATACTGTCAGAGGACCGCTTGCCGTGGCGGTCAGGTTCGATACTGTTATCTCACCGTTGCCGCCGGTACTCGCTCCGGTGGGAAGATTCGTGAAGTCGGGGTTTACGTCAAAGATCACGGGCGTACTCGCCAGGGCCACGTTATTGCGCTTCACCGTAAAGGTGACGCCGGTCGCGACATGTTGCGTCAGGTTGGGGGTCGAGGCTTCCAGGGTGTACGAAGCCGCTGTCACCGTGAAGTCCACGCTCACCGTCTGCCCGCCCACTGTGGCCGATACCGTCTGAGTGCCGCTTGCCGTGGCGGTCAGGTTCGCCACGGTTATCCGGCCACTGCTGTCGGTACTCTTTCCGCTTGGAAGATTCTGGAAGCCGGAGTTGGCGGTAAAGCTCACGGCTGTGCCTGCCGAAACTGGCGTCCCGTCCTGCTTCACCGTAAAGGTGACACTGGTCGCGGCATGTTGCGTCAGGGTGTCGGTCGAAGCTTCCAGGGTATAGACCGGCGGTGGCGCCGGCACCGCAAAATTCACCGTCGCGCTCTGTTCCCGGCCTGTTCCGCCCGCGCCGACCCTGGCCCGGAGGGTCACCGCGCGGGGTTGGCCCTCGCTGTCGGTGAGGGTTATCCCGGCCACGCCGCTGGCGTCGGTCGTACTGGTGCCGCCATTGCCCAGGGTCAGGCCGGTCGCGGGACTGGGCGAGACAATAGTCCAGGTGACGCTGACGCCGGCGCCGGCGTTGGCGTTGTGGCTGAGATCGTAGACCTGAACGCTTAGCCTGTTTTCCGCCACGCCGTCCGGCAGGGCGGCATCGGCGATCACAGCCGCGGGATGGGGCAAGGCATAGGCGATGGCGGTGAAATGCGCCGTCGCGCTTTGTTCCTGGCTTGTTCCGCCGCTCCCTTCCAGGGTGGCCCGGAGGATCACTTCGCGGGCGAGGCCGCTGCTGTCGGTGACGCTCATCTCGGCCACGCCGTCGGCGTTGGTCGTGCTGATGCCCTGATTGGCCAGGGTCAGGCCGGTGGCGGGATCGGGCGAGGTGATGGTCCAGGTGACGGTGAGGCCCGCGCCGGCGTTGATGCCGTTGGCGCCGTCATGGACTTGAAGGCTCAGTTTGTTTTCTGCCGCGCCGTCCGGCAGGGCGGCATCGGCGATCACCGCCATCGCCTATGCCTTGCCCCATCCCGCGGC
>BNUC01000355.1 GCA_025997075.1 Betaproteobacteria bacterium | reverse complement strand
CGCAAGCGGGCGAGGGAAAGCAAACGCCGCTCATGTTTCTCCATGAGTTTGCATCCCCTCCCAAAACGATCGCCGAAACCCCAGCCTTTAGGCCGGGGTATGGCCCCTCACCGCCCTGAAGAATGGGGTTTCAAACCGGAGTTAGTTTTACGATGAAACAAGTTTTGAGATATTTGAATTCCAAAGGTTTTACGCTCATTGAGATGACCATCGTCCTGGTGATCGTGGCGTTATTGATCGGAGGCATGCTGGTTCCACTCTCGGCGCAAACCGATCAACGCAACTACAACGAGACGCGACACCAATTAAACGAAATACGCGAGGCGCTGTTCGGTTTTGCCGTCGCCAATGGCCGTCTTCCGCGCCCCGCCACATCGGTTACCGACGGTTTGGAAAACCCGAACTCATGCGGCAATGAGGAAGCCTGCAACGGTTTCATTCCCTGGAATACCCTGGGTATAAAAAGAACCGACGCGTGGAACAAGATGATTCGTTACAGTGTGACCCCAGGGTATGCAAATACTACTTTCTCGCTGACAACCCATGGCAATAAAAAGATACAAACACGGGATGCGCTTGGCGCCGCAACTTATCTCGTCGGCTCCGCCAGCCCATGTAGTTCCTCTCCTTGCACCCCCGCCGTGGTTTTCTCTTTCGGAAAAAACAACTGGGGAATCACCCCTGAAGGCTCGGCCATCGTGGATGACTCGACAAGCAATGCGGACGAAGACAGCAATGCCGCAGGGATAAATATGTTCTTCGCCCGTGATCCGTCCAACGCTACCCATAATGGAGGAGAATTCGACGACCTTGTCATCTGGATTTCACCCTACGTCCTGTTCAACCGCATGATTGTTGCCCGTCGCCTGCCCTGATCGCCGTCGCGGCTACCCTTTCCCACATCCTCTTTCCATCCTGTTTCCCAAGCACTTCCTCGTGGTAAAAAAACGCAGGAGTCCATCCCCGTACTTGCACGGACTCTGAACAACGGGCGACCACGGAGGAAAACACACATCTGTTGGGGTTAGTTCCACTCCCCCCAAGCCATATCCTGTCGGTTTGCGTAGGTTGGGTAAGCGAAGCGCAACCCGACAAATGTAAATTTGCGGCGCGCAGCGCCGGAAAATACGAGCGTCGGGATGCGCCGCTTCGCGGCTTTCCCAACCTACGCCCTGCTCCCCTCCCCCCTCGTGGGGGAGGGGTTGGGGGTGAGGGGGAAGGCGCTAGAAGCTATACCTCGCCTTCAGACTCCCCAACACGCCTTCGCGTTTGCCCGCATAGCCTTGCACGCCTAAATCCAGCGTCCAGCCTTGGGTTTTTGTCGGGGGATTCAGCGTTACGCCCAGTTCCAGCATGCCGCTGTCGCCTTTGAGTTTGGGGGCATCCAGTTTGTAGCCGTGGATGCTGGCTTTTACCTTGCCGTCGTATTCGTGTTCCCAGGCGACTCCGGCGTAGGCGCGGGTCTGTTGGC
>BNUC01000354.1 GCA_025997075.1 Betaproteobacteria bacterium | reverse complement strand
TTCGCTGACTTCTGATTCCTGGATCCCCTTCGCGGGAATGACGGAGTGGTGACGGCGGAGCGCAAGTTCCGGACGCGGATGATGTGGGCGAAGGACTGAAAAACATGTGATTCTCGCGCGACACGATGGAAGAAACAAAGTTCGATATATTCCATACCCTGGCACAAAACGTCAAGCGCGGCAGATTCCGGAATCGCAACATGGATTGAACACTTCACCGTAAAACCAACTCCGGTTTGAAACCCCGCCCGCAAGAAAGGTGGGAGCCATACCCCTTTCTTACGGCCTGGGTTTCGGCGACCGTTTTGGGAGGGGATGCAAACCCCTTCCAAAACACGTTAGACCGACAGGCTTGAAGGCCTGAAAATCATCTAGCCTGCCTCCCGCCGCCGAGAGGCGGAAGGGTTAAAGTGAGTTTGCAAACAAGCTTTAACCGACAGGAGGCAAAGATGAAATATAGCGGAATTGACCTGCATTCGAACAACTGTTTGGTCACGGTCACGGATGAAAAAGACCGGGTGGTTGCAGAAAAGCGAGTACCCAACGAGTTGGAGAAGATTCTCGGGTTGCTCCTGCCTTGGCGTGACGAGCTGGCAGGTGTCGTCGTCGAATCGACCTACAACTGGTATTGGTTGGTCGATGGGCTGCAAGCGTCGGGCTTCCAGGTTCACCTGGCCAATACCGTCGCCATCAAGAAATACGAAGGACTCAAGCACAGCGGAGACGAAGCGGACGCGCGCTACCTTGCGCACCTGCTACGCCTGGGCATCCTGCCCACGGGAACAATACTGCCGCCCGGGCAACGGGCCGTGCGTGATCTGGCCAGGAAGCGCCTGCAACTGGTACGCAGCCGCACCACGCACATTCTGGCGGTCGAAAACATCCTGGCTCGCCAACAAGGCCGTCGGCTGGACAGCAACTCAGTCAAACGCCTGAGCGCAGAACTTGTCGACCAGATGGGATTGGCCGAGGACATCGCCTTGGCCCTCAAAACCAATGTGGCCGTAATAACCACCCTGAACGTACAGATAAACCTTCTTGAAAAGCGTCTTCAAGAAAAAATCGGGAAACAAGCACTCTATCAATTGCTGACGAGCGTACCGGGTATCGGCCAGGCGCTGGCCACCACAATCTTGCTTGAGACCGGCCCGATCGAGCGCTTCGCCTCTGTCGGCAACTACGCGTCCTACGCGCGTTGCGTCGATAGTGTGCATACCAGTAACAGCAAAAAGAAAGGCGAAGGCAACATCAAGAACGGCAACAAATATCTATGCTGGGCCTTTGTCGAAGCGGCCAACTTCGCACGTCGCTACAGTAGCGAGGCCCAACGTTTCTTTAATCGCAAGAAAGCCAGGACCAACAACATGGTCGCCACCAAAGCGTTAGCGCACAAACTGGCGCGAGCGTGCTACCACATCCTGAAGGAGCAAAAGCCCTTTGATGTGACACGCTGCTTCGCATGAGTTACGACGGCGCCGGT
>BNUC01000353.1 GCA_025997075.1 Betaproteobacteria bacterium | reverse complement strand
CTGTTGTTCAGCGAACTTCTTGCGGATTTCAGGATATGGGAAACAGGCAATATATTTTTGATGGATGACCAGGGCGTCGTGATCGCCAATATGCGGGAGCGGGTTGTACTCGAACGGGATAGTTTTGCTGAACGGGGTAAAACGAACCCGGAAGACAAAAGCCTCGTCAAGTTTTTCGAGAACATGACCCAGGGGGAAAGAGGGACCGGCTTCTATTCGTATCAAGGGGTAGAACGGCTTGGCGCCTGGAAAAAGATCGCGGGGTCGGTCATGGGCTGGACGGTGGCTGTCGCCGCGCCGCTTGTGGAAGGCCCGATCGTGCAGGCGCAATCGGGGGTGCTCGTTTCCGGAGGGATTTTCCTGATCTGTTGCATTGTGATCGTCGTGTTCATCTCCCGGGGAGTGGCGGAACCATTCCAGAAACTGGAGAAGCAAAACAAGTACCTCACGGAACTCAACGAGGAAGTCGCCGCCGCGAACAAGGCCAAGAGCCGTTTCCTCGCCAACATGAGCCACGAGATGCGCACACCGATGAACGCGATCATCGGATTGTCCGAGCTTTTGCTGGGCGAAAACGATCTCAAGGCCGAGGTACAAGAAAATCTGGATAAGGTCTATAGCGCGAGCGTGACGCTGTTGAACATCGTCAATGACATCCTGGATATTTCCAAGATCGAGTCCGGAAAATTCGAGCTTGTCCCGGTGGATTACGATTTACCGAGTTTCATCAACGATACGGTGATGTTCAATATCTTGCGCATTGACGAAAAGCCCATCGTCTTTAATCTGTCGATTGACGAAAACCTGCCCAGCCGGATGTTCGGCGACGACCTGCGGGTCAAGCAGGTGTGTAACAACCTCTTGTCCAACGCTTTCAAGTACACCCGGGAAGGCGTTGTGGAGTGGCGCGTGTCTTCCGAGCGGGATGGTGACAGCGTGTGGATGACTTTCGTGGTGAAAGATACCGGTATCGGCATCAAGCCCGAGGATATGGGGAAGCTCTTCTCCGATTACGGCCAGGTAGACACCCGCTCGAATCGCAAGATCGAAGGGTCGGGGCTGGGGCTCGCGCTGGCGAGGCGCATGGTCGAGATGATGGATGGGCAGATCACGGTGGAGAGCGAATTCGGCAAAGGCAGCACCTTTACGGCGCGCTTCCGGCAGAAATTCGTGACGGACGTGCCGATTGGCCGGGAAGTCGCGGAAAGCCTGATGGACCTGCGTTACGCCACGCGTCGGCGCGACTCCAGGGCGAAACTCGCGCGGGTACGCCTCCCTTACGCGAAAGTTCTGGTGGTCGATGACATTCAGACCAATCTGGACGTGGCGTGCGGCATGATGAAGCCTTACGGGATGCAGGTCGACTGCGTACTTGGCGGTCAGCAGGCGGTCGCTCTCATCCGCAAGGCGGAAGTCAGATACGACGCCATTTTCATGGATCACATGATGCCGGAGATGGACGGCATCGAAGCCACGCGGATCA
>BNUC01000352.1 GCA_025997075.1 Betaproteobacteria bacterium | reverse complement strand
CGCGCAGGGTTTTTTTGGCAAACGGCTTGATGCGTTCAACGAGCGCGTCGCCGGCATCGATATCGACGCCGGCGTCACGGTAGGAAAGAGAAGCTTGCGTGGGTGCTTGAGTCATTCTGGAGTCCCGAACGAGGCCTGGATGTCTTGAAGGTTTTGGAGGTGCGGCAATGGTAAAATCCGCGTCCAGTGATGAAAACCTTAAATTTTATCTGAATCCCGCTTCCTCGTGCGCTTGCCTTCTGTCTTTCGCGCTGTCATTCAGCGCCCCATTACATCCCTTTCCCACGCTTTTGATGCGCCAACTGATCCTCGATCTGCTGCCGGAAAATCCGCCCAGCCTCGATAACTTCGTTCCCGGCGGGAACGCCGAGCTCATTGCCGCGCTTTCCGCATAGGGCGCGCCGGAATGTCCCGAGACTTCGCTGCTGCTGTATGGCGAATCCGGTTCCGGCAAGACCCATCTGTTGCGTGCCTGCGCGGCCGACTATCACGATGCCGTTGCCACGCCCGACTTGGCGAATCTCGCAAGTTCCGACGATACGCCCCGGCGTGTTGCCGTCGACAACGTCGAAGCGCTTTCAAGCGCCGGACAGATTGTCCTGTTCAACCTGTTCAACCGGCTGCGCATGGCGGGTGGGTGTTTGCTCACCTCGGCCAGCGAGCCGCCGCAACGCCTCTCCTTGCGCGAGGATTTGCGAACCCGCCTCGGCTCGGGCCTGGTTTACCGCCTGATTCCGCTGAGCGACGAGGAGAAGCGGACCGCTCTGGAGGCGCAAGCCACGGCGCGGGCTTTGTCCCTGCCGCCGGGCGCGCTTGATTACCTGCTGGTCCGCGCGAGGCGCGACATGCGCCACCTGATGGCTATCCTGATGGCGCTCGACCGCTATTCTCTGGAGCACAAACGACTGATCACGCTGCCCCTGCTGCGCGAAGTTCTGCGCGATTCAGGGGACAGAAGACAGGAGACAGTACCTTTGGCGGCTTCGCCGCCAGAAAACCCTGACACCCGACACCTGATATCTGATACCTGAACACCATGAACCTGGCCTTGTTTGACCTCGACAACACGCTGCTGTCCTGCGACAGCGATTACGAATGGGCGCAATTCCTGATTGACAAGGGGGTGCTCGATTCCAAAATCTATGCGGCAAAGAACGACTATTTTTACGAGCAATACCGGGCCGGTACGCTCGACATCCTTGAGTTCCTGGATTTCCAGTTGCAACCGCTCGCCCGTCACCCGCGATCGCAGTTCGACGCCTGGCACAAGGAATTCATGGCCGCACGCATCCTGCCGACGATCAGCGCTTCGGCCCGCGCGCTGGTTCAGCGGCACCTCGACGACGGCGATCTGTGCGCGCTGGTCACGGCCACCAACAGCTTCGTTACCGGGCCGATCTGCCTGGAGTTCGGCATCGCCAATCTGGTCGCCACGATCCCGGCGCAGGAAGACGGCCAGTTTACCGCGCACCCGCCCGGTAAAC
>BNUC01000351.1 GCA_025997075.1 Betaproteobacteria bacterium | reverse complement strand
GTGCTCATAACTTTGTCACGCCAATATTTTTACGACTTTACCAACCTTGCCAACAAACTCCTGAAACGTGGATGAGACTGTATGAAAATCGCCCTGCTTTGTGTTTCAATTATTATAATGAGCCGACTGATGCAGTTAACTTCAATGGAGAAATTAATATTTTATTTAGCATTTGTCTTGACTTATCCGTTCCTTTTATTTTCTTTGATGCAAGAGCAATACATATTTTCAGTATTCTGGCTTTTTGTATTTATTCATACTGTTTTCTATAAAAAAGAAAATCAGGACTACGCTTTAGTTGCAGCAACTGGTTCGTTGCTGACCAGCGGTGCCATGTTATTTTTCTTTGGATTATCAAATGGGATACGTAAATTTTCCAGCTATTGTTGCAGGCTGGGTTTTATATTCCTTACATTTCTGTGCATATCTGGACAATTTCATAAAATTAGAATATTGCATTTATTTGGATACACTGGAGTTAATGTTGATTTTATTAGCAGAATGAAGCAGTTCATAAATTTTATTACAAGTTGTTTCATGCAGCCAATGATCATCGTTGGAAAAGAAATAGCTTTTATACATTCACGAGGTGAAATATCCTACCAACTCGCCCCCGTTGAATCACTAAATGTACTCGGTCTAATTCTATTAGCGTTTGCAATTACCGGTTTCGTTCTAAATAAAAAAAATAAATTTGCACAACTCTGTTTATTTTGGATTGCGTTTTCATTTATCATCCTGTGCCTAATTGGTTGGGGAACAGCAGAAAATGGTCTGATCTTGTATACGCTCTATTTCGGCTGGGCATATTTTTGTTTGGTGTTTCTTGCCATTGAGAAGCTTTTTGATAATTTTCTGATCATAAGGAATGCAATTTTTATTACGGCGATTATTATATTAGCGTATATCAACATCTCAGGAATTTACGATTTGATTCGATTTGGAATCAGATTTTATCCTGTATAAAGGCATGGATAGACTGGATAATGGTTTACAACTCAGACGGCCTTTGCGTGGAATAAGTCTGATCGTCTCATTATTTCCAATTTCCTTTCGATTTTACAGTAGACTTATCGGCCAGGAAAAAAACTGTACATCGTGCTGCGCAGCTTTTCCACCATATTTCGCATATTCTGCGAAATCTTTCTGGTGAAATTGTATGTTGGAAGTTCTGCCTTTGCTTGCGCAATGCGATGATAGGCATCGACATAAGCTGTTTTGAGTTGAGGCAAGGCGTATGTTTCGGCAATGATTTCCGGGCCACGGAGGGTGAGATGGCGCATGAAATCGGCATCACGATGAACGATGGCGTCGCGTAGCGCGCCCACCTTATTCATATTGACGAAAACTCCCTCGCGAACAATGGAGCGTTGGTTGGGATGCTCGGTGCAAAATACGGGCAGCCCCATTGCCATGGCTTCGATGTAAACGATGCCAAAAGTCTCAAACAGGGAACCCAATGCGAAAACGTTGGCTGCGGCATAAGCTTGGGGC
>BNUC01000350.1 GCA_025997075.1 Betaproteobacteria bacterium | reverse complement strand
AAAGAAAGCCAAGGAACACAAGGCGCTGATCGAAGCGCTTTCCAAGGGCGACGAGGTCGTCACCAATAGCGGCATCGCGGGCCGCATCACCAAGGTCGGCGACGAGTTCCTGCACATCGAGATCGGCGAAAATGTCTCAATCCGGATGCAAAGGGGAGCCGTTGTCGTCGTTCTGCCGAAAGGCACGCTGAAGGACCTGTAACTTTTACATTCTCACACTCGCCCCCGCCAAAAAATGAACCGTTACCCGCTCTGGAAATACATCCTCGTCGTTGTCGCGCTGTTGTTCGGTTTCATCTACACCCTGCCGAACTTCTTCGGGGAATCGCCCGCCGTGCAAGTCTCCAGCGCCAAGGCCACGCTCAAGGTCGACACCGGGACGCTTGATCGCGTCGAGAGTTCGCTCAAGACGGCCAATATCGCGACCAACGGCATCTTCCTCGACGCCACCGGCGTCAAGGTCCGCCTGGATTCCGAAGATACGCAGCTCAAGGTCAAGGACCTGTTGGAAAAACAGTTCAACCCCGACCCAACCGATCCGCAATACGTCGTCGCCCTCAACCTGCTTTCGAGTTCGCCGCGCTGGCTGACCAGCCTGGGCGCCCTGCCGATGTATCTGGGTCTCGACTTGCGCGGCGGCGTGCATTTTCTGCTGCAGGTCGACATGAAGGGCGCGCTGACCAAGCGCCTGGACGCCATCGGCGCGGACCTGCGCAGCCTGCTGCGCGACAAGAACATCCGCCACGGCGGTGTCGTCCGTGAAGGCGAGCGCGTCGTCGTGCGTTTCCAGGACGCGGAAGTCCGCGCCAGGGCGCGCAGCGTCATCGAGGACAGTCAGCCTGATCTGGCGCTGCTCGATCAGGGCGACGGCAGCGACCTGCGCCTGATCGTCACGATGAAGCCGGCGGCCCTCGGCAAGATCCAGGAATTTGCCATCAAGCAGAACATGGGCACCCTGCATAACCGGATCAACGAACTCGGCGTGGCCGAACCGGTGATCGCCCAGCAGGGCGCCGACCGCATCGTCGTCCAGTTGCCCGGCGTGCAGGATACCGCCAAGGCCAAGGACATCCTCGGACGCACGGCCACGCTGGAAGTGCGTATGGTCGACGACACCCCCGGCGCGCTGGAGGCCGCGATGAACGGTCAGGTTCCTTACGGAACCGAACTGTACGTCGAACGCGGCGGTCAACCGCTGCTGGTCAAAAAACAGGTCGTGCTGACCGGCGACCGCCTGACCGATGCGCAGCCGGGCTTCGATAACCAGACGCAGGAGCCGGCGGTGCATCTGACGCTGGATTCAACCGGCGCGCGCATTTTCCGGGACATCACCCGCGAGAACGTCAACAAGCGCATGGCCATCCTGCTGATCGAAAAAGGCAAGGGCGAGGTTGTCACCGCGCCGGTGATCCGCAGCGAAATCGGCGGCGGGCGCGTGCAGATTTCCGGCCGCATGAGCACCATGGAAGCCAACGACACAGCCTTGCTGCTGCGCGCCGGCT
>BNUC01000349.1 GCA_025997075.1 Betaproteobacteria bacterium | reverse complement strand
AACTCACTTTAACCCTTCCGCCTCTCGGCGGCGGGAGGCAGGCTAGATGATTTTCAGACTGGGGCGGGTAGGCTTCATGGATAGACTCCGGTTTCGGGATAACGCGGACAAAGAAAAAGCCCGGCGGCGCGAGGCATGACCGGGCTGAGGAAATTGAAGGAAAGAAAACGCCGAAAACCGCGCGTGGACTGGAAGCGGGCGCGGCGGGGGGAAGGCGGGAGGGGGTTGTCAGGTAGGGGATTAGGTATCTCGCCCCAGGCGCTATTTTTAAGCTCGTATTCCCTTGATAAGCGGGAATCCAGAAAGCGTATTTTCGGCGCAACGCGCCGCCATTCTTTGATTGGCAGCCATTCGGCTGGAGAAAACGAACTGGATTCCCGCCTTCGCGGGAATGACGGGGATGTGAGGCGTCCTTCGATGCCGCCCTGCTCTGCCTTGCTTGCTTGCTTGCTTGCTTGCTTGCTTGCTTGCAAAAATTATGTTGCAACCATCTGATTTGTCAAGATTTTTTACAATTTTTTTGCTTTTTTTATCGCCATAAATCGACCCGCGCATCGTCATTCCCGCTTTCGCGGGAATGACGGGGATCTCTGCCTTCCCGCAGGTGACCGCAAGCCGGCACGGGGTTGATACCTGATACCTGACATCTGATCCTTGGCAAAGCGCAGGTTCCGGGCGCGGGCGATGTGGGCGAAAGACTGAAAAACATGTGATTTTTGCGTGACACGATGGAAGAATCAGAGGGCTGTATGTTCCGTGTCCTGGCACATAACGTCAAGCGCGGTAGATTCCAAGTGTCTCCGCCCGCCGCTCATGAAATGGATTGCGACATCGACTGCCTCCAGTAATTCACGGGTCAGGCGATAGATGCCCGGACGCTTGCTCTCACGCGGACCAGCGATGTTCAGGGCCTTGATGCTGTGTTGGCGCAACCAATCGATGATGCTGCCCACCGCTTCCATCGTGATGCCGGAATCAAGCGGCACAACGAGGTGAGGTTTATTCATTTTGTTGGCGAAAACCTGGGTTGCCAGCGTTCCGTCCTTTAGTTCCCCCCCCAGATTGATGATCAAGGTTCCGTCGCTGTCCTCAACATTGCGGCGGGTTCGCTGCCGATAGCCGCCCTCTGCCAACTCGGTGAGCTGATATTTCAATGGGATGACGCCATCTTCGGCTTTTCGTCCATGCGGAACCCAGCCGCCATGCGGGTAATCATGTTCTATGGCAAAATCAAGCGCGGCGCGATCCGTACCGGTTTGTCCGCCAGAGACGATGCGCCGGCAAAAGAGGAATGGTTCGGGGGAGTGCAAATTTTTGGGAGTCATAAAACCGCGTCGGTCTGCGTGATCATTTTCCATGTTCCTGTTTTTCTGCTGCCACATACTAATTTGCATTCAAAGATATAGAAGTAATCCATTTAAAACCGGAGAAGGATTGAACACGAGAGGGATTGTTTTCCAAGGCGACGATGCCATCGCACAGAACGTGTTCAACGGCATCAAGATT
>BNUC01000348.1 GCA_025997075.1 Betaproteobacteria bacterium | reverse complement strand
GTTTAATCTCATCCGCAACGCAATCTTGCGTTTCTCTCTTTGCTCAGCAACGCTGAGACTCCGGGCGTCTTCTCTTTTCATGACAACATTATAACATATATGCCCTATATATTTGCCGGGTTAATAATCGACCCCCAGCAGCCCGGCCATCTGCCCGATCAATTCGTCCTGCACACGCTGGACGGAGAAATCCGCAGGCTGTGTATCGAATACCGCCAGCACGTCATGAAACAGCGTCTCGAAATCGACATTCAGCGATTTGCCGCGCGCATATTGTTCCCAAACCCGTTCCCCGGCCTTGCGAAGCGAGGTCAGGCGTTCGACCTGGTGCCGGCCCAGTCCGCCGTACAGCACATTCGGGATCGCGGGCAACAGGTAACGCACGTATCCTGCATCCGGCTGATGTGGGATTGTGGAACGGGATAGCCATCGGAGGAAAGGCGGCGGGCGAGTTCGGATTGGGACAGGGCTTCCCCGCTTTCCTGCTCATAAAGCTCTCGCGCCTTCTCGACGCCGAGGGCGCGTTCGATGAAGGTCAGACCGCCATGCAGTTCGTTCTCGGCCAAATGGCCGGTCAGCGCGACAATCTCGCCGCGTTCGGGCCAGGGCCGGAACAGGCAGGAAATGCGGAAGAAGCGCTCGTCCTTTGTCTCCGACCACAGTTCCCGCAGGATTGCCAGGCGTGTGTTGCCACCGTTGCGGATGATGTAATGTCCGGCGCCGGGGCGTCGCGTGATGGGGGGCGGCGCGTCCAGTCCGCGTTCCTTGATTGAGGCTTTGATTTCGTCGTAGAGGGGATTGCGCGTGAGGCGGGGATCGAGTTCATAAGGACGCAGTTCGTCGAGCGTCACCACAATTGGGGTGTCGCTGATCGGGTCGCTCAAGGTTTGCGCGACCGGGCCGGTATGGGCAAAATTTCCCATCAACAACTTTCCGGCCATCTCCTGGGGCGTGAGATTAGCCATTCCGATCTCCCGGAGTTCCAATGCGGTGTAATTGCGCCAAAGCCGAACCGGTAAAGATCGGCGGCCAGTCTGCCTTGATGAGCATCAGATACCCTCCCTCCGTCCGGCTGACATTCCAGCCTTCGCGCAAGGCTAGTTCGATCAGCGGTCGCAAGCGTTGATATCCGCGGCACAGATTATGAGCTTTCGGCATGAGGCACTCTCGGCACTCTCGGTACTCTCGGTACTCTCGGGACTTTTTTGCCAGTCACCTGGCCGAAACATTCCCGCCATTGCGGACAAAGCTCACTGGCGAAGTCGCGCATAATCTCCCGCGCGGAGGGTGCCTGACGGCCCGCCGGACGCCGGTGTTCCACCCGGTGAACGGGCAAGCCTTGCGTGGCCGCTTTCGGGAAAGCCTCGATGGCCGGTACTTCGGTATCGGAGAGTGTTGTCTAATATATAGATAATATAATTTTCTAGAGAGTGGAAAAAAGTTCAGTTGTCGTGACGGCATGCCAGATGCGCAAGGTCAGATCAACCATGTGCTGTTCTCGGGAGACGACCTTGGTGCGGCGCGTAAATCGTCCCAAATGATGACGCGTGTTG
>BNUC01000347.1 GCA_025997075.1 Betaproteobacteria bacterium | reverse complement strand
GCTTTATCGTGCGGGGCGGCGAACGGCTGGTCGCGGCATCCGAACTCAGGCTGGCCGGGTTGCACAACGTGGCCAATGTCATGGCCGCCCTGGCGCTGTGCGAAGCCGTCGGCGCGAAACCGCTCGATCTCGTGCCGGCCTTGCGCGAATTTCAGGGATTGCCGCACCGCGTCGAATTTGTCGCCGAGATTGCCGGCGTTTCTTATTACGATGATTCCAAGGGCACCAACGTCGGGGCGACGCTGGCCGCGGTGCAGGGCATGGGCTGCAAGGTCGCGCTGATTCTGGGCGGCGAGGGCAAGGAGCAGGACTTTTCGCCCTTGAGACCTGCCCTGGCCGGGCATGCCCGCGCCGTGGCCTTGATCGGGCGCGACGCGCAACTGATTGGACAGGCCATCGATGGATGCGGCGCTACCTTGCGCGCCTGCCGCGATCTGGAAGACGCCGTGCGCTGGTGCGCATCCGTCACGCAAGCGGGCGATGCCGTGCTGCTGTCACCGGCCTGCGCCAGTTTCGACATGTTCCGCAACTATGCCCACCGCTCGGAAGTGTTCGTTGGCCTGGTTCATACCTTACAGGCGGAGGCGCGCTGATGCTGCCCGCGTTTGACACCCGGCGCCATCCGGCTTCCGAGGTCGATCTGACCTTGTTGTGGAGCGGCCTGATCCTGCTGCTGCTGGGCACGGTGATGGTGTACTCGGCATCGATCGCCATCGCCGAAGCCGCCAGGTATGCCGGCAACCACCCCGCCTATTTTCTGGTCCGTCATGGCGTTTTTCTGGGCATCGGATTGATTGTCGGCGGACTGGCGTTCCAGATGTCCTTGCAGACCTGGCAGAAGATTTCGCCCTGGCTGTTTGTTGCCGGTTTCGTGTTGCTGGCCCTGGTACTGATTTTCGGGCATGAAGTGAACGGCGCGCGCCGCTGGCTGTCGTTGGGCGTCGCCAACCTGCAACCGTCGGAACTGATGAAGCTGTTCGCCGTGCTCTACGCAGCCGACTACACGGTGCGCAAGATGCCGCACATGTATGATCTGAAGAAAGCCTTTTTGCCGATGGCCGCCGCCATGGTGTCGGTCAGCGTGTTGCTGCTCAAGGAACCCGACTTCGGCGCTTTCGTGGTGATCATCTCGATCGCCACCGGCATCCTGTTCCTGGGCGGTATGCGCGCCCGCCTGTTTGCCGCGCTGATCGTCGTGCTGGTGGCGGCTTTCGCCATTCTGATCATCGTCTCGCCCTACCGGCGCGACCGCATTTTCGGTTTCATGGATCCGTGGTCGGACGCCTTCGGTCGCGGCTATCAGCTTTCCCATGCCTTGATTGCCTTCGGTCGCGGCGAGCTGTTCGGCGTGGGTCTTGGCGCCAGTATCGAGAAACTGTTCTACCTGCCCGAAGCGCATACGGATTTTCTGCTCGCGGTCATCGCCGAAGAACTTGGTTTCGTGGGTGTGGTGGTGGTCATTGTCCTGTTTGGCCTGCTGGTACAGCGCGCCTTTGTCATCGGACGGCAATGTATCGCGCTCGACCGGGTCTATCCGGCGCTGGTGGCGCAAGG
>BNUC01000346.1 GCA_025997075.1 Betaproteobacteria bacterium | reverse complement strand
GGCCCGTGCCGGCTCCGACTCCCGCGCCGTTGTGGCCGCCGATCGCGGCGCCAGCAACCGCGCCGACGACGGTTCCGATGACCGCGCTGCGTACGGCGGAATCTTCCGCGGCCCTTTCCGCGGTCATACCGCCGATCTGGTGAAACGCATAACGCTGGCATTCGCCGTCGTCCGAACGGAATTGATCGAAAGTTTTCCCCGAGCCGGGCAGGGCCAATGCGCTCGGCCCTGTGGGAAAGCTGGCGCATCCGCCCACGATCAGGACGCTTGCCAGCACGATGGTGGCATGGAATGGTCTCATCAAAATTAGCTCCGGTTGAAAACTTCACTCTTCATGGAAATGGTCTTGCATGGAGAGATATGTAAGCCCTTCCATGCGCGTTACCAGGACTCGTCCAGACAATCAGGCTAAGGACGGGGCGGCACCTTTACCCAACCCTTGGGACATTCCTGAACTTCGGGATAATACCCGCTCGGCGACTGGCAGTAATACCAATATCCTGCTTGTGCCCTACTTTCCACCGGCGAGGATTGCTCGATCTCGACGTATACCGGCGGCGTCTGGCGTTCGATGACGACCGGCGGGTGGTAAGTGGGGTAATAAGAAGGGTAATAATATGGCGCCGGGTAATACCGTGGACTCCAGAACGGCGAGCCGATGAGGACGCCGACATCTACACGGCTATGGCTATAACCATGGTAACCGTGGCCGTGCCCCCGGCCACCATGCCTCCTGTCGGCAAAGGCATTGCCGACGGCAACCGGGCCGAGCAGGAAAAGTGCAACGATAGCGATCCACTGTTTTTTCATCACAATCCTTTCTCAGTTCTCAAAGATTCTTCAGCGTTGACAACAGAAACCATTCATTTTCCGCTCAATTTGCAATGCAGGCGATTTACGGAATGTAGCCATCTGTAAAAAATTGTTTCCACTGTAGTCGCCAGTTCAGAGAAATCGGGCGTTGCGATACAAAAGAATACTCGCCAAAATTGTTACGGATTTTCAGACTTGACCGGTTTTGCAGTTTTTGGATTGTCCGCTTTTTGCCGTGTGGAGGGAAAGCGGGCAAGGACGATTGTTGTGAGAGGGAGGTTTGGCTCGAAGTCTGGCGGATTGAACGGAAAGAGAACGCAACAAAACAATCGAAATTTCTCTGTCCTCTATTGCTTGTCATGAATAATAGTGGTTTGTCCCCTGTTACTCTGGCGTTCCCAATGTCAGGGTTGTTCCACTCACCTCAAGCCATCTCCTGTTGGTTTGCGTAGGTTGGGTAAGCGAAGCGCAACCCGACGGTTGTACATTTGCGGCGCGCAGCGCCGGAAGATACGAGCGTCGGGATGCGCCGCTTCGCGGCTTTCCCAACCTACGCCCCGCTGAGGGGTTGGGGCGATTTTCGGGAACGGGCGTGCGCGACCGACCACTCCCCTCCCCCCTCGTGGGGGAGGGGAGTAGATTCCAATCCAGATATGAGTCTGAGCGTTGGGTTTTGAAGTTGAATTTTATATATATAAAAAGGTTTGGCTTTTAGCGGGGTTGTGGGTAGGTGGGAAGGTCGCCGTCAGGCGAGCTATCCA
>BNUC01000345.1 GCA_025997075.1 Betaproteobacteria bacterium | reverse complement strand
ATATCGTCGCGATGGGACGAATCCGTATCATTACGCCCGCCGGAGAATCGTGGAACGAATGGTTTGATTATTACGAAGTCACGCCCGATTTCATGAATGACCGGGAACAGCCGGAAATGCAAGCACGAAGTGGAAATTGTTGATTACCACTGAGCACCCGATTACGAGACCATAAGACCATGACTAAAATCACCAACGGACTCCCTGCCATCCATCCGGGTGAGTTCCTGCTTGAGATACTGACGGAAACCGGATTGTCTCAAGCGCAATTCGCCCGTAATATCGGCGTTTCCGCCATGCGCGTATCGCATGTCATCAATGGCACGCGCCCCGTCACGGCAGAACTGGCGCATCTTGTCGGCAAGACATTCGGACAATCACCGCAATACTGGATGAACCTGCAAGTCGATTACGACCTTAAAACCGTAGCGCGTACCTTGAAACCGCAGATTGACCGCGTTCGCCGCTTTGAAGCCCTGATTGCCTGACGCCTGCCCTTACATGCCACTGCGGGGCGCTCTCTTTCAAAACCTGCCGCGCACTTCCGCTACTAATTCCGGGTGCCGGGTCAGCAACTCCAGCAAAATCACGGTCGACTTCCCCGGTCTGGCCTTGCCCCGTTCGTAGAGTGAAAAGGCATTCACGCCCCCACCGAATAACTGCCCGGCTTCTGTTTGTTTCAGCCCGATTTTTTTGCGCATCGCGCGGATGGCTTCCCCGTTTCCCGCGCCAGCTTCCTCTCGTGCGCTGCGCAGGGCAATGCTGATGCGTTCCGCACTATCGGCGTCGACGAATTCAATCTCGCTGCACTTCGGGCAATGCCAGCCTGCTACGTCCGGCACGACACGACTAACGCCGTCAACTGTCACCGTGACATCTTTCACCTTGAGTTCCAGCACGGTACCGTCATCACACTGCAAGCAGTATCGGGGTTTTCTGGTCATGTTCATTCACTTCTCCTTAAACTGGATTACCACCGCGCCTTCTTGCAGCGTGAACTTGATATAAGCTGTCCGACCGTTCGGGCATGGCGCGATGTATACGTCTTGCCAGCTCTTATGGTCGGCGTGCGTCGTCATTGACTTGTAGAACATGCTGTTGTCCAGCGCCGCGATTACCGCCAAGGCTTCCGCATTCGACAGATCCATGTCTTCCACGCCCCGGATGGCTGTAAAGGTAAAGCGCACAATCCCGTCTTTGGCGACGATGGCCTTGATGGCGTTCAGGTCGTAGTGGGCTTTTTTCTTTTCCGTGTTTTAATAATAACATTATCGGTTAATTTACAAACTTGAAAAGTTAGTGCGCAAGCACGCAAGGTTGGGGTGAGCGAAGCGAACCCCAACAAAACAGGCAAAATGGCTACGTAAAATATCGTTGCCCCCGGATTGCTCTGCTAACCGTGCTTATGTTGCGGTTCGCTTCACTCACCACAACCTACGCGAGCTCAACGGCGACTCGCCGGAAGCGCGCCTGCTGGAAGACGCGACGCCCGAGCGCTTCCGAAGCGCGTCAGAAAAAAGTATTATGGTAGATACTCTGTGTATATCCCAAGGAGACTGTTTATGGAACAAGGCACCGTTTTTCAAACCAACCG
>BNUC01000344.1 GCA_025997075.1 Betaproteobacteria bacterium | reverse complement strand
AGCTGCAGGCCGGCCCGGATACGCTGGTATTCACCCTTCTGCTGCCCGGAAATCGGCTGCCACTCACCGGACGCCCCGTCGTAACCAATCCAGCGCACTGGCTTCTTCACGCGGGCCAGGACATCTTTCGACGCATCGACGATACGTTGCACGGGAACCGGTTCGATGGTGGCGATGGAGGCAATGAAATCAACCCGTGGGGAAAGAATGCCCTGAGCTTCCGCGGCGCCTTCCTCCTGGAACGCGGACGATTCGCGGGCGTTTGGTTCACAGGCGTCTATCGACTCGGACACAAAATCCGCCATTGAAAGCGTTTGCCTCGGGGAATCCGATGAAGCGTTCCGCGCCATTGCCTCCAGTTCCGGTTCGATACGCAGCACGGGTTCGACACGCTCGCTGGTCGTCACGCTTTCCTCCGTCGGAGGAGGATTTTCAAATGCCCTTGAAATGACGCTTTCCCTGGCTTGCTCGTCCGGCTCGCCCCGCCGCCTGACCGCGAAGCCCGGCAACTCAGGCTCCCGGTCGTCAAGCAAAACATCGGGGGGGCTTTCCTGAAGCATGCTTTCCACCAGTTTACGCTGACGCACTTCCAGCCATCTGTTGTAAGCCAGCACGCCCACCACGGCGATAGCGCCAATGCCGATCAAACCCATCTGCAATTCGGTCATGTCTTGTCCTAAACGATCTGTTCGCGCATGCGTAGCGCCTCTTCCATATCGACCTCGACGATGCGAGAGACGCCGGATTCCTGCATCGTAACACCCACCAGTTGCTGCGCCATTTCCATTGCAATTTTGTTGTGGCTGATGAAAAGGAACTGCGTATTGAGCGACATGCGCCGCACCATGGCGCAAAAACGCTCCGTATTGGTATCGTCCAACGGCGCGTCCACTTCGTCAAGCAGGCAGAACGGCGCCGGGTTGAGCTGGAACATCGAAAACACCAGGGCAATCGCGGTCAAAGCCTTCTCTCCACCGGACAGCAGGTGGATCGTCGAATTTTTCTTTCCCGGAGGCTGCGCCGTGACTTGAAGGCCGGTATCGAGGATTTCATCGCCGGTCATGATCAGCCGCGCCTCGCCGCCGCCGAAAAGAATCGGGAACAATTCGCCGAAGCTCTTGTTCACCGCGTCGTAGGTCGTCTGCAACAGCTCGCGCGTCTCGCGGTCGATGCGGCGAATGGCGCTTTCCAGCGTTTCCATGGCTTGCGTGAGGTCTTCCGATTGCGCGTCGAGAAATCCCTTGCGCTCGCGCGCCGATTCAAGCTCTTCGAGCGCCGCGAGATTAACCGCCCCCAGCGCTTCGATTGAACGCAGCAAGCCTGAAATCGCGCTCTGTAGCGGACCCGGCCGCGCTCCCGCCAGTTCCGGCGTAAGGCTTTCCTCGTCTGCTTTTGCTTCCGAGAGTTGATTGACGAACTGTTCGACATTGGACTTGGCGGCCTGTTCGTCGACCTTGAGTTTTTCGATAGCCACGCGCATGGGATCAAGTCCCTGATCTATCTTCATGCGCTGCTCATCGAGATCCTTTACCCTGGCGCCCGCCGCCGCTTCCGCATCGCGCGCGAGCGCCAGCGCATGTTCGCTGGCAACTTG
>BNUC01000343.1 GCA_025997075.1 Betaproteobacteria bacterium | reverse complement strand
TACGATGAATGTTGTTGAAATGATGAACAATATTTCCTGCGGAGCACTGCGGTCAATCCCTTCGCCCCGCTTGCGGGGAGAAGGTGGCCGAAGGCCGGATGAGGGGGGCGGCAATTCAGCACGAAACGACACTGGAACATGTCCAACCCCCCCTCACCCGCCCCTGCCGGGGCACCCTCTCCCGCAAGCGGGCGAGGGAAAGCAAACGCCGCTCATGTTTCTCCATGAGTTTGCATTCCCTCCCAAAACGATCGCCGAAACCCCGGCCTTCAGGCCGGGGTATGGCCCTCCACCGCCCTGAAGAATGGGGTTTCAAACCGGAGTTGGTTTTACGATGAAAAAAGGAGAAAAATTTGCGCGCGCGTAAGGGCATCATTCTGGCGGGCGGTTCCGGAACCCGCCTGTATCCGGCGACACAGGTGGTGTCGAAACAATTGCTGCCGATTTTCGACAAGCCGATGATCTACTATCCCCTCAGCACCCTGTTGCTGGCGGGAATCCGTGACATTCTGGTCATTTCGACGCCGCAGGATACGCCCCGTTTCGAGCAGTTGCTCGGCGACGGCAGCCAGTGGGGCGTCAACTTCGCTTATGCCGTACAGCCATCGCCCGACGGGCTGGCCCAGGCTTTCCTGATCGGCGAATCGTTCATTGGCGATTGTCCTTCGGCTCTCGTGCTTGGTGACAACATTTTTTATGGCCACGATTTCGCCACGCTGCTGCAAAACGCGACGAAGAAAGAATCCGGAGCGACCGTGTTCGCCTATGCGGTTAACGATCCTGAACGCTACGGCGTCGTCGAATTCGACAGTCATTGGCGCGCGATCAGCCTGGAAGAAAAGCCGCAAGCGCCGAAATCCCGCTATGCAGTGACCGGGCTGTACTTCTACGATGACCGGGTCGTCGAATCGGCCAGGGCAATCAAGCCATCCGCGCGAGGCGAGCTCGAAATCACCGATCTGAACCGGCTCTACCTTGAACGAGGGGAACTGTCCGTCGAAACCATGGGGCGCGGTTACGCCTGGCTCGATACCGGAACGCACGAATCGATGCTCGAAGCCAGCCAGTTCATTCATACCATCGAAAACCGGCAGGGACTCAAGGTCGCCTGCCCCGAGGAAATCGCCTGGCGCAACGGCTGGATCGACGACGCGCGGCTGGAAGAAGCGGCGAGGCTCCTGGCGAAATCGGGCTACGGTAACTATCTGCTCGGACTGTTGAAAGATAAGGTATTTTTAGCAAGAAATTAGCGACAGGCCTTCAGGCCTGTCGGTCTAACGTGTTTTGAAAGGGGTTTGCATCCCCTCCCAAAACGGTCGCCGAAACCCCGGCCTTCAGGCCGGGGTATGGGTCCCCACCGCCCTAAAGGGCGGGGTTTCAACCGGAGTTAGTTTTACGATGAATTTGGAAAAAGCAATCAAGCACATAAGTCCCTCACCCCTGCCCCTCTCCCGCAAGCGGGCGAGGGGCATATGTTGTGGTCTAATTTCCTCGGACAGGAAGATAGGTGGAAAATCACCTATAGAGGAGAAGAAGATGAGCCAAACGAGAAGGGTCTTCGACGCGAGCTTCAAGTTGCAGGTTGTGCGGATGATCAAGG
>BNUC01000342.1 GCA_025997075.1 Betaproteobacteria bacterium | reverse complement strand
GGCGGCTGGCAGCGCGAGGAGCGCCGATAATCTCGCCGATGCCCGGCGCCAGCACGTCCATCGCCGCGACGGTCCGCCCGTCATCGTTGAGGCGCATGTAGAAGGCTTTGATCTCTTTCGGGTAATTCATCAACACCAGCGGCCCCTTGACGTGCTTCTCGGCAAGATAACGCTCGTGTTCGCTCTGCAAATCGGCGCCCCATTGCACCGGATAATCGAATTTTTCCTTGCAGGTTTCGAGAATCCGGATCGCCTCGCCGTAATCCATGCGCGCAAAACGGCTGTCGATCATGCCGCGCAGCTTGGCGATTACGCCCTTTTCAATGCGTTCGTCGAAGAACGCCATGTCGTCGGCGCGCTCGTCGAGCACGGCCTGAAACACGTACTTGAGCATGGCTTCCGCCAGATCGGCGTCATCGGCCAATTCAGCAAAGGCGATCTCCGGCTCGACCATCCAGAATTCGGCCAGATGCCGGCTGGTGTTCGAGTTCTCGGCGCGAAAAGTCGGGCCGAAGGTGTAAACCCTGGACAGCGCCATGCAGTAGGTCTCGACATTGAGCTGCCCCGAAACCGTCAGAAAAGCTTCACGCCCGAAGAAATCCTGGGAGAAATCGACTCTGCCGTCCGCCGTGCGCGGCAGATTCATCATGTCCAGCGTGGACACGCGGAACAACTCGCCCGCGCCTTCGCAATCGGAAGCGGTAATAATCGGCGTGTTGACCCAGAAAAAGCCGCGCTCATGGAAAAAGCGGTGGATCGCCTGGGCAACGGTGTGACGGACGCGCGCCGTCGCCCCGATCACGTTGGTACGCGCCCTCAGATGCGCCACTTCGCGCAGATATTCCATTGAGTGCGGCTTGGGCTGGATCGGATAGGTATCGGGATCGTCCACCCAGCCGACGACCTTGATCTCGCCAGCCTGCATCTCGAACGGCTGTCCTTTCGCCAGCGAGGGCACGATCACGCCGGTGGCCTCGACCGCGCATCCGGCGGTCAGGCGCACGATCTCGCTGGCGTAGTTAGCCAGCGTGCTCGGCGCGACGACCTGGACAGGATAGAAACATGAACCGTCGGACAGGTTGACGAACGAAATCCCGGCCTTGGAATCGCGTCGCGTGCGCACCCAGCCCTTGACGCTTACAGCCTGGTCGACGGGAGCCTGTCCCCCAAGTATCTGTTTGACGTTGATTGTTGCCATAAAGCATCCTTTGAATATTTACCATAAACACCCAAGGTGTATTCTCATTCCCTTCCACCTCGATATTTCCCGAAAATGCGGCATCCGCAAGTGCTGCATCCTCGCCACTTTTTCTGTTTCATTATAATTGCAACGCTGCACCGAGCTGCTGTGCACTTTCATGACCCCAGGGCCATCGCATGGATATATTTGTCATGGTAAAGCATAAACAGGCGTTTGCTTTCCCTCTCCCCTTGTGGGAGAGGGTGCCCCGGCAGGGGCAGGAGAGGGGGGAGGATTGGGCCTGTTTGTAGTGGTCAAGAAATATCGGACAGATGGATAGGTTGTTTTCCTGCCGAAAGTGATTCATAGACGTTGGGCGGCAGGTAACCCAAAGTCGAGTGCAAGCGGGAGCTGTTGTAGAAGCCAACGA
>BNUC01000341.1 GCA_025997075.1 Betaproteobacteria bacterium | reverse complement strand
CAGTACTTTCCAATCCAGGTATGAGCCTGAAGGGTGGTCAGGCGGGTGCAGGTTGAAGGGTTGAAAGGATGAAGTGTAAGGGACGATGCAGGAAGTTGTAAGAGTTTTTAGTTTTGATTTTAAAAACATGACTATGTTGGTTTTACGCTTTGCCGCCCGCAGGGCTTCCGGCGGACGATTGCGTAGCAATCGTCGTCTGGCAAGCGAAGCGCGGCAGGGGTTGGAGAGGCCAGAAGATTAGGCGCGACGTCTGGGTTTTGCGAAGCGGGCAAACAGTTTGTTTTTGGTCTGTTGCATGGCTTGGGCGGCCGCCAGGTCGGTTTGTGACAGGGCCTGTGCCTGGTAGCGCCGCCAAGGTCATCCCCGGTTTGAATGTGACCAAATTCTTGGCAGACAACTGTGCCAGGCACGCCAGAGGCGTTTTCACATCCTCGTGCCTGTAGCACTTGACGATCTTGCCCTTGGCGTTGGTCATCGAGGTGGCAAATAAGCAGGGCCGATGCAGATTGAGCCAGGGGTTGAACGTCTCCTGGTAGAACGCATTGATCGGCTGGGCGTATTCCTGAGGAATATGGCTGTAACCCATGTGCTTGCGCACCACACTGGCGTTCTTGCTTTCGGCCAGGGCGTTGTCGTTGCTGTGACGCGAGCGTGACTTGGTCTGCTCGATGCGCAGTTTCTCCAACAGTCGCGCCACTCGGTGATTGATGTACTCGGAGCCGTTGTCAGAGTGAAAGCCCACCACCACAAAGGGGAACTGAGCAATGACCAACGCCAGTACGGGCAACAAATAGAGTTCGCTGATGCCTTGCACACAAGCCTCGACTTGCCACTGGCTCACCGCATCGACACAGGTGATGTGATAGACGCCTTTGACGCCATCCTGATCGCCTTGATGAACCGTATCGATGCGCACAAATCCGACACGTCCATTGGGGGCGGGCGCTTTACGCACACCAATCACATGGCACACCGGACGGGTCGAGGTGAACCGCTTTCGCTGCGCCTGATAGCCGGTACTCTTGCGCAGGTTGTACCAGTGGGAGACCGAGAGCGTCGCCAGGCGCTCGTAGCGCGAATCGCCATATTCGTGGTACGCACGTTGCAGCAGATGCGCGACAGCCGGCCCTCAGATGTCCTCATGGGCTTTATCCATCTCGACCAGCAACGCAATATCGCCCGGGGTGTATTTGCGGGCAAAAGGCGCCGCAGGCTTAGCGTAGCGCTTGACCAGGGGAACCTCCGCCAGGCGGTTGTGTTGCCAGCGGCTCACCAGACGCGTCACCTGCGCCCGACTGTATCCACTCGTATGTCGCAGGTACCTCAGCAGTACTCCGCGCTCTCGCTTGCCGCGCCCTGCGTAGTCGAAACGCTTGAGTACGCGGCTGATAGGCTCATATCGCTCGCTGTCTTCGCCACTCGCCGAAAACTCAATCGGCGCGCTCGCTCTGAGAAACTGTTCAATCTGCTCAATCGTCTTAAGCCGCTCTTCGTTCATGTTGATCACCATCCTCAGGATGATCAACCCACACCTCCTTGGCCTTCTCTTTTTTTGCTTCAGGCTCATTCCTCGTTGGAAATACATCCCTCCTTCAGGCTCATACCACGTTGGA
>BNUC01000340.1 GCA_025997075.1 Betaproteobacteria bacterium | reverse complement strand
GCTTACAGGCGGCCGATAGCCGGCAAAAGAAAGATCGTCTGATCCCGGCCATGGTCCGTTGGGAAGGTCAGTATTCCGATCAGTTGCTGGAAATCATTGATTGGTGCCTGTGTTTGAACCACCTTTATCGTCCCCAAAGCGCTTTCGCCCTGCAAAAAGTTCTGACCGAACCCGTGAATCCAGTGCCGTTGGTAACGGAGACCGACTCCGACTCCGACAAAAAGACCTGGTTTGGGCAAGTGCTTGGAAAATTCAAAGGAAAGGCTGATCCGAAATGAAGTTCACTATCTATCAGGAAAGCCGACTCGGAAAACGCAGGAATAACGAGGATCGACTGGCCCATTGTTATTCGCGCGATTCACTGTTGATGATCGTCGCTGACGGTATGGGCGGGCACTACTACGGTGAGGTGGCCGCGCAGATCGCCGTGCAGTGCATGACGGAAGCTTTCCAGCGTGAAGCCAACCCCAAGATTCGCGATCCGTTTTCTTTCATCAACAGGACGATGATCAACGCGCATTGCGCCATTCTCGATTTCGCCAAGACCCACAATCTTTCGGATTCGCCGCGCACCACCTGCGTCGCTTGCCTGATCCAGGAGGGAATCGCCCACTGGGCGCATGTGGGTGATTCGCGTTTGTACCTGATTCGTAAGGAAAAAGTGTTGGTGCGCACGCGCGATCATTCCAGGGTGCAGTTGCTCATCGACCAGGGCGTGATCAGCCCGGCCCAAGCCCCCACTCATCCGGACCGCAACAGGATTTATAGCTGCCTCGGCGGAATACAGGAACCGAAAATCGAGCTTTCACACAAGACGCCGCTGGAAGCTGGAGATGTTGTGGTGCTGTGCACCGACGGACTGTGGGGGCTTTACAGCGACGATCAGTTGGTCGCTGCCCTGAAGGACGACAACCTGATGAAAGCCGCTCCGGTTCTCATGGATCATGCCGATAAACACGGCGGGAAAACGGCTGACAATTTCTCTGTCGTCGTCGTCCGTTGGGAAGACAATTACGTCGAGCAGGAGTCAGGTCCGTCCTCAAACATCCAAACCCACACCATGCCGCTCGGCGCGGTCACCACCCGCCTCGACAAATTCGGCCGCAACCCGAAGTACAAGAGCGAATTGAGCGACGAAGAAATCGAACGCACCATCGAGGAAATTCGTTCCACCATCCAGAAATATTCAAAATAAGAATCCATGCGACCCAGCCAACGTCAGCCCGAACAACTGCGCGAGGTACGCATTACCCGCCGGTTTACCTGCCATGCCGAGGGTTCCGTGCTCATCGAAATGGGCAACACCAAGGTGCTGTGCACCGCCAGCGTCGAAGCCTCCGTTCCGTCCTTCCTGCGTGGCCAGAGCCGTGGTTGGGTCACCGCCGAATATGGCATGTTGCCGCGCTCGACGCACACGCGTACCGCGCGTGAGGCCGCCAAGGGAAAGCAGTCCGGGCGCACACAGGAGATCCAGCGGCTGATCGGTCGTTCGCTACGCGCGGTCACTGACCTCGTTGCTCTGGGTGAACGCCAGATCACGCTTGACTGCGATGTGCTGCAGGCCGACGGCGGCACGCGCTGCGCCTCGATCACAGGCGCCTGGCTCTCGCTCAACGA
>BNUC01000339.1 GCA_025997075.1 Betaproteobacteria bacterium | reverse complement strand
CGGATCCTCCACCCTGGAAAACACTTCTATCAGTGTCATGACGCCTCCCGATAAAAATCGAGAGTAAACCAGATTGGCTTAGGGTTTACAATATCGCGTCATAACTACTTGAATGTAAACGTTTTATTTCAACTGTTTACGACATTTACGTATGCAATAGCCCTGGGCTGGATACGCTTGGTTTGTGGCAGAAGGGCTGACTGGCGTAAAATGCGTTGTTCATGAATTCATCTTCCGCTCCCGTTCCTGCCTCAGCCAACTGGCGTCCCGTGATCGTGCTGGCGCTCGCGGCGTTTATTTTCAACACCACGGAATTCATTCCGGTGGCCTTGCTGTCGGCGATTGGCGCGGGTTTTTCGATGAGCGCGGGGGAAACCGGGCGGATGCTGACCATTTATGCTTAGGTGGTGTCGCTCACTTCCCTGCCGGCGATGCTCTTCACCCGCCACGTCGAACGGCGGCGTTTGCTCTCCTGGGTGTTCGCGCTGTTTATCGTCAGTCACTTTTTCTCTGGCATGGCGTGGAGTTTTGCCATGCTGATGGTGAGCCGGATCGGCGTCGCGCTGGCTCATGCGGCGTTCTGGTCGCTCACCGCCGCGCTGGCGGTGCGGGTCGCGCCGGAAGGACAGGGGACCAGGGCGCTCGGCTTGCTGGCGACCGGCTCGACGCTGGCGATGGTGCTGGGTATCCCGATCGGGCGGGTGATCGGCGAGGCGCTGGGCTGGCGGGTGACTTTCGTGCTCATTGGCGTGCTGGCCTGTTTTGCACTCATCCAGTTGAGACGCATGCTGCCCGTGCTGCCCAGCAAGAATTCCGGCTCGATACGCAGCCTGCCGCGAATTCTCAGGCGGCCCGCCTTGCAGGTGGTGTACACGCTGATCGTGACGGTGGTGAGCGCGCATTTCATCGACTACACTATATCGAACCCTTCATGCGCGACGTGGGCCAGTGCAGCCCCGCGATGATTACCACGCTGCTGCTGGTGCTGGGCGGTTCGGGCGTTCTGGGCTCACTGCTCTTCAGCCATTACAGCGAACGTTTCCCCCGTATTTTCCTCATTGCTTCGGCGTCAACGCTGACGCTTTGTCTCGGCCTGCTCTGGCCGCTGGCCCGTTCTCCCGCGCTGCTGGCGGCCATTTTCATCGTCTGGGGCGCGTCGATGCTGTGCCTGGGCCTTTTCCTCCAGGCCAGGGTGTTGTGGCTGGCGTGGGACGCGGCGGACGTGGCGATGTCGCTGTTCTCGGGACTGTATAACGTCGGCATCGGCGCAGGGGCGCTGCTGGGCGGGCTGGTCGTAACGCATGCGGGGCTGGAGTGGATCGGCCTCACCGGCGGCGCGCTGGCGCTGCTGTCCTTAATCGGCGCGGCGCAGGCCAGCCGGCGGCTGCCGGATGTGGCGGCGCATGGAAGGGGGCATGAACATAAGGAAGAAGCGCATAGATACTGTGGACTTTGTCAACTACCCTGCAAAGCAGGGATAAAAGGTTGTCCTGATTTAAAGACACCCAAGGCGACATGAATGAGCTTACGCATCATGGCCGCGATAATAAGCTTAGGAACCTTGCCTGCGGCAGACAAACGAGAGCGGAAGCATTTTCCCCAGTCCGTGTGATAAAGGGTAGTCATA
>BNUC01000338.1 GCA_025997075.1 Betaproteobacteria bacterium | reverse complement strand
ACGCAAAAAAGGCCAGACAAGTGGCCTTGCGGGTGATCGAGCAGGCCGATGAAGATTTGAAAATTCTGAATGGAGAATGAAACGTATGGCTGGATTGTTTGATTTGAGCGGACGCACGGCGCTGGTGACCGGTTCGGCGCGCGGCATCGGATACTCGCTGATCGAGGGACTGGCCGCGGCCGGCGCTTCGGTGATCGTCAACGGACGCCGGCAGGAAGCGGTGGAGGCCGCCGTGAAGAAGCTGCAAGACAAAGGATATCGGACGCGCGGCGCTGTTTTCGACGTGGCCGACGAGACGGCCGTGGCGGCGGCGTTTGCCGCCTTCGACCGGGACGGTGTCGAAATCGGCATTCTGGTCAATAATGCCGGCATCCAGTTTCGCAAACCGATGGTCGAGCTCGAACTCAAGGACTGGCAGCGCGTGCTCGACACCAACCTGACCGCGGCTTTCATCGTCGGGCGGGAAGCGGCCCGGCGCATGATCCAACGCGGGTACGGCGGCAAGATCATCAACATCGCTTCGTTGACCAGCGAAGCCGCGCGCGCCACGGTCGCGCCCTATACGGCGGCCAAGGGAGGAATCAGGATGCTGACTCGCTCGATGGCGGCGGAATGGGGCCAGTTCGACATTCAGGCCAATGCCGTCGGCCCCGGTTACATCCTCACCGAAATGAACACCGCGCTGATCGAAAATCTTGAGTTCGATGCCTGGGTGAAAAGCAGCAATCCGTCCGGACGCTGGGGAAAACCGGAAGAACTGGCCGGTACGGTCGTCTATCTGGCGTCGGAGGCGTCAAGTTACGTCAATGGCCAGGTCATCTATGTCGATGGCGGCTGGCTGTCGGTGCTTTGAACCGGAACCGAAAGGAAACGTTTTGGCGCGCAACTGGCGCAGCCAGTTGCCGTCTTCAAGCGAAATCGCGTCTTCCAGAAAGAAGAGGTCGAATTGTTCCATTGCGCGGGCGAATTGAATGGCTTCGACCGGTTTTAAGCGCTCGTGCACGTCGTGGCACAGTTGCACCTCCCAACCGATCCGGTCACGGATGCCCTCGAACAGCTTGAGCGTGTCGCGCATGTATTTCCGGCTGTCGAGATAGATGCCGTCGGGCGCTCCGGAGGGCGCGCTCGCCGGCGCTTTGCCGTAACCGCCCCCGCCGTAGCCGCCGCTCTGACAGCGGATATGGGTAATTCCCTGTTCCCGGTATTTCCGGATGTTATCGCACAGCTCGGCCAGATCCTTGCCATCGGCATGGCGATAAACCGGCACGCCTTCGCGCACCTTGCCTCCGAACAGTTGGTAAAGAGGCCTGTTCGCCAGTTTGCCCTTGATATCCCACAAGGCCATGTCGATACCGGAAATGGCGTTGTTCCCGATCGGGCCGTTGCGCCAATAGGCGTTCTGGTGCATCAGTTGCCACAATTCCTCGATGGCTTCGGCGTCGCGGCCAAGCAACAAGGGTTTCAGATACTCCTCGACCAGACATTTGACGGCGAGGTGCCGGTAGGCAAAAGTCGCCATCGACATAGATGACCTGGCCATTGACGTAACTTGACGCCTCCGACGCCAGATAGACGACCGTACCGGCCAGTTCTTCCGGTTTTCCCCAGCAATCCGTCCGGACGCTGGGGA
>BNUC01000337.1 GCA_025997075.1 Betaproteobacteria bacterium | reverse complement strand
TCGTGCAGGTGGCCAGCGACGCGCGGCAACAGATCCCCGATCTCTTTGACCTGAAAAAATATCTCAAAACCTCGCGGCGCTACAAATTCGTCGACGCCAACATCGTCGTCTCCAGCGCCATCAACGCCCGTTACAACGCCGACCGCGGCGTCAACAACCCCGCCCGCCCGACCAGCATCCGCTGTTGGGTGTTCAAAGCCTGATTTTTTCTAAAAGGAAAATGCAATGAGCAAAGCAATTATCACCATCGAAGATGGCGACGAAGATGACGTAAAAATAAATGTCGAATTCACGCCCGCTGTCGAAGGTTACAACACAAGAGTTCAATACTTCTCTCATAGACTCGCGCTGACCGCATTGAATCATGTAATGAGCTTGACTAGCACGCACCCCCCTCGGAAGGTAAGGAGGATAAAAAAATGAAAAAAATAAAAATCTATCTCTCCGGCCCGATGACCGGCTTGCCCGATTTGAATTTCCCGGCGTTTCACAAAGAGGCCGAACGGCTGCGCGGCCTGGGTTACGAGGTGGTCAATCCCGCCGAACTGCACCGCGAGGGCGACATGAAAAGCGAATGCCTGCGCCGCGATATCGTCGAATTGCTGGAGTGCGACACCGTGGCTTTGCTGTGTGGCTGGAAAGATTCCGAAGGCGCGTTGCTGGAAGTGCATATCGCCCAGCAACTCTGTCTCACCGTTGTGCGGGCCATGGATATTACCGGGAGATTGAAATGAAGGTGCGCGAACTGATCAAGGTTTTGAACGGCATGCCACAGGAATCGACGGTTTATGTCGCGCAGGAAGTCGTCGATTTCTCCCCTCTGGTGGTGGAAGTCGTCGAAGCCCAACGCATGGAATCCCAGGCGCTCGGCGTCGCCGTGCTGCTGGAGACGGAGGAACTGTGAGTTTCAGGTATCAGAGAACAGGGATCAACCCCCAAGCCCCGTTCGGTTTTGATTCCTGATACCTGACATCTGATACCTGTATGCCAAGGGAAATAGATATGGGAAAAAACACAAAAATCGCCTGGGCGCATCACACCTTCAATCCGTGGTACGGATGCCAAAGGGTTGGCCCCGGCTGCGACCACTGCTACGCCGAGGCTTGGGCAAAGCGCTATAAGGCAGTCGAATGGGGTTCGAGCACATTGCGTCAACTCAGTTCGCCAGCAAACTGGAAAACTCCGATAGCATGGAATAACGCCGCCGGGCGCAAGGGCACCCGCTATCGTGTTTTCTGCGCTTCACTTGCCGATGTCTTTGACAACGAGGCGCCGATAAAGTGGCGCATGAACCTGTTCTCGCTCATCGCCGCCAGCGCCTCAACGTGATAGTCCTTACCATCGAGACGAATTTCGCCTAGTAACGGCTCGCACGAAATAAACCGCTTGCCCGCAGGTATTTGTAGTAGCTTCGGAACATCCCGATCGGCTTCCTCCTGGTTGCAGACCGTGATGCCCAGCCAGATGCGGGGCAGTTGATCAAACATCAGGCTGTCCCCTTGGCACATTTTTATGACGTTGCCGATGCGCTTGGTCAGGATTAGCCAGTCAAGGTTGGGCGTGTCGGCGATGAGCGAGAACAGGTTCATGCGCCACTTTATCGGCGCCTCGTTGTCAAAGACATCGGCAAGTGAAGCGCAGAAAACACGA
>BNUC01000336.1 GCA_025997075.1 Betaproteobacteria bacterium | reverse complement strand
TAATCTCATCCGCAACGCAATCTTGCGTTTCTCTCTTTGCTCAGCAACGCTGAGACTCCGGGCGTCTTCTCTTTTCATGACAACATTATAACATATATGCCCTATATATTTGCCGGGTTAATATTACCAATCACAGCGAATTGATTTTTAACCGCAGCGATACCGTGAGTTACGACGGCAAGATTTCCGGCAACGGCAATTTGACCAAGACCGGCGGGGGAACGCTGACCCTGACCAACACGAACTCCTACCTGGGCACGACCACCGTCACCGGGGGAACCCTCGGCATCGGCGGCGACGGCAACATCGGCAACGGCACGCGCACCTTGGTAGGCGGCATTTTGCAACTGACCGGAGCCACGTATGAGAAGGGCTGGACGCTCGGAACGGGAACCAATGCCATTGGAACATCGGGAAGCGCCAACATGAAAGGTGTACTTTCCGGTACGGGCAGCTTGACCAAAACCGACGGGGGAACCTTGACTTTGAGCGGCGCAAACATCTACACGGGCGATACCACGATCACAGGGGGAACGCTGGAAGTTACCGGCACGCTGGGCGGCGGCAATTATGCCAGAAACATTGTTAACTGGGACACACTGGTTTTCAATCAAAGCGCGAATCAAACGCTGTCCGGCGTCATCTCCGAAAGCGGCGGCTCCAAAGGTCTGACCAAAAACGGCACGGGCACGCTGACCCTCTCCGGCGTGAACACCTACACCGGCGACACCATCATCAACGAAGGTACGCTGGAACTTGCCGCAAGCGGCAGCCTGCTCAGCCCCGTAATGGTAGCGAATAACCCCGCCGGAGCCACGTTCGCCCTGCGCGGCAGCGTCACGGGCAACGTCAACTTGGCTGGCAACAACAGCGCGCTGAACGCTTATCAGGGTGGCAGCATCACCGGCGACCTCACCACGAATGGCGGCGCGCTGAATTTTTACCTGCCGCCTGCCATCTCCACAAGCTCCCTTCCCCTGGTGGAAGTCCAAAACGCGACCCTTACCGGCAGTCCGGTCAATCTCTACCTCGACGGCGGAAACGACCTGAGCGCCCTCAGCGAGACGGAAAGCATCAAGCTCCTCCACGCAGGCGGCACATTGACTGCCGACTCCAGCTATTCTGACCTTACCTTGAAGTCGGGCGTGTCCTTGATCGACACCTCCCGCGTTTTCAGCATTGCCGCGACCAGCCAAGACCTGACCGCCACGCTGAAATCGACCTATGTTCCGCCACCGCCGCCACCCCCTCCACCCTCATCAACGCGGCCACCCTCATCGGCAACCCGTTCAACTCAACAAGCCACGGCACGGGGATGCAAGGCGTCAGCCTGCTCTACGACTTCAACCTGAGCACCCAGGAAGGCCGGCGGCTGGTGGCCAGCCTCGCGGGAAGCGAACCACCGGTTGATACCAACTTGCTTTCAATAATATAAATATGGAGATATCTCCATGCTTTATCTTTAGATTCAGGTGGGTAGCCTCTATATCATCGAACGCAAATTGGTATGAGCCGCCCGTCGAGCCGCCAGTTCAACCGCCAGTCGAGCCCCCGGTTGAACCCCCCGTCCCCCCCCAATCCCCCGGACAAGCCCGGCATCCACCTCAATCCCCAAACCAAAGCCCTGGCCGAAGGCTACGCAGCCGCAAGCGCCTTCCTCACTCAAGGCGCGGACTTCCTCATCGACAAAGGACTG
>BNUC01000335.1 GCA_025997075.1 Betaproteobacteria bacterium | reverse complement strand
ACAGAATGGAGTAAATAAGGAATGAAAGTTACCATTGTTGGAAGCGGCTATGTCGGATTGGTCAGCGGTGCATGTCTGGCCGATGTCGGCAACGATGTACTTTGCTTCGATATCGATGCGGAAAAAATACGGATTCTCGAAGCAGGCGGCATGCCGATTTTCGAACCCGGTTTGCAGGAAATGATCCGGCGTAATACGTCGACAGGGCGTTTGCATTTCACTACGGATGTCGAACAGGCCGTCCAGCATGGAATAATCCAGTTCATCGCTGTCGGGACACCTCCTGATGAAGACGGTTCTGCCGATCTTCGCTATGTGCTGGCTGCTGCCGCCAACATCGGCCGTACGATGACGGATTACAAGGTGGTGGTCGATAAGAGTACCGTCCCGGTCGGTACCGGAGCCAAGGTCAAAGCCGCAATTGCTGATGAATTGCGAAAACGGAATGTAAACATCTCCTACAGTGTCGTTTCCAACCCGGAATTCCTCAAAGAGGGCGCTGCCGTCGAGGATTTCATGCGGCCGGACCGCATTATCATCGGCGCGGACGACGAACAAGCCGTTTCCCTGATGCGCGCGCTCTATGCGCCGTTCCAACGCAACCATGAACGCTTGATCGTGACCGACGTGAAGAGCGCCGAATTGACCAAGTACGCTGCGAACGCCATGCTGGCTACGCGTATCAGCTTCATGAACGAACTGGCCAACCTGGCTGAAAAACTTGGCGCGGACATCGAGATGGTCCGCCAGGGCATCGGCAGCGATCCGCGTATCGGATACCACTTCCTTTATCCCGGATGCGGTTACGGCGGATCGTGTTTCCCGAAGGACGTGAAAGCTTTGATCAAGACCGCCAGCGATGACGCAGGGCTGCGTTTGCAGGTATTGAGCGCGGTCGAGCGGGCCAACGAAGCGCAGAAACACATCCTCGCAGGAAAACTGAGACATCATTTTGGCGATCTCGAAGGCAAGCATTTCGCCTTGTGGGGGCTGGCCTTCAAGCCGAATACGGACGATATGCGCGAAGCGCCGAGCCGGGCGCTGATCACCGATCTCTTTTCGGCGGGCGCAACGGTGAGCGCCTATGATCCCGCCGCCATGCGGGAAGCCCGGCACATTTTTGGCGAGGAACCGCGCTTGCGTTTGGTCGACAATCCAATGGAGGCGTTGCGCGACGCCGATGCGCTGATCATCGTGACCGAATGGAAGGAATTCCGCAGTCCCGATTTCGACGCTATCAAGGAACGGCTGAAGCAGTCGCTGATTTTCGACGGGCGCAATCTGTACGATCCCATGTATGTGCGCGGCATGGGGATCGAGTATTTCCCGATCGGGCGTTGATCCCGGTTATGTCACAGTTGAGTTGCCGTCCCATCATTTCAGCCGAAAAGTATCGGTTTATTGCCTTTCGTTGGAATGTTTGAGATGGAAAAATTAAAAAAACCACATGTTGCGGTGCTCTCCAGTCTGTTTCCCAGCGCGATTCAACCGGGCGCCGGGCTTTTTGTGCGTGAGCGGATGTTCCGCGTGGGTCGCCATTTGCCACTTGCCGTTGTTGCTCCGACGCCGTGGTTTCCCTTGCAAGAGCTTCTCCGGGGGGCGAAGCCCCATTTCAGACCAGGCGCCCCAAATTATGAAAATCAGTCAGGATTCGATGTCTGGTATCCACGTTTTCTGTCGGTTCCAGGTTTTTTAAAACAATACGATGGGCTGATG
>BNUC01000334.1 GCA_025997075.1 Betaproteobacteria bacterium | reverse complement strand
CTGAGATCGGGGCGTAGGTTGGGAAAGCCGCGAAGCGGCGCATCCCGACGGTACTTATCTTCCGGCGCTGCGCGCCGCAAATGTACAACCGTCGGGTTGCGCTTCGCTTACCCAACCTACGCAAACCAACAGGATATGGCTTGGGGTGAGTGGAACAACACCGACATTGGAAGGCGCCATTGGCTGCTACGTTGGGCATCATTTCGTTCAGCCCAACCTATATGGCCTGGACGCTGGATTGGGGCGTGCAAGGCTATGCGGGCAAACGCGAGAAGGCGTGTTGGGGAGTCTGAAAGCGAGGTATGGCTTCTGAGCATCTTCCCACGTCATTCCCGCGAAGGCGGGAATCCGGAAACGTACTTTCTGGCGCAACGCGCCGCAAATAACAGGGAAGAAGCATCGAAGGAAAAAAGCGTTGTCTTGATTCCGCCTTCTTCCTTTTTCTTTCTGCCTTTCTCTCTGCCTGGCGTTTTTCCTCTAATTTCGGGTGGAGCTGGATGGCGTCGCCATTTTCTCAATGGCATTCAGTAATTGCCTGGCTTTGTCTTTAACCGGATGTTCCGGGTAACGTTCGAGCAGTTTCGTCAGAATCTGGCGCGCCGTGGCATCCTGACGCATATTTTCACAGAGCATTTCCGCGGCAAAAAAATAGACATTCGGAATTTCAGCGTTTCTTGGGAAACGCTTGTCGAAGCCTTTAATCAAGGACATGGCCAATTTAAAGTCACGGTTTTTCCTGGCGGCCTCGGCCAGACGCAACAAATGCGCCGGTATTTCGGGTTCGAAGGCCGGGTCTTGTTCGCGCATCACGCGATACACTCCGATCGCTTCCGTGCTTAAATTCTTGTTCAGTAGCAGCGCCAGATATCGACGAGCGTGTGACAGCAAACGTTCTTTACGATCGGATATCAATAATAGTTTATGGTAACGATCGTGTGCAGCCACGTTTTCCGGATCGATGCGTTGTTCTTCATAAGCTATATCCAGGGCTTTGTCGATCTGTCCGGAAGCAATCAGGTCGGCATACGAATCCGTTTCATCGTTATCGACGACCATGTTATTTCCCGCTCTGACGCCTCTGTTTGTTTTCGTTTTGACTTGCACGCCAAGCAGATGATGATTTTGATAAATGACATAGCCCATCATGTTGAACATGATCAGCGAAAAGTACATGGTGACGAAAGTGAATACCGGAAGAAACAGCCATGAAGATACGCGCGGCATCAGAAAGCTCAGCAATACCGCCTGACTTGCTGATAACAGAAAAACAAATGCAAGCAGGCCGAGATACGGCAAACCGATGGTAGTCATCATCCGTATCACGGCAAACGGATTAAGCGCTGCCCAGAAACTTCGTGTGATTACACAGAATAAGCGCTGATTGACGCCGATCAGAAAACATTGAACGAATTCAGCCAGGAGAGAATCAGATGTCGCTGCCTGTACAGCACTCGGAAGTCCCGGATATCCAGCCTTTCTGGCAGCGTCTGCCACGTTTCTTTTTGTATCCATTACATCCTGAACCTTTGCTGTATATGCTCTTTTTGTCCTTTACGTCATTGCTCATTCCTATTATTCCCGTGCCATCGCCGCTTGATTTTCTGATTGTGTTTTTCGGCATCTCGCTGGCTTTTATTCGTTACGCCTACAGAATTCTGGATCAGACGGCGATTGGTCTGCTAACGCCTGACGAACTTCAGTCATACGACAATGGTGATCGCGTCAGTCTGC
>BNUC01000333.1 GCA_025997075.1 Betaproteobacteria bacterium | reverse complement strand
TGCCAGGGATTGAAAACCGGACACATAAGCTGGCCGCGCGATTCGAAAACCTTGCAGGAACGAAAGAGAGCGATAGTTTTTCTTTTTTCTGCCGGGTTGGGCATTCCCATCCACCCCGCTCACGTTCCATTCGCAGGAAGCTGAACGAGTTGTTTGCCTAGAACATTTTCGGGTCAAAGAGTCAAATAGAGTCAATTTCATCGTCATTCCCGCGAAGGCGGGAATCCAGTGCGTTTTCTCCAGCCGAATGGCTGCAAATAAAAAGATTCGAGCCGTATTTGACAACCGTAAGGTCTCCGGGATCAACCCGGATTCGAGTGTCGGAAATCTTTACACTCTAAGATAGAAGATTTACAGCAGAACTTTCTGCTTCTTTAATATCTTTTTATAAATAACAGTTTACGTGATTTTTTCACAAGCTGGCATATGATTTGCTTTAAGCTATGCGTCACGACGATTATAGCGTCATCACTGCATTCAAACAGGAGAAACACCATGAGACTTTTCAAAACATTTATGACAGCGCTTACCGCCGTTACCATGTTCTCTGCCGGTTCCGCACTAGCGGCGGGAGGGGATGGTTCAACTTTCAAAGTGAATGAAGGCTATGCATTCACTGGTGGGCAAATACTTACTGCGAATGGGCTCAACTTTACTTGGACTTCAGAACTCACAATGACCGGTACTGACACGTTTACGGAAATTGGGAGTTTTTATGTGACCAATTTTCAGACTGGTGTTTTACCAGGATCCGATGCTCTCAACAAGGAATACAGACTTGTCGGGCAATTTCAGGCATCTGGTTCGGCACAAGTATTTAACACTCCCATTGGCCCAATGAGTTATGGCGTATTCGATACTTTCCATCTTGACCTTGGCCTGTCTTATGATTTAGGTCCTTCAGGTAGCAGCAATCCTTCTATAGAGAAACTACTCGGAACAGGGGAATTGGTAAAGGGTGATGCGCTTATAACTCCGGGCCTAATATCTAAAGGAGACTGGCAGGCTATTTTGAACTTCACAGCCAACACCGAGGGTGAAAAATATTTCATTGAACCTAAGCCGTTCGTTTTGGAACTCACCTTGGCAGGAGTTATAACAGATCTCAGTGATGGTAATCTTTTCACTGGCCCATTGGATAAAACTGGCTCTGGTGATGCGTATGTGACCGATGTGCCCGAACCAGCCTCCCTCGCTCTACTTGGATTCGGTCTGATAGGTTTGGGTCTCTCGCGCCGCCGCCGTAGTTAAACTGTGAATTTTCGAGAGTCTGGAAATAATCGATAGACCCTGATTCTCGAATGAAAAAAGCCGCTCAGTCAAACTGAGCGGCTTTTTTTGGATGTGAGTTGGGTACAACAGACAAGCCAACGGTACAACCCGACACCTGGCCTAAGGCATTGGCTTCCCATCCTGTATGGCCCTTCGTGTGTTTGACGGTGGATTGCCGGATAACGCCTTTGTTCCCCCTTGTGCCAGACTCCACGATATTGCAGGAGAAAAACCATGGCCGCCATTACTTTTGATACCCATCAGTTTGTCAAAGACTTGCAGGCCAAAGGCTTCAACCCCGAACAGGCCGAGGGGATCAGCGATGCTTTGAAAAACGTCATGGTCGCTTCCGAAGTTGCCACATCTGATGACATCAGAGAAATCAGAAGTGATATAGAAAAGCTGGAACTCAGGGTAAAAGCAGAATTGAGCGCCTTAAAACGGATGGTGGGCGTAGCCGTT
>BNUC01000332.1 GCA_025997075.1 Betaproteobacteria bacterium | reverse complement strand
GGGGTGGTGCTCGGCTTGCTGGCCTTGCTTGGCACGATTTTCGGCCTGCGGCGCGAGATATCGCGCTTAAAGCGTGAGGCCAGGGCCGGTGGCGTTAAAAGCAGCAGAGACGGCGGTAATGACGCCAGGGAAGAAATCGCCGAGATACCGTATATCTGAACCGGCGGTAGTTCCAAACGAGGTTTTCCGGATGATCGAACTCGAATACTGGCAGCTTCTTTTCTTTCCATTCTTTTTTGGTCTGGGCTGGGCGGCGGCGCGTATCGACATCCGGCATCTGGTGCGCGAATCGCGCGCCTTGCCGCGTTCCTACTTCCAGGGACTCAACTTTCTGCTCAACGAACAGCCCGACCGGGCGATCGAAGCCTTTGTCGAAGCCGTCAAGGTCGATCCCGAAACGGTCGAACTGCATTTTGCGCTGGGCAGCCTGTTTCGCCGGCGGGGTGAAACCGAGCGCGCCATCCGCATGCATCAGAACCTCATCGGGCGCGACGACTTGCCCGAGGATCTCAAGCTGCAGGCGCTCTCCGAACTTGGCCAGGATTACCTGAAGGCCGGTCTGCTCGACCGCGCCGAGGATATCTTCAATAAGCTGCGTGATTCATCTCGCACTGAAGACGCCAAGCGCAAGCTGCTGGAGATCTATCAGCTCGAAAAAGACTGGGCCAAGGCGATTGCCATCGCCGCCGAGTTGCCGGATTTCGCCTCGCAGAAGGAAATCGCCGAATACCATTGCGAGCTGGCGGCGGCCGAAATGATCCGGGCGCGTCCCGAAGTGGCGGCCGATTACCTCAAATCGGCGCTCGAACGCAACCGCAAATGCGTGCGCGCCAGTCTGCTGCAAGGTGATATCGAAGAAAAAAAAGACGCTGACTGGTTCTGTATTTTTCAGCGCGAAAGCCAGTAAAAACAGAAAGATGAATCCCCGGCAACACCACAATAGAATATTCATCGACTCCGACCTCCCCCAAAAAAAAGAGCGGCAAAACCCATTGCCGCCCCGTTCATTCATCCGAATACTGCACTCATTCAGACTGCTGTGCTTCAATCGATTTATCGACGCGCTCCCGCAATTCCTTGCCTGCCTTGAAATGCGGCACCCATTTTTCCGGAACACTAACCTTGTCGCCGGATTTCGGGTTACGACCGACGCGCGGCGGCCGGTAATTCAGCGAAAAACTGCCGAATCCCCGGATCTCGATGCGATCGCCCTTGAGCAGAGCCTCGGACAAGGCATCGAGAATCGTCTTGACCGCAAAATCTGCGTCTTTCGCCACCAACTGCGGAAAGCGCTCGGCAAGCCGTGCGATCAAATCTGACTTGGTCATGCGTGATAAGCCTTATTACTGATTGTTCAGCTTTGCCTTCAACAGCGCACCCAGGTTGGTCGTGCCCGAGCTGACATTGCTCTCGGCGGACAACTTCTGCAGGGCATCGTGCTGCTCGGCCTGATCCTTGGCCTTGACCGACAGATTGATGGAACGCGTCTTGCGGTCGATGTTGATGATCATCGCCTCGACTTCGTCGCCTTCCTTGTACACCTTGGTCAAATCCTCGATACGTTCGCGCGAGACTTCTGACGCGCGCAGATAGCCTTCCATCTCACCCTCAAGCAGGATCGTGGCGCCACGGGCATCCACCGCCTTGACGGTTCCCTTGACGACGGCATTCTTCTCGTGGGTCGCGATGAAGCTGGTGTAGGGATCGCCGTCAAGCTGCTTGACGCCCAGCGAG
>BNUC01000331.1 GCA_025997075.1 Betaproteobacteria bacterium | reverse complement strand
CACAGGATTGGGTAAATTATCTATTATATAAGTCCAATTTGATGCATTCTCTAAAGTGTTGTAATTGAGTATTTGTCGACAGGATTCAATAAATTCATTCAAAGTATTGAATGTTCCAGATGGCATAACATGTTGAAGTCCATCGGATGAATAAGACGCAATGACATTACATCCTTGATTGCCTGATTTTTGAGAATAGGTAATTTTTAGTGCTGAATACGGATAAGGATTGTTGTAACTTCCCAGTACACCGGGTTCTGGTGCAAAAAAAGACGGCAAGATTGGCGTATTCGGTAACAACGGAATTTCTACTATTTTTGTTTCTGTTCCTGTTTCATCTTCTTTTTGAAATAACGCAGAAATGCGCAGCATCGTGGCCGCTCGACTTGCTAGATTCATCATAGGCACAAGCCAGGACGCATCATTTGCCGCTACGCCTACCGTGAGAACAGCTTGACGACCTGCACTTGATAAGACCAGACCCCACGCTAAATTAGCGGCTTCGCCAACTAACGCCAGCAAGGGCGCGACTGCAAAGACTGATAACGAAAATAGTAAAAGTAATAATGTCATTATCGTTCTTATTTTTTTAATCATCACTCATCCCCTTGATAACAGCCCACGCCGCTACAAGTCCGAAAGCGGCGAACATCAAAATCCAATAACCTGCGCCTGTCATGATGTAACCTCCAAAAACAAGGGGGAAACGCGCTCCCCCTTGCTGTATTTGCGATAACGGCAGGGGAAACGAACTAATTAACCACCGCGCAGCATCGAGAGGATAAGCTTACCGCCACGAATGACAATGAAGACGCCCGCCAAGCCGGCCATTACCAGCAAAACAGCAGTAATGGCCGTGGAGAAGTCGACAGAACTTGTCAACGTGGAGAAGTCAGGTGGGGTTCCATCAGCAGCAAAAGCCACACCGAACGGAACCATCAGGAAAGAAGCCAGAGCCGAGAACAAGTAAAGCATTTTCGCTTTCATGGTGATACTCCTAAAACGCGGATAACGCCGCGCCGTTTTCGGGAAAAGCTCCCAAAACTTAGCCTTTGCGGATCGCCGAAAGTACCACACCGCCGCCCTTGGCAACTGTCCAGAGAAGGACAACAGACGAGAAAAAGAAGGAAAAAGCAGCCCATGCAATTGTAATATCAAAAGGTTCTTGTTGGACTGATTGAATGCTGGCTAGAGTCGCTGCGTTTTGCGCTTGCGCCTCTTGTAAATTCGCTACTGTCTGGAGTAATGCCGAATCAGTATTTGTCGAATCTCCTGATGTTCCTGTATCGGAAGAATCGGGGATTACGCAGGGAGGCAGGGTGTAACTAAAGATAGATGAAAGTGAAATATCATCACCACCGCTTTGATTAAGGACTCTGAACTTAAAACTAACTACCTTGCTTGAACCTGATGAACCAAAAGTAAAATTTGTTGGAATATTAAAAAAATATGCCTTATCAGCAGTGGACGTACCGTTATAAACAAATTCACGCTGAATAGGATACATTGCTTCAAATGCTGATTGAATCTGTTGATTCGTTTCAAAACATTGACCCGCGAATAACCAGCCATTTACAGCATTCGCCGTATTTGCAAATAGCATCAAAATAATAATCATTAGTTTTTGAATGATATTATTTTTTATGTTCATTTTGTGGTTTCTTTGCTCATAAGTGATAACACATTGGCATAATCAAAAATGAGGTCAAACATGGAACGTAAATATACGCAGTTCAAGAGTAAAACTGCGAT
>BNUC01000330.1 GCA_025997075.1 Betaproteobacteria bacterium | reverse complement strand
CTGGGAATCCAGTACAAGCGGCAGGGACGTTTCGATCGGGCGATGGCCCAATTCGACCACGCCTTGGCTTTGTGTCCGGACGATGGCGAACAACGGCGCGGACTGCAGCGCAACCGGGCGATGGTATTGGGCGCATTGGGCCGGCTCGATGAAGAAGAAGCCGTGTACCGGAAAATCCTGGCGCGCGATCCCGCCGACGCCGATGCGCATTCCGGGTTGGCCAGCTTGCTACTGCTGACCGGCCGGCTGCCGGAGGGCTGGCGTGAATACGAGTGGCGCTTTGCAACGACAGGCGGGGCGGTTCGGCGGCCGGCGAGCGGTTTGCCGCGCTGGTCGGGCGAGACCGTCGCGCGGGAATCTTCTGGCCTGATCATTTACACCGAACAGGGATTCGGCGACGCGCTCCAGTTCAGCCGCTTCGTGCCGCCGGTCGCCGAGCGTTTCGGCCGCGTGCGGCTGTATACACGTAAACCCCTGTGGCGCTTGTTCGAGCATAGTTTCGGCGCGCTGGCGGAGGTCGTCGCGGAGGATATGAACGCGAAGGACGAGAGCGGCTTTACGCACCATTGCCCGTTGTTGAGTCTGCCGCTTGCTTTGGGTATAACGCTGGAGAGCATTCCGGCCGATGTTCCGTATATCGCCGCGCCGCCGGGATTGACCGAAAAATGGTCGGCGCGCCTTAAGCCGCTGCCCGGCAGGAAAGTGGGCGTCGTCTGGGCCGGTGGAGAAATCTACGGCTTCGACAGGTTGCGCACTGTACGCCTCAAGCAGCTTGAGCCCCTGCTGGACATCGGTGGAATCAGTTGGGTTTCTTTGCAGAAAGGAAATAGCGCCAGCCAGATTGCCGAAGAAGGCTTGTCGGATTCGATGCTGAACGTGATGGATGAGCTTGATGATTTCGCCGATACCGCGGCCTTGATCGAGGCGCTCGATCTGGTGATTTCCGTGGATACGGCGACGGCGCACCTGGCCGGCGCGCTGGCCAAACCGGTGTGGCTGCTCAACCGGGCCGGGAGCGAATGGCGCTGGCTGCTCGGGCGCAACGACTCGCCCTGGTATCCGACAATGCGCATTTTCCGCCAGCAGCAGAGCCGGCAATGGGAACCCGTGGTGCGGGAGGTCGCCGATGCGTTACGTGACAGGTGACAGGTGACAGGTGACAGAGGGCAGGGGGCAGGTGACAGTACTTTCTGGCGGCGAAGCCGCCCTGATTGCTGTTACCTGCTACCTGTATCCCTGATACCTGAGGTGCATAGGTTGCGGGTGAGCATTGCTTCCCCCAACACTCGGCTAATGGAGCATCCAATGTTGGGATTCGCAGGGCCATTGCATGAATGCCATTGAAATGAAGGATGACACTTTCCGCAGAGTATGGCGATCCATCTTCCTCCCCCCTCGTGGGGGAGGATGCCCGAAGGGCAGGAGAGGGGGCGGCAGTTCAGCGCGAAACAGGGCTGGAGGGCAGAGGACAGAAGACAGAAGACAGTCAGTTACCGGCGGCTACGCCGCCGCAAGCATTACCGTCCTCTGTCATCAGTCATCAGTCCTCTGTACCCCCTCACCTGCCCCTGCCGGGGTACCCTCTCCCACAAGGGGAGAGGGAAAGCAAACGCCTGTTCATGCGATTACCCTGTTGAGATTCGTTCCACTCACCCCAGCCTATTCGCTTTGCTTCAAACTGGAGTTGAAAACCATGAGTGCCAATAAGAAAGACGCCGCGCGCTTGTTCGCCGAAGGTCTGGCGCACAGCCAG
>BNUC01000329.1 GCA_025997075.1 Betaproteobacteria bacterium | reverse complement strand
GACCGTCAGGCCCTGTTCCTTGATCATCCGCACAACCTGCAACTTGAAGCTCGCGTCGAAGACCCTTCTCGTTTGGCTCATCTTCTTCTCCTCTATAGGTGATTTTCTACCTATCTACCTGTCCGAGAAAATTAGACCACAACAATTCTCTCAATAGTGCGAATAGGTTGGGGTGAGTGGAACGAACCCCAACATTGGGATAACTGATTGGCTGCCGTGTTGGGGTTCGCAAGCTCACCCCAACCTATGTTCTGCTCGCGCCACCGTTCATCGCCACCCAGGCTGATCTGGACAAGATCGTCGATCTTCTCGCCGCTTCCATCCAGCAGGCCATCGATGTGGTCTTGAAAGCTTGATGTTTGGGATTATATTTTGTAGCCCGTCGGCTGGAAAATTCTTTGTTTTAATGCAGACAGCGGCTATTTTTACATCGTCATTCCCGCGAAGGCGGGAATGACGGAGTAACATCGGACGGATGGCATCCAGCGTCTTTATGTCAATATTTAATGCTATTGGCGTCCGGTGAATGTAATTATTGGCAGAATTAGTGAGAATGCGCGCTGCCCAGCACGACGATGACGATGCCGGCAATCAGCAATGCGCTGTGCCAGCCGATCGACGTGGACTCGCGTTTGAGGCGAGGCATCAAATCGGCGATGGCGACGTAAAGAAAACTCGATGCGGCGAGGGTGAGGATAACCGGGATCCAGTCCTGGGCGTTATCGAGCAGATAATAACCGGCGAGGCCGCCGAGGATTGCGAAGAGGCTGGAGACGATATTCCAGAACAGGGCTTGCGTGCGCTTCAAACCTGCGTCGAGCAGGATGGCGAAATCCCCGGCTTCCTGGGGAACCTCATGAGCGATGATGGCCAGCGTCGTATTCCAGCCGAGTATCGGGTCGGCGAGAAAAGCAGCGGCGATGAGCAGGCCGTCGGTGAAATTGTGGAATCCGTCGCCGACCAGGATGGACAAGGCGCCCTCGTTCGTATCGTGGACGTGATGGTGAGTGTGCGTGTGGTCCTCGCATTGCACCTCGTCCGCATGTCTGTCGCCCGCGCCGGTTCCGTGGTGCGCGTGACGCCACAACGCAATCTTCTCCAAAGTGAAAAAGCCCAGGATGCCGCCGAGCAGGATGGAGAAAACCTCGCGCGGTGTCAGCCCCCCCTCCAGCGCCTCCGGAAGCAGATGCAGCAAAGCCATTGCCAAGAGCAAACCGGTGGAGAAACTGACGGTGAGCGTGATCCACCTGCGCGGGAGACCGAACATGATCAGCGCCGCCGCGCCGATGCTCAGCACGCCGCCGAGCAGGCAGGCCAGGACGATTTGGGCGGATAAGGGGATCGACATGAAGGCTTTCGGACAGTGGAGCAGTAACACATTGCCAAAGAATCGGCGCGTCATTCAAACACAACATGTCAGCACATGCAACGTATGTTGTCAGGACGAATTGCATGAATATATTTGTCATGGAGAAACATGAATGCGATTTCCCTGTTTGTCGGTACTGGATACAGGGCAATTACATGAATGCCATTGAAATGAAGGACGACACTTCCTGCGGAGCACTGCGGTCAATCCCTTCGCCCCGCTTGCGGAGCGTGCGAGGCCAAGGTGGCCGAAGGCCGGATGAGGGGCGGCAATTCAGCACGAAACAACACTGTGTTGTGGTCTAATTTCCTCGGACAGGTAGATAGGTAGAAAATCACCTATAGAGGAGAAGAAGATGAGCCAAACGAGAAGGGTCTTCGACGCGAGCTTCAAGTTGCAGGTTGTGCGGATGATCA
>BNUC01000328.1 GCA_025997075.1 Betaproteobacteria bacterium | reverse complement strand
CGCCCACGCGGCGCACCTTGGGCGTGTGGGCGATCTCGTGGTGGTGGATCTGTTGCTGCATCAGGGCCGTGTCGTGGGCGCTGTCGCGCTGCACTTGGCCACGGGCGATCCGGTGCTGATCAGCGCTGGCGTCACCATTATTGCGACCGGCGGACTGACACGGCTGTATCGCCGTAACAGCGGTTCAACCAACATGGGTGGAGACGGATTCGCGCTCGCCTTGCGCGCCGGGGCGCGGCTGCTCGACATGGAATTCGTGCAGTTCTTCCCCATCGGTCACCTCGCTCCACGACTCGTGGGCTTTGATCCGGTCATGTGGGACCCATTCCGCTACAAACTCGGTGGCCAGTTGCTCAACCGTGATGGCGAGGAGTTCGTCGAGCGCTATGGCAACGCGGCCGAAGGCGGTTGCTACCTGACCGCGCGCGACGCAGCCACTTACGCTATTCTCAAGGAGGTGGAGGCCGGTCGCGGTTCGCCGGCCGGCGGCGCTTATCTGAGTTTCCGCCACGTGTCCGAAGCGACACTCCGTGCGGCTTTCGGTCCCATCATCAAGAAGCTCGAAGCGGCGGGTATCGATCTCACACAGCAGATGATCGAGGTTGCCCCCATCGCCCATTACCACATGGGCGGTATCCAGATAAACACGCGCCTGGCTACCGACATTCCCGGTCTCTACGCCGCTGGCGAGGCTACGGGTGGGATACATGGCGCGAACCGTCTCTCGGGTAACGCGATCACCGAGGTGCTTACCTTCGGACTGCGCGCGGGTCGCCTCGCGGCAGAGGATGTAGCGCAGGCTGTCACGCCCGCCACTTTGCGTGCTCTGGCCGCCCCGGTGCTCGCCAGACTCGCGCCTGCGGCCGAGACAAACGCAGAAGCAAGCGCATTGCCCAATTATGCGGATCTCATCGTGGAATTGCAGGGCGTCATGCAGCAGCATGTCGGCCCATTCCGCACCGAGGCGGGTTTGCGTCAGGGGTTCGAAGCCATCGAAGCGCTACGTGCGCGCGCCGGCAACACGCTGCCCGGCGGCGGTGTCCACGATCCGCGACGGCTGGACGCGCTGGATCTGCACAACATGCTGCTCGTGGCCGAGGCCGTGGCCCGTAGCGCGCTCGCGCGCACTGAAAGTCGGGGCGCTCATCAGCGCGAGGATTACCCGGCGCCAGATGAGGCCTGGACGCTCAACCAGACCATCTCCTGGAGTGACGGTCAGTGGACGCTGGCCACTCAAGCCATTGAGCGGCTGCACGAGGAGGTTCACCCATGACTTTGCCGAGTGACGCACAAACCATAAGGCTCAGGGTGCTTCGCGGGAGCGAAGGTGAAACGCCGGTCGTGAACGAATATTCCATTCCCGCCAACGCGGCGACCTCGCTGCTCGACGCTCTGCGTTGGGTGCGCACGCATCTCGACGACAGCCTGGCTTTCCGTCACGCCTGCCTCAATGCCAATGTGTGCAAGGAATGCATGATGCAGCTTGACGGCAAGACGGTCTATGCCTGCCTCGCCAAACTTGAGTCTGGCCAGACCTGCGAAGTGACGCCCCTGCCCAACAAACCCTTGCTGCGTGATCTGGTGACCGAAATTGCGCCGGCCTGGGAGCAACTCTTTCCCCGAGAGGATGCCTCAGATGACGACTGATGTCCCTTATTGCCTACGTCAGCCCCAGTACTTTCCAATCCAGGTATGAGCCTGAAGGGTGGTCAGGCGGGTGCAGGTTGAAGGGTTGAAAGGATGAAGTGTAAGGGACGATGCAGGAAGTTGTAAGAGTTTTTAGTTTTGATTTTAAAAAC
>BNUC01000327.1 GCA_025997075.1 Betaproteobacteria bacterium | reverse complement strand
CCGGCAGGGGCGAGTGAGGGGATGCCTGGGCATGTTCCAGCATTGTTTCGTGCGCAATCGCCGCCCCCTCATCCGGCCTTCGGCCACCCTGGCCTCGCGCGCTCCGCAAGCGGGGCGAAGGGACTGACTGCCGTGCTCCGCAGGAAACATTGTCTATCATTTCAATGGCATTCATGCAATTGCCCTGGTTTGGAGAGGAAACGCAAACCCTTTCCATAACACGTTTGACCGACAGGCATCATGCCTGTCGTTAATTTCTTGCTCAGAATCCCAGGCTTTCTCCCGTACCGAGAAGCGTGGCAATGCCGAGCACGCCGAAAATCGCGGCGGCGACGGCATGCACGACACGTCCTGGAATGCGGTCGGCGATGCGGCTTCCGAGCAGAACCGCAGGGACATTGGCAATCATCATGCCACAGGTCGTTCCGGTAACGACCACGTAATACGCGCTGAACCGGGCCGCCAGGGCCACCGTTGCAATCTGTGTCTTGTCGCCCATTTCGGCCAGGAAGAAGGCGATCAGCGTGGTTCCCAGAACGCCGAATTTCGCCAGTTTGGCATCTTTCTCATCGAATTTGTCCGGGATCAGGGTCCACAAGGCCATCGCGATGAAGGACAAGCCCAGTATCCAGCGCAAGGTTTCCGGAGTGACGCTCGACGTCAACCAGGCGCCGATGGCGCCGGCAAATCCATGATTGACGAGCGTCGCCAGCAGGATGCCCAGAATGATCGGCGCGGGCCGGCGGAATTTTGCGGCGAGGATGAAGGCAAGCAACTGCGTCTTGTCGCCGATTTCAGCCAGGGCGACGATGCCCGTGGAAACGAGGAAAGCATCCATTCTGGTATCTTCCCGGCCGGATATGACGATTGACCACATCGCTCCTCCGGCTCCAGGAAGCTGTGCGGTCAAAGGTCTTGCCAAATCCGGGAACCGCCTGCGCCACGCCTTTTCAGGCAAGCATGTTGACACAGGCCCCTTGCGTGAAATTCGTGGAATTCGTGGAATTCGTGGAAAGGGCGGCTACTCCCCAATGACAGCGCGCATTATACGCAACACATCGGGTACAGAATAGAAAATCATCGTCGGACATGCTGGCCAGGAAATCGGGAGGTGGAAAACCATCCGGATACATGGGAAACACGGCAACTACTTTTTGCTGGTTACGCTTGCTTTCGTTGTCGTAAGACCATCGGAAGCACTGGGGGTTTTTTACCTTGTTTCCGGAACTGCATATCAGAAACCTTTCTATTGGTCTGTTGGATAATTTTTTATCCGTTTCACGGATGCGCATCTGTCCTGATACGTGCACGGTGCGGTGTGGATGTCTCTGAAAGCTATTCATCAACATTTTATTTGCAAACGATTATCGTTTTTTTGTAAAATGAGAACGATTATCACGGAACTTCCTTTTATTTTGAGGGTCGCCCATGCAACGTTCAATTTTCAGTTCATCAAGATTCCTTTCTTTCGCCGCGCAGTTGGCTATGCTGGCGGCGTTTTCGACACCCTCTTTTGCGCAGTTGGTCACCGACGATACGGGCACGCAGGGGGCCGGAGGCAACGAGCTTGAGATTTCCTACGGCCGGGATCGCACCAAGGCGGGCGGGGATACCGAGCGGGCGCATTCCGTTTCGGCGGCTTATACCTATGGAGTGACGGATACCGTTGATATATCTGTCGGCATCCCGTACTCGCGCATCCGCTCGCGCTTCCACGATGAGGATGATAATGGGGATGAATTTATTGCACACGACCGCGCCCGCGGTTTTGGCAATACGGTCCTTGGCGCCAAGTGGCGAT
>BNUC01000326.1 GCA_025997075.1 Betaproteobacteria bacterium | reverse complement strand
TGCAAGACCCATTTGAGCGTATGCCGCGACCCGTTTCCCGGCAGCAACCATTCGGCCAGCCGCGACCAGCGGCGAGGATACTGTTTGTAGGCTTTGCCCAGATGGCTAACGACAATCGCGCCCATTACAGTTCATCGTAAAAACCAACTCCGGTTTGAAACCCCCGTAGCCGGAGTTTCGGCGACCGTTTGAGGGAGAGATACCCCTTTCAAACACGTCAGACCGACAGACCTCCCGGCCTGTCGCCAATTTCCCGCTGTTATCCGGCGCTGTTGTCTGATTATTCCCTGGCTGGATAAATTGTCTATTTTAGACTGCATCCATGCGTCAATCAAACCTGAACCTGCCGCAGGGTGCGATTCAAACTGATGTGCAGGGATCCAATGGAAAAAGCAGTTAACCACGGCGACACGGCGGGCACGGCGACACGGCGGGCACGGCGAAAAAGCAAAGACAAAAACGATTTTCACTTTTTGCTTTTCGCCGTGCCCGCCGTGTCGCCGTGGTTAAAAAGCTTTTCATTCGCCCCTACATTCTCCGTGTCAATGTTAATCCTTCCCCTCTCCTGCCCCTGCCGGGGCACCCTCTCCCACAAGGGGAGAGGGAAAGAAAACGCCTGCTCATGCTCTATTTCCTCTATATACCACGGCACATCACCCAGGTTCATCGAAGGTCGGGTTGGGAGAGCAGCACATCCGCGCCACGCGCGAGTAGATTTTCGGCAAGCTGCCGACCCAGCGCCTCATCCTCGTTCCATCCGCCGCGCCGGTCCCCCGCGATGATCCGCCGCCCGTCTGGAGAGGCAACGAAACCGCGCAGCCACAAGGTGTCGCCGTCGAGCACCGCGTGACCGCCCAACGGCACCCGGCAACTACCACCCAAAGCCCGCGAAAAAACGCGCTCCGCCCGGACGCAATGCGCCGTCGCCGTATCGTGCAGTGGCGCGAGCCAGGCGGAGACATCGGTTCGCGCCGTCAAAATCTCGATCCCCAGCGCCCCCTGTCCGGGCGCGGGCAGCAAACTTTCGGGCGGCAACACGGCGCGGATACGCTCCGCCAGCCCAAGCCGGACCAGTCCGGCCACAGCGAGAATGATCGCGTCGTACATCCCCTCGTCGAGCTTGCGCAGACGGGTATCCAGATTGCCGCGCAGCGGCTCGATCGCAAGATGCGGATAAACGGCCCGCAGCATCGCCTCGCGGCGCAGGCTGGAGGTGCCGACCACCGCGCCTTCCGGCAAGGCGTCCAGGCTGGCGTATTTTCCCGAAACGAAAGCGTCGCACGGATTTTCGCGCGCCGTGATCGCCGCCAGCGAAAATCCATCGGGCATGTCCATCGGCACATCCTTCAAGGAATGCACCGCGAGATCGGCCCGCTTCTCCCGCAAAGCCGTTTCCAGTTCCTTGATGAACAAACCCTTGCCGCCGATCCGGGACAGAGGCTTTTCCAGAATCCGGTCGCCCTTCGTGGTAATGCCCAGGAATTCGATGGACGCGCCCGGATGGAGTGCCTGCAGTCGCGTCCGGACATGCTCCGCCTGCCACAGGGCCAGACGGGATTCACGGGTCGCAATGACGATGCGGGAAGGAGAAGAAAGCGTCAAGTAAATGCCGAATGAGGAAGGAAAAACAGGCAGGATTTTAGCATGGCGAGACCTTTGCTCCCTGACGCTGTCCGGCAGCTTCAGGGCTATTGCATACGCAGATGTCGTAAACAGTTGAAATAAAACGTTTACATTCAAGCGGTTATGACGTAGTATTGTAAACCCTAAGCCAATCTGGCCTACTCTCGATTTTTATCGGGAGGCGTCA
>BNUC01000325.1 GCA_025997075.1 Betaproteobacteria bacterium | reverse complement strand
TGTTGGCTCAGGTGGGTGCTCCATCTTGCGCCCAGTCTCGTTCTTTGGGAGTCCACGGCTTTGAACTTGACCGTTTCTCCGGTGCTGAGTTTTACCTTGTCGCTGTTTTGGTGGCTCCAGAGGTATTTGGCGTAAAGGTCCAGTTTGTTTTGTTCGTTGAGCTTGAAGATATAACCCACGCCCAGATGGCTGCCGAGGTAGCCGGATCGGGCGTTGTAGGCGGCGGCGCGGCCGAAGCCGTCGTGGAGGTTGCTGTGATAGTCGGTAGTGACTTTGCCGGCTCTTGCGGTGGCTTCGAGGTAGAGTTGGCCGGTGGGGGTTTCGGTGAAGGCGAATTTCGCCAGGACGCCGCCGCCGGTGTATTTTGTGTTGCCTTTGCCGTGAACACTGGCGGCGTTGGCGAAGCTATTGTGGCTGTCGTAGTCGCCTTGGCCGTGTTCGATGAAGACGCCGGCTGTTAATTGGCCGGGGTCGGTTTCTTTGCTTGCGGCGAGGCCGGCGATCAGGTTGTAGCCTTCAACGTCGATATGCGAGCCGGTGTTGTGCCGTAGCTTGCCGCCGCCGAGGGCGAGGAAGCCGAGGCGGCAGTTATCCGCCGATGCGCATTGCGTCTGTTGCAGGGCGGCGGAGAGTCCTTTGTCGATGAGGAAGTCCGCGCCTTGAGTGAGGAAGGCGCTTGCGGCTACGTAACCTTCGGCCAGGGCTTTGGTTTGGGGATTGAGGTGGATGCCGGGCTTGTCGGAGGGATTGGGGGTGACGGGGGGTTCCACCGGGGGCTCGACTGGCGGTTCAACGGGCGGTTCGACGGGTGGTTCAACTGGGGGTTCAACCGGTGGTTCGCTTCCCGCGAGGCTGGCCACCAGCCGCCGGCCTTCCTGGGTGCTCAGGTTGAAGTCGTAGAGCAGGCTGACGCCTTGCATCCCCGTGCCGTGGGCTACGGTGTTGAGCGGGTTGCCGATGAGAGTTCCGACCTTGCTGTTGGCAAGGCTGCCGCTCAGGGTCAGGGTTCCGGCGGAAACGGCGGTGTCGCCGCTGTAGCTGTTGTTTGTTCCGGAGAGGGTGAGTATCGTTCCCGCCGCGCCGCTCTTGGTCAGGCTGCCCGCGCCGGAAATATCGCCGGAAAGGGTCTGATTCGCGCTCTGATTGAAAACCAGTGTCCCGTCATTGTCGATGTCTCCGGCGTAGCTGCCGCCCAGACGTCCGATCACTTCCAGCGTCCCGCCTGTCGCGATGCTGGTTTTGCCGGTGTAGTCGTTGGTTCCGGTGAGGGTCAGCGTTCCCGCCGCGCCGGTTTTGGTCAGGTTGCCGCTGCCGATAATCCGACCGCCGTAAGTATTGTTCGCGCTGTTATTGATAGTGAGGTCGTTGCTGCCCAAATTGACATTACCGCCTGCTGCGCCGCCGCCGCTGAGACCGTTGATCGTCGTCATCGTGCCGCTGTTTACGGCGGAAATATCAAAAATCGCGCGATCATCATCGGCGAGCGAGACGCGGGAAGAGTAGGCGATGCTGCCGTCGCCGGATAGCGCCAGCGTTCCTTTGCTGATCGTGGTGATGCCATTGTAGATATTTTCGCCGGTCAGGGTCAGCATTCCGATTCCGGTCTTGGTCAGGCTGCCGCTGCCCTCAATCTTGCCTTCGTAAATATTGTCCGTGCCGTTATTGATAGTGAGGTCGTTGCTGCCTAAGGAACTGTTACCAAACAAACTAGGCAATTACATTAAGACAGGAGAGATTCTGTAGTTCCATTCGCCATGGAATTCTGCGGGTTTGATATTCAAACTTTCATAATCTTCATCTGAAACCTTGC
>BNUC01000324.1 GCA_025997075.1 Betaproteobacteria bacterium | reverse complement strand
GAGCGGTTTAAGCAGCTCGCCGCCGAAAACATAGGTCATCATCACGACAAAAAATGTCGTTAGCGAGGTGAGCGTTGTGCGCGAGAGCGTGCGCGAAATCGCCTCATCGATCACATTGTCGAGTTTGCTCACGCCCGCTTTGCCAAGCATTTCACGAATACGATCAAAGATGACGATCGTATCGTTTAGCGAGAAGCCTAAGATGGTGAGTATCGCCGCGAGAATGTCCAGATTGATGGGCACTTCAAAGAGCAGGACGAAGCCCAGCGAAACGAGTACATCGTGTACCGTACATAGCACCGCCGCGATCGCAAAACGCCACTCAAAACGAATCGTAATGTAGATGAGAATGCCAATTAGCGAGACGATCACCGCCATTGTGCCTGCCGTGCGAAGCTGTTCGCCGACTTTTGCGCCAACCATATCGACGCGGCGGATCTCAAAACTGCCAGTATCTTTCAGGAGCGAACCGATCTCGTCGCTCACATCGCTGCCGAGTTCATTTGTGCTCGCGGGCGCTTTGATCACCGCTTCGCTTGCGCTGCCAAACTCTTGAATCTGTGCGCCCTCAAAGCGGCTGCCGACAAGCGCCGTGCGAATAGAGTCGATCGGAGCAGCGCCGTCATAGCGCACCTGAATAACCGTGCCGCCCGCAAAATCGATGCCGTAGTTGGGCGTTTTGAAGATCGTCAGCAGGATTGAACCGATAACCAACAGACCAAAAAAGATCAACACAGGCAACTGGTATTTGGAAAACGGGTAGATTTTTGTGTAGCTAAAAAGCGCCATCGTTATTCTCTTTTTCCAACAGCAAAGAAGATCTCGCTGTTAGAGGTGGTGATCTTGTGTGCGATGAGGTCGAAAATGCCGCGCGTACCGACGATCGCGGTGAGCATTGAGCAGAGGATACCGACGCTTAGCGTTACCGCAAAGCCTTTGACAGGTCCCGTTCCGTATGCGTAGAGCGCGACTGCGGCGATCAGCGTTGTGAGATTGGAGTCCAAAATGGCGCTAAAGGCGTTTGCGTAGCCGTTTTCGATCGACTTGAGTACGCTTTTGCCCTCAAAAAGCAGCTCTTTGATCCGCTCGTTGATGATCACATTTGCATCGACAGCCATACCGATCGTCAGTACAATGCCGACCATACCCGGAAGCGTCAGCGTTGCGCCAAAGAGCGCCATAAACGCGATGATCAAAAAGAGATTGACAAAGAGCGCGGCGACGCTGATCATACCCGCAATGCGGTAGTAGCCGATCATAAAGAGCGCCACCAACAGAAAGCCGCCGATAAGCGCCAGTGCGCTTGCGTTAATGCTCTCTTCGCCCAGCGAGGGACCGACGCTTCGTTTTTCCAACATCTCAACGCTTGCCGATAGTGCGCCGCTGCGAAGCGCGATCGAGAGGTCGTTTGCCTCTTGGAGTGTGAAGTTGCCGCTGATCTGTCCGCTGCCGCCGCCGATTCGCTCGCGCAAAACCGGTGCGCTATAAACCTTGTCGTCAAGCACGATCGCAAGCCGTTTGCCTACATTTTTGCCGCTGAAGTTGCCAAAAACCCGCGCTCCCTCGCCATCGAGAGAAAAGTTGATGACCGGGCGGTTGTTTTGGTCAAATCCCGTTCGCGCGTCGGTAAGCCGTTCGCCGTCTAAGATCGGAATCTGTTTGACAACATAGCGGATGTTTTTGTCATAGACATCTTCGAGGATGATCGATCCCAGCGCTCTAGCCTCCGACGGAGTGATCGTTGCGGCGCGTGCGCTGTTTTGTTCATCGACCGCCATTAGCTGCAAGTGCGCCGCTTGCGCGATCAGGCTTCGCGCTCG
>BNUC01000323.1 GCA_025997075.1 Betaproteobacteria bacterium | reverse complement strand
CCAAGGTCGTCTCCCGAGAACAGCACATGGTTGATCTGACCTTGCGCATCTGGCATGCCGTCACGACAACTGAACTTTTTTCCACTCTCCAGAAAATTATATTATCTATATATTAGACAACACTCTCTCAAATGACATATCAGCGCCAGAGCTGGAATCGGATCGACCCATTTACACTTGGCGAAGTCAAGTAAGATTGATTTGTCGGCGTCGCGGATTTTCTTTTGAATTTCAGCGCCGAAATTTTTAGAAAACCACCGATCCCGAAACTTTCCTGGAATGAGAATGCTCGTCATCATGAAGCAAAAGGCAGATTCAAAGTAAGAAGTGTAACTTTTTTGAAGGAATAGATGGTGTGAGATACGTTAGCATCGAACCCCATCATCGAGCAAGAAGAAAGAGCACGAAATGCCAGGTTACACGCATCTCACATGTGAGCAACGATACCCGATTTACGGGCTGAAAGCAGTTGGCATGAACAACTAGAAGATCGCGGCGGAGATCGGGGTTCACCGGACGACGATAGGCCATGTCTGCCGACAGGCAGGCCGTGAGATCAAGCGTAACAGCGGGTTACGCGGTTATCGTCCCCGGCAGGCGCAGGAAAAAGCAGAAAAGCGCTATCAGGGAAAAATCAATGCGCGATGTTTGACCCCTGAAGATTGGCGGATCGTGGAAGCGTCAGGGCGACCAGCATCACGATGTCGTAACCGTAGTTCTGGAGTGTTTGCAGGATGCCGGAACCCTGACCGCGTGACGGGTCTTCCATGGTCGGCAGGCCCGCCGAAAACGCGGAGAACGGCGCGGCGGCGAGCGCTGGAGCAAAGACACGCGCCACAAAGCGCGAAACAGGGCAAGAAGGAAGCTTCATGATGGAAAACCTTTCGTGTCAGGACAGAAGAAAGAAACCCAGCGCCAGATAGATCGCCAGGAAACGAATGACGACACCAAGGAACTGGCCCTGGGTGAGATGCTGTCCGGCCCAGCCCGAGTAGGCGGTGTGCATAGCCCAGACGCCCCACAACAGCAGCACCGAGAAAACCACCCCGAGCACGACGGCGGACAGTTCGGCGGGCGCGAAGCCGGCATGGGCCTGGAAAGCGGCAGACTGAGCGGCGTTCATGGGGTCTTTGTCCCGGAAGGCGCGGACTGGCGGTAGTCGCCCCGCAGTTCGACCGGATCGCGCGGCTGGGCGCGCAAAGGAACCAGATAATCCTGAAGGCCCGCGCGGACACGTCCCACGTCCTCGCGCAAGCGCTCGTAATCGAAGTGGTAACGGATGGGGTCTTGGGGAGAGACCGTGGCCGCGTGTTCAGCCAGACGGTCAATCAGGTCCAACTGGCGCACCATCGCGGCCAGCCGCTCATGCTCGGCGGTCTCGTCGGCGGCGAGGGCAAGTCCCGAGGCAACGAGCAGCGGCACGGCGAGAAGAGGCCGGGCAAAGACGAGGCTTCGGGAAAGGAACATCGTGTCGTTCTCCGGGGAAACGGGAAACACGATGTTGGGACATGTGCGCGTTCAGCGCTGCGAAGAATAGGAAAAACGGCGAAACCGGATTGTCTGGGGTAAGCGAATTCAACAGACTGGAAGCCAACGGCCATCACAGCGGCCTTGTGATTGTGATACTGGCATCGTGCTCAGTTTACGTACCAGACGGAGTTTCACGGCCATTACAGATACTTCTTGAACGTCGCCGCCGAGAGACACACCACCCCGCCCAGCACAACCGCGCCGGGCAGCAGGATGAATAACGGAGGCACGCTGACCGGCAAAGCCAGATAAGTCACCCAGGGCAGCACGGCCAGCGGCGCGAGGCTCGCTCGGGCGCGGTGATAAACAA
>BNUC01000322.1 GCA_025997075.1 Betaproteobacteria bacterium | reverse complement strand
GTTCCTAAGCTTATTATCGCGGCCATGATGCGCAAGCTCATTCATGTCGCTTTTGGTGTCCTCAAATCAGGACTCCCTTTTAGCCCTGCTTTGCATGGTATTTGACAAAGTCCACAGTATCTACGCGAGCCAGGATTTACAATAATCAGTTTCGAGGTGAACTGCTTATGGCTGTCAATCGTATCGGCTCTTACCTGTGCCTGGTCCTTGGAGCGCTGGTACTGGCTCTGGGGGTGAGCGTCATAAATTAAATGATGCGTTACATACAATTCTGCCGCCCGTACAATTAACACATACTCGCCATGATTAAATTGGATGGTCAGCGATGTCCAGACGTCTCCCCCCGCTGAATGCCGTTCGCGCGTTTGAGGCCTGTGCGCGTAGCGCAAGCTTTACCAGCGCGGCGGAAGAACTGTGCGTTTCGCAAGGCGCCGTCAGTCGCCATGTCGCATGTCTCGAAGAATGGCTGAACGTCAAGTTGTTCGTGCGCGTCCATCGCGGCATCGAGCTTACCCCGCAGGGCAGTATGTATTTTCGGATTGTGAAGAACGCACTCGACCAGATCGAGGCGGGCACGCGCCAACTGAAACAAAGCCCCGATGAAAAAAGACTGCGCCTGAAGTTGCCGCCAACTTTCGCCATGCGCTGGCTGATCCCCCGTCTGGCGCGCTTTCATGCGCTCTATCCCAATATCGACGTGCAGATCACGACCTCGCACGAGCCCGCGAATTTCGAGCGCGAAGATGTGGATGTCAGTATTTATTCGTGGAGCGAGCCGCCTTCCGGGCCGGGTTATCGTCGATTGCTTGGACAGGAATTGCTGGTCGTGTGCGCTCCCGGACTGCTCGAACAGGGCGCACCGCTGAAAACGCCGCAGGATTTGTCCAGGCACGTGTTGCTGTGTTCCTTGAATCGTCCTGATGACTGGCCGACCTGGCTGGCGGCTGTGCCCGAGGCCGATGTCGATGGAAATTCCGGTTTGAAGTTCGAGAATGCGGCCCTGGCGTACCAGGCCGCGATCGATGAAGTGGGCGTGATGGTGGCTCAGTATGCTTTCGTCGAGGATGATCTGCGCTCCGGTCGACTGATATCGCCGTTTCCCATCCGCGTGCCGACGAAACGCGCCTATTTCCTGGCATATCACCCCGGTCGTCCCAAACCCGAACGTCTGGAAGCTTTTGAGGCTTGGGTTCTGGATGAGGCCGCCAAGGTGGAAAGCCGGTTTCCCTTGCCTGTCGGCAGCGCCGCTCACTGACATCCGAACGCAATGTTCAGCGCTAACGTTAATAAATAGCTTGATTGTATTATTCGACTTCTTGGTCCAGCAGTGCAAAGTCGTTAAGCTTTTCCATCATCGCCGGATTAGCAAGATTTCTTTTATATAACTTTTTCTCAAGAAAAAAACGGGTAGGCATACGGCCAAGCAGGAAATCAGCCTTTTCTATCGCCTCTTGGCCATAGTAGGCAGAATGGGGCGTTACAGTAACAAAATCATTCCTTAAAAACTCCGTATTCGGGTCAAGAGGTTCTGTTTCAAAAACATCCAACGCAGCTTTTGTGAGTTTTCCGGTTTTCAGCGCTCGCGTCAGCGCTCCTGTATCAATAATACCCCCACGTGCAATATTTACCAGAATCGCTCCTGTTTTCATTTTGGTAAAAGCCGAGTCATTAAAGATATGATGAGTTTCCTTGGTAAGAGGAGCATTAATAAAAATCATGTCAGAACGTTCTATTAACCCGGCAATTCAATAGATTCATTAAGCGGCATATTGAATTTTTGGGTGTTTGAAATAAGCCATAACCCGTTTGGGTTGAAGTTGCAATTTCTTCATGGCTCCCCGTACTTTTGACTCCAGT
>BNUC01000321.1 GCA_025997075.1 Betaproteobacteria bacterium | reverse complement strand
TGAATGCAACATTCTGGTCGGCCGCTTGTTCACGCTTGAGCAGATGGTCAACGAGATGGGCTACGATGCGGTGTTCGTCGGTGTCGGCGCGGGTTATCCGACCATGCTGGGCGTTCCGGGCGATTCCCTGAACGGCGTCCTCTCCGCGAACGAATTGCTCACGCGCTGTAATTTGATGCGCGCCAAGGAATTCCCGAAATTCGATACGCCGCAGCCGATCGGCAAGCGCGTTGCGGTCGTCGGCGCCGGCAACACGGCGATGGACGCCATGCGCGTCTCGCTGCGCCTTGGCGCCGAGAAGGTCTATTGCATCTACCGCCGTTCGCACAAGGAAGCCCCGGCGCGCGCCGAGGAAATCCACCACGCCGAACAGGAAGGCGTCGAGTTCCACTGGCTGACCAACCCGGTGGCCGTCCTTGATGACGGCAGCGGTAACGTCAAGGGCTTGCGTTGCGTGCGCATGGAGCTTGGCGAGGCCGACAGTTCCGGCCGTCGCCGTCCGGCGCCCGTCGCCGGCAGTGAATTCGACTTCGAATGCGACCTGGTGGTTTACGCCATCGGCACCAACGCCAACCCGATCATGGGCCAGACCTCCAAACTGCGCCTGAACAAGCGTGGTTACATCGATGCCGATGACAGCCTGGCGACTTCGATGGCCGGTGTTTTTGCGGGTGGCGACATCGTTACCGGCGCCGCCACCGTGATCAAGGCCATGGGCGCGGGGCGTCGCGCGGCCGCCAGCATGAAAGCTTATCTTGGCATCCGCGACAGCAGCCGTCCCTATGGCTTCGGAGATACCCTGTTCGGCATCAATGCGGCGGAACGGAACTTTGTACGCATCCGGGCTTGAATCTCACCCTGGCCTGCAACTTATTCAGCTTAACCGTGATTTTGGAATAGTCACTCATGACGACAACGACAGCAACGAGAAAAGCCAGTCCCAAGGCCCATACGAAGACGTGCGTCACGCTCGAAGAGCACATCGTCGAGATCATCAGCGATTCCGGTGAAGGCGCGCAGCGCTGCGGCCAGTCGCTCGGCTCGATCGCCGCTCGCATGGGCAACGGCATCTGGACGACGGAAATCATTCCGGCGGAAATCCGGCCGCCTGCCCGCAGCGTGGCCGGCGCCAGCGGCAACCGCATTCGCATTGGCTCCAGCTACGTCACCAACGGCGGTGATGAAACCGATCTGGTCGTGGCCTTCAACGAGCAGGTGCTGCTCGGCCGGGTCAATGCCCGCGAACTCAAACCGGGTTGCATCATCCTGCTGGAAAACATGTGGCGGACCCATTCCGACCCGAACATCGTCAAGTCTTACACTGAAGCCTACGATCGGCTGGTCAAGGCGGATTTCAAGGTTTATGAAATCCCGATGGAGGAGGAATGCCTCAGGTTCACCACCAATGCACGGCGCGGCAAGAACATGTTCGCGCTGGGGATTCTCTGCCATATCTATAACTTCGATTTGCAGGCGGGACGCGAGCAGATCGCCTTGATCTTCGGCAAAAAGGAACAGAGCGTCATCGCCGTGACTGCCGAAGATGGCCGTCAACATGTCGCCCTGCTCGACCTTGGTCGGTTGGCCGGTGCTCGGGCCGCCGCGCTGGACGTTGACCACGACGAGCGGAATTTCGGCCATGACCGCCAGACCGATGCCTTCCTGCTTGAGCGAAAAACCGGGGCCGGAGGTGATGGTCACCGCGCATTTGCCGGCGTAGGAAGAACCGATGGCAAAAGCGCAGGCAGCGATTTCGTCCTCGGCCTGATGCACGATGCCGCCGACTTTCTCGAAAACTTCCGACAGATAATGTGACGCCGAAGTCGCCGGGGTAATCGGATACATCGCGCAGATGTCCATGCCCGAAGCCATCACGCCGAGCGCCAGCGCAATGTTGCC
>BNUC01000320.1 GCA_025997075.1 Betaproteobacteria bacterium | reverse complement strand
TCCCGACGCAAAACCGCTGACCGAATCCCAGAGTACCGCGCTTCTTTGCTCGGTCTTACCCCATTGGACAATGCTCTTCGATACAATGACTTATGACTTATGACTTCTGCGTGTGCGATTACCCTGCCGAACACATCCAGCGCTGGCTTTTTGCGGCTATTTTTTGGCAGAATGCGTAATTCACCAAGAGACAATGACACGATCCATGGATTCCCCACACGTATTCGACGGCCTGAGCAAAAAATTGCCTGCCTGCTTGCGGGCACTCAGGCGCAACAATTCTTCCGAATGGTTCCACGCCCACAAGGAAGAGTATCAGCGCAATGTTGTCACGCCGCTTGCCGCGCTTGCCGAAACACTCACGCCTGACATGGCGCTGCTCGACAGCTCGCTGGTCAAGAAGCTGTCCCGTCCACAGCGCGACACCCGCTTCTCGCGCGATAAGTCACCTTACCGAACCGTGATGTGGTTTGCATTTCGTCGCGTGCAGCCCGACTGGACGGAATACCCGGCGTTTTTCTTCGAGGCCAGGCCAGAGGACTGCTGCTGGGGAATAGGCTATTACGCCGCCCGCCCGGCTACGATGTCGGCATTGCGTGACATCGTACTGGAAGACCCGAAGCGCTTCCTGACGGCAAAGGCCGCCGCCGCAGACCGTGGCTTTACGCTTGAGGGCGAGGAGTACAAAAGACTGCCGCCCGTTCCGGCTGATACGCCTGAAGAAATCACCGATCTCGCCCGCCGCCGCAATGTATTCCTGTCCCGGACGATGGGTTACGAAACGCCGGTTCTGAATAGCGAATTAGCCGAAGTCCTCGCCGCCGATTTCGCTGCATTAGGCGCCCTGTACCATCTTTTTTGCATGGCAAACGAGCGCTTGCAGGCAGATAGCGCATAGAAAGAAAGTTCACCGGAAGCTTCCCAGAAAAACGTCCCCCTATTTTCGGATTAACACATGGGCGGAACCATGTTCCATGGCTGAAGCAGCAAGAAATTAGCGACAGGCCAGCGCCAGTCGGCAACTGACGTTCCCATGATCCATCAAACAACTCGGCATGTGTGCCTGTGCGCACGAAGACAAGCTATATCGACCACTGCCGGGGTGTGCGGCGAGGTCCGACCGGCGAGTTTCCGGGGACATCCCTCCCCCGCTCCGTTTCGTGGGAAGGCGGTGGAGTTGGTGATTTGAGAGATCGAGGTGATTTCTCGAACGTGGCCTCCTGGGAATTCATCCAGGCTTGTACGACCCGCACCGGCATCGGGCCAGCCACCCAAAGGAGCAGCCCCAGTACAATGCAGAAAATGAAAAGCAACAGATAAGCTCCACCGGCTGTGGTCGGTAAAAACGAAAAAGATGGGGGTGGGAGCTTGATGATCGGTGATGCCGTCGCCGGTCGAGATTTTACTACCCCGGTGCGAGCTGTCTCCTCGTCGCGGCCGGAGGGATCAGTATGTCCGAAGCGTGACATCACGCCCACCTGAGCTTTTTCAGAAGCTTGAGGCGGTGGTGTGCCCGGCGGGCCGAATCACCCATAGGAATCAATCAAGCGGAAATAGAAAAAATAGACCACCGCGATTAAAAGGACATAAACCAGCAGTCGGATGCCTTTCCTGGAGAATCCGGCCGATTTTGCTGGCTTGTTCGCTTTCGGCAGGGATGCTTCCAGCTTGCCCCTCATCGCGTCCAGGCGAGCCTTCTTTTCTTCTTCCGGCAAGCTGAACGAAGCATGATTACGTGGGTTGTCTGACATAACCGAATCGTGTCCTTCGCTATTTGATATTAACCCGGCAAATATATAGGGCATATATGTTATAATGTTGTCATGAAAAGAGAAGACGCCCGGAGTCTCAGCGTTGCTGAGCAAAGAGAGAAACGCAAGATTGCGTTGCGGATGAGATTA
>BNUC01000319.1 GCA_025997075.1 Betaproteobacteria bacterium | reverse complement strand
GAAGCTTTGTCGGGTTCGATCCTGAACCTGATGGATGAAGTCGAGGATTTCGCCGACACGGCGGCGATCATCGCCAATCTCGACCTGGTGATCAGCGTTGACACCTCGGTGCCGCACCTGGCGGGAGCGATGGGCAAGCCCGTGTGGCTGCTCGACCGTTTCGACACGGACTGGCGCTGGCTGCTCGAACGCGAAGACAGTCCCTGGTATCCGACGATGCGGATTTTCCGGCAGCCGCGACATGGCGATTGGGATTCCGTCATGTCGCGCGTGGCCGAGGCGCTGGCCGATTGGGTGGCGCAGGGCGGCGAGATGGTGAAAGAGGCGCATGAAAGTGTAAACACACATAGCACGCATAGGTTGCGGGTGAGCATTGCTTCCCCCAACACTCGGCCGGTGGATCATCCCAATGTTGGGGTTCGCAAGCTCACCCCAACCTATTCCGGGGAGAGACCAGACAGAGCCAGCCAGCTCAATCGTCTGGCGGCCTGTTTTGGCGCGGGCGATTTAACGGCTGCCAAGGAAATCGCGCGGCAGTTGATTGCGGATAACTCGCAAGACGAAGAAGCCTTGCATCTGCTCGCGCAGATCGTCTTCAAGCAGGGACGGTCGCAGGAAGCCATCGAACTGATGAAAGCCGTGCTGGAGATCAATCCGATGCGGGAAGAGGCGCATTTCTACCTGGGTTACTCGTACCTGAGAGAAGGGCGGATGGAGAGCGCCATCGACAGTTTCAAGCGCGCGCTGGAAATCAATCCTCGCGTGGCGGAGACATGGATCAATCTGGGCTGTGCGTATTTCAACCTGCTTTGGCTGAAGGAGGCTGAGGGAGCGTTTCGCCGTGTGCTGGAAATCCAGCCGGATAATACTAAAGCCGAACTCAATCTGGGGATTTTGCTGCTTCTGCGCGGCGAGTTTTCCGAAGGCTGGCCGCGCTTCGATGCCCGCTGGCGATTGCCTGGCGCCGTTCGGCCGAAATTCATCCAACAGGAATGGACCGGCGATCCTCTCGGTCAGCGGGCGCTTCTTGTCTATGGCAATCAGGGGCTGGGTGATAATCTGCAATTCGCGCGTTATTTGCCGTTGTTGCGCCAGCGTTATCCGGAGGCCAGGATTTACTTCTTGTGTTGGCCGGCGCTTTACCGTCTGTTCGAGCCCCGAGCCGTGGCATGGGGCATTGAATTGCTGCCGTCATCGACGGACGTGGATAGTTTGTCCGATGTGCAGATTGATCTGATGTCGCTGCCTTGGCGGATGGGCACGACACTGGAGAGCATTCCGGCCGACATCCCGTATATCGTCGTGCCGCCGGAAGGGGTGGAAAAATGGTCGGCTCGCCTGGCCTCGCTGCCGGGCAAGAAAGTGGGGGTGGTCTGGGCCTGTGGAGGATTCTCCTCCGTTCAGTCTCGCTCCGTGAGCTTGAAACAGCTTGAACCCCTGCTGGGCGTTGGCGGAATCAGTTGGGTATCCCTGCAAAAAGGAAACGACGCCCGCCAGATTGCCGAAGAAGGTTTGTCGGGTTTGATCCTGAACCTGATGGATGAGGTTGAGGATTTCGCCGACACAGCGGCGATCATCGCCAATCTCGACCTGGTGATCAGCGTCGACACCTCGGTGCCGCACCTGGCCGGAGCGATGGGCAAGCCTGTGTGGCTGCTCGACCGTTTCAACGCGGACTGGCGCTGGCTGCTTGGGCGCGAGGACAGCCCGTGGTATCCGACGATACGGATTTTCCGGCAAAACTCCTTTGGCGACTGGGACTCCGTTATGTCAAGCGCGGCCTCGGCGCTGGCCGAGTGGGTAGCGCAGGGCGGCGGCGATCCGTCGCGGACGTTTGAAGTGCCGGGAGCGTTTCATGCTTTGCAGACATCCGACCGAATCGGTGGCGGCGATGCCATGGACTGCTTCCGT
>BNUC01000318.1 GCA_025997075.1 Betaproteobacteria bacterium | reverse complement strand
CATGCGCAGCGCGGAGAGGAAATTGGCGTGGCAGGCCTGAACGAGTTTGCGCTGCGATTTCTTGTGCTCCAGCTCGCCCTCGTACCATTGCCAGAGCTTGAGCCAGGAGAGGAATTCGGACTTCTCGCCGGTGACTTTGTCGACGCAGCCTTGCCGTGCCCACTGTCTGCGGCTCGGGGCGTGTCTGCGCGTCACCAATGTTTTTGAAATGGAAAAAAGTTGTTCCGCCGGGTTTTCGGTGAGTGAGTTTTGCTGATGTTGGTTTTTTTAACAAATAGGAGAGAAAAAATGGCAAGCAAGGACAGGTTATCGGTATTGTTGGCGATTCAGGATCAATCGGTGATTCCGGTGTTCTACCATCCGGACGAAGAAGTGTGCAAAAACGTGATTCAAGCCTGCGCCAACGGCGGCTGCAAATGCGTTGAATTCACCAATCGCGGGGATTTTGCGGCGGACGTTTTCCTCAAGGTGACCCGGTATTTCGCCAAGGCTGACCCGAGCGTGATCATGGGCGTCGGTTCCGTGGTCGATGCGCCAACGGCGGCCTTGTATATCTCTTACGGCGCCAATTTCGTCGTTGGCCCCCTGCTCAATGCCGAAGTCGCCAAGGTCTGTAACCGTCGCGGCGTTCCCTACAGCCCCGGCTGCGGTTCCGCCAGCGAAATCGGCGACGCCCAGGAACTCGGCTGCGAAATCATCAAGGTTTTCCCCGGCGCCTCGGTCGGCGGTCCCGACTTCGTCAAGAGCGTCATGGGTCCGATGCCCTGGACGCGCATCATGCCCACCGGCGGGGTTGAGCCCACCGAAGAATCGCTGCGCAAATGGTTCGGCGCCGGCATCGTCGCTTGCGGCGTTGGTTCCAACCTGATTACCAAGAAACTCCTCGAAGCCGAGGATTACAAAGGCCTCGAAGAAAATGTCCGGCAGACCATCGCCCTGGTGAAAAGCATCAAGGCCGAAATCGCCGCTAAAAAATAAATTGCGCCAAGCATTTTTGAAAGGACAAACACATGAGTGAACTTATCATCAAACCGGCGGATAAAGCCCTGTGGGACTGCGTCTCCTTTGGCGAAATCATGCTCCGCCTCGACCCCGGCTTCGGCCGCGTGCGCAATGCCCGCAGCTTCCAGGTCTGGGAAGGCGGCGGCGAATACAACGTGGCCCGCGCCATGAAAAAATGCTGGCAAAAGCGCGCCGCCGTCGTCACCGCGCTGCCCAAAAACGATCTGGGCTGGCTCGTTGAAGACTTCATCATGCAAGGCGGCGTCGACATGCGCCACTGCATCTGGCGCGACTTCGACGGCCTCGGCAAAAACACCCGGGTCGGTCTCAACTTCACCGAAAAAGGTTTCGGCATCCGTCCCGCGCTCGGCTGCTCCGACCGCGGCAACACCGCCGCCTCGCAAATCAAGCCCGGCGAAGTCAATTGGGAAAAACTCTTTGGCGAAGAAGGCGTCCGCTGGTTCCACACCGGCGGCATTTTTGCCGCGCTCGCCTCCAACACCGCCGAAGCCGTCATCGAAGCCGTTGAAGTCGCCAAGAAATACGGCACTGTCGTCTCCTACGACCTCAACTACCGCGCCTCGCTGTGGAAGAGCCAGGGCGGCAAGGAAGCGGCGCAGCGCGTCAACCGCACCATCGCCAAGTACGTCGACGTCATGATCGGCAACGAAGAAGACTTCACCGCCTGTCTCGGCTTCGAAGTTGAGGGCGTGGACGAAAACCTGACCACCATCAAGACCGACAGCTTCAAGAAGATGATTCAGACCGCCGTGGCCGCTTTCCCCAACTTCAAGGTGGCGGCGACCACATTGCGTAAAGCCACCTCGGCCACCTTCAACGACTGGTCAGATCGTTTTTGGGCAGCGCGGTGACGACGGCGGCGCGCTTTTGCCAGCATTTTTTCATGGCGCGGGCCACGTTGTATT
>BNUC01000317.1 GCA_025997075.1 Betaproteobacteria bacterium | reverse complement strand
TGGCCTCAATACCGCAAAGTAATCTTTATAACTGATCGGTTTGTCCATCGGATCCTCTCCTTCCACAGGTGGATCATAACAGACTATTTCTTTTATTTGTAATTGTTATTGTTGAACATGTACTTAGAATCTCCGCTATTCAGTAATTTCCTGGAATCCTTTGAATTATCTGCCTTTGATTGCTGTGGCAGACGAGATTTTGCTCTTTATTTCGCTAAGTGAACGGCATTGGCTCCGTCCTTTATTCTTCCGCATGCGGAAAGAGTCGAAACGAAGGACTCTCCCGACAGCGCCGCCGGATAATGCTGTCACCGGAAACCCGATTCCCTGCCGTCTTTTCCCCCTCTGGACTCGGCGGGTAGACAAAAGCTGCAGGCCATACCCACGCGGCCGGCGGATGCCGGGGAAAACGTGTGGGGTTCGGGGGGGACTGCAGTGGGGATGTGATATTTGCTGCTGGGTTCTGCGCTTGCTAGTGTCGGGGCGGTTCGAAGATGGCGGCGAGCGAAGGGGCCGAAAGGATCGCTTCGCCCCAGGCTTCAAGCTCGACCTGCGTGGCGTGAGCTAGCCGGTCGGTTATGGCCGCAGGCAGGGGACCGAAGCGGCGTTCCATCAGCTTGGACAGGAGTCTGGCCTCGCCTTCGGTTTGGCCCTTTTGAATGCCCTGTTGCATGCCTTCTTGCATCCCCTGTTGCATGCCCTTGCGGGTTGCTTCGTCAAACCAGCTTTCGATACGTTCGGCGAGCATGGTGTCTGCCTCCAGAAGGTCATTGATACGGTCGATTTCCTTGATGCTAGTGGAACTGGTCTTGCGGCGCAACAGGCGTTTGATCAGGAGCGTGAACGTGCGGCGTATCGGGAGCTGTTCCGGGTCGCGCAGGAGGGTGTCGAGGGCCTGGATGATATGGCGCAGGTCGTCCGGGGTGCGGCTGTGTTCGAGGCGGAAGAGCGCTTCGACGGCTGTGCGTACCGAATCGGCGGGATGTAGCTTGAGCCGGGCTTCGTCGATCAGATGGTAGGCGAGTCGGGGCCGGTAGGCGTCGAGTCCGGGCGGGGCGGCGGCAAAAAGCTCGGCGACTTCGGTCGGCGCCCGCCAGGGGGGCAGACCGGTGTAGAGCACCAGCGGCAGGATGGGAGGCAGGTGTCCTTTGGCGAGATCACCGCGTTTGACCAGATCCTGGGCCAGCAGGCCGAGGTAGACCAGCATGCGTAGCGCCATCCAGGGATCGGGTTCGGACTGGAATTCGAGCACCAGATAGACCCATAGCCAGCGGTCCTTGAGACGCAAGCGCCAGACCATGTCGTCGTGACGCTGCTTCTGGCTTTCGGCGACGTAGCTGCCGTTGATGCGTTCCAGGGTGGAGAAGTCGGCCTCGGCGATCCATTCGCCCGGCGCCCAGTCGCGCAAGAGGTCGCGCACCATTTGCGGATGGGAAAAGAGCAGCTTGTAGTCGCTATCGTTATCGCCGGGCATGGTTGGATTGTAGCAGACAGCTTGGCTTGCCTTATGCGGGTTGTTTTTCTTGTAGAACAATCGGCGGAATGCGCTGCGCTTTTTCGCCCTACGCGGGCTCTAATGCAAGCAAGACAAATTCCCGTTTGTTCAACATGGGGGTGCTCTCTTTCCACGGCATCGTGCAAGCTCCAATAAACACACACGTCCGTGATTTTAAAAGCGTTACCCATGTCTCCCGACACCCGTTACCTATGTCTCCCGGCTGAACACGGAGCGAACCCCAACGCAACAGCCTGATCTATCCCAATGTTGGGGTTCGTTCCACTCACCTCAACCTATGCGTGCTATGCGTGCTGCGCTCATCCGCCCTTGTATGCTGATTTTGCCTCTGAACCCGGTTCTTGCGCTGTCGGGGAAAGCGTGGAGGGCGTAGCCCGGAACGCTTTCCCCGACAGCGCGCCGCCGAAACTCGGAGGTGT
>BNUC01000316.1 GCA_025997075.1 Betaproteobacteria bacterium | reverse complement strand
TTCGCGGCTTTCGTATCGGAGATCAGGGATCAGAGGTCAGGGATCAAAACCGATCGGTGTTGATCCCTGATTCCTGACATCTGATCCCTGATCTGCTCGACGCCGCTAACGCGGCGTAACAATAAAAACAAAAGGCAAGGTTTAAGCATTAAAAACTCAAGCGGGAAGCGGCGCAAGGCCGCTTCCCTGTTAAACAAAACCTGAAGACCCTCAAGGCACACAAACGACGCGGTCAACGATAGTCTGGAGGGTGCCGTAGCCCCAATTGACGATGCCGCCGTTGCCGTAGATGACCCAGGAGCTGCCGGTGTAGTTAGTGACCTCCGTACCCGTCCAGTAGTAGTCGGAAGGCAAGGCTGGCGGCCATGAGCCATTGAGAGTGCCGAAACCTTCCACCAGAGTTCCAGTAGTTATCGAACCGGTTGGGAGACTGGTTGAACCATTGATCAACGGCAACCTGCCGCCCTGACTCGCGCAGTAAGCGCCAGCGTCAGTCCAGTTCTTAGTAGAGGAAGCCAAAGCGATAAAACCGTTTGGCAGCACAGCGCCGAACTGAATATCCACACTGGCCGTTTTGGAACTGTCACTCTGCAAGGTGGCGGTCACCGTTATCGTGCGCCGATCTCCGCTGCCGTTAAGCGTATAGGCTGCCTCGCCGCTCGCATCCGTGCCGCTGGTCGCGCCGGTCTGCTGAGCCTGAGAGCTATCCTTGACTTTCCAGCTAAAAACGACATTCTGCCCGGAAACGAGACTCCCGCTCCCGGTCTCGGTCACAGTGGCAGTGAGATCACTGGAAGCGGATACAGCGGGATTGGTGGAACTCGCGCTCAGGCTGATGGCGTACACAGGGGCGGCCACCGTGAAGTCCACACTCACCGTCTGCCCGTCCACCGTGGCCGATACCGTCAGAGGACCGCTTGTCGTAGCCGTCAGGCTCGGCATTATTATCTGTCCGCTGCCGTCGATAGTCTGCGCTCCGATAAGAAGACCCGTGAAGCTGGAGTTGTCGTTAAAGCTCACGGGCGTACTCGCCAGGACCACGCTATTGCGCTTCACCGTAAAAGTGACGCTGGTCGCGACATGTTGCGTCAGGTTGGGGGGCGAGGCATCCAAGGTGTACGAAGCCGCCGTCACCGTGAAGTCCACGCTTACCGTTTGCCCGTCCACTGTGGCCGATACCGTCTGATCGCCGCTTGCCGTGGCTGTCAGGTTCGACACGGTTATCCGGCCACTGCCGTCGGTACTCTCTCCGCTTGGAAGATTCTGGAAGCTGGTGTTGGCGGCAAAGCTCACGGGCGTACTCGCCAAGGCCACATTATTGCGCTTCACCGTAAAGGTGACGCTGGTCGCGGCATGTTGCGTCAGAGTAAGGGGCGTAGCCTCCAGGGTGTACGAAGCCGCCGTCACCGTGAAACTCACACTCACCGTTTGCCCGTCCACCGTGGCCGATACTGTCAGAGGACCGCTTGTCGTAGCCGTCAGGCTCGGCATTATTATCTGTCCGCTGCCGTTGGTAGTCCGCGCTCCGATAAGAAGACCCGTGAAGCTGGAGTTGTCGTTAAAGCTCACGGGCGCACTCGCCAGAGCCACGCTATTGCGCTTCACCGTAAAAGTGACGCTGGTCGCGACATGTTGCGTCAGGTTGGGGGGCGAGGCTTCCAGGGTGTACGAAGCCCCAGTCACCGCGAAACTCACGCTCACCATTTGCCCACCCACCGTAGCCGTTACCGTCTGATTGCCGCTTACCGCAGCCGTCAGGTTCAGGCTTATCTGACCGCTGCCGTTGGTGTTCTGCGCTCCGCCTGGAAGATTCATGGTGGGGTTGGCGGCAAAAGTCACGGCTGTGCCTGCCGAAACTGGCGTCCCGTCTTGCCTCACCGTAAAGGTAACGCTGGTCGCGGCATGCTGCGTCAGGGTGTCGGTCGAGGCTTCCAGGGTATAGACCGGCG
>BNUC01000315.1 GCA_025997075.1 Betaproteobacteria bacterium | reverse complement strand
CGCACACAGTGCGATCAGGATCATTTCGTGCAGATCATGCCGTCGCGCCAGTCCCCGGCGCGGATCCTCCACCCTGGAAAACACTTCTATCAGTGTCATGACGCCTCCCGATAAAAATCGAGAGTAGACCAGATTGGCTTAGGGTTTACAATATTGCGTCATAACCGCTTGAATGTAAACATTTTATTTCAACTGGTTACGACATCTGCGTATGCAATAGCCCTGATGTGTTCGGCGGTGTACAGACGGCCGGTTCATACAAGGCGCAATATTTCAGAGATCATCACCCTGTTTTATGCACGATACTTAAGAACCGGAGAATGAATTCTTCGAATCCGGAAAGCCGTGTGTTTTTTCTCTTGCTGGCTTCCGTTTCCTTTATTCTCGGGTGAATACGCGCATGGCCGACTGGGTAGTAATGATCACTACCCTTGGCGGAATCACGGCACTGGGCATCAACGGATTTGTTCCTGGCCCGACGATTGCGGCCCTGTTTATCGCAGTGTGGCAGATTCACATGACCGCGTGGTCGGGCGATACATCCTGAAAAATGAAATGATCGGTAGCGATCAGGATACTGTGACGTCCAGATTTTTTTCACGCAAGGGTTTCATGACGGGGCCAGTTTAGTCGTTGGTCGCGCCGTGCCGCAGTGCATCGATATCTTCCGACCAAACTCTATGTGCCTTGCCGGATGCTTTCAGCAATCATCTGTTCGTACTCGTAAGTGCCTTGCCAGTTCCCGGATGGCCTTTTGGCCCTGAAATCCGGTTTGTTACTCATTCTTTTTGTATTTAAATCGTCCAGGTCGGCGGCATTGTGTCGTTGCGCGTGTTTGCCTTCAGTGTTGTATTGAAACTCTCTTTTGGTGTTCATTCTCGTCTCCTGATGAATAGGCGGTTCATGATGAGGCAGCCAGAACGAAGCCTGCCTCAGACTAGAAATACTCCAAGGAGTTGGATCGCTCTGTGCGGTGGCACACACAAGAGCGATATCTTCTATACAAACGCCATGTGCTTTACCGCACGGAAATTTGATGAACAACCTAGGTTCCGGCTTTTGCCGGGACGATGATATTGAGAGCCCTGCCTTCAGATTTAAAACACCAGTGTGGCCCAGTCCGGATCGATGGCACGCGCCACGAAGGTCGCGGCGCCGACGATGCCATCGCATTCCGGAATCAAGTGCTCGTCCTCGCCGATCCAGGTGGCCCGAGCCATACCGCAGGCCAACAGGCTGACACCGGAGGATGAAGCGTCATGCAGGAACTCGCGGATCGATTTCTCCCGCGCGGGGGTCGGATACAAGGCGTCCGGCACGCCCTCGACCAGCAAACGAACCGCTGGCCCGGCAAAGTGTATTTCCACTTCGCAGTCCATGGCGCGGGCCACGGTGGCGTGAACCAGCGGCGTAACGCAAAGTTCCGGGCGGTCAATGGTCGGCGAGCAAATCAGGATTGCCAGCGCCGGGGTTTTATTCCGTTTATGGCTCATCGAAACGCGCCTCCGGGTCGATAGACAGGACATGCTGCTTGTAAGTGTCCGCGTCGCAGAGCAGAGATCTCTCCACCTCCCAGTCGAGAGGTTCACCGCGGGCCATCCACCCTTCCGTGTACGGCGCGGAATTGATCAGCGCGGGGTGTTCTTCAGCCTGCGTGTTGCCAGCGGTCAGGCGAAAGGAAACCGGAGCATGCACCGCCAGCACTGTCTTGTGGCATTCGATCGTCGCCATGCCCTTGCCGCGCCGTATCTTTGCGCCATCGGGCTTGGCCGTGAAAGCGATGACCTCGCCCGCCAGATGAATGCCAAAACCGGTGGCGCCGATCCTGACCTGACCCTCGTGGTAGATGACCCACATGTCGGTTTCCTGGCAGTAGCACCGGTCCGTGGGAATATGCCCCGAGAATGCCTGCCGCATCAATACATCTCCGAAAAAAGTTTTGCTTTCTCCATGTCTCTGTGATGAA
>BNUC01000314.1 GCA_025997075.1 Betaproteobacteria bacterium | reverse complement strand
GAAAAATTATTGCAAGGTTTTACATTTAAAAACCATTCGCTACAGCCACAGAGACACAGAGGCAGAGAGAAAGTCGGGAATTGTGACGGAATGCGCGGCGCCCTGCTAGACTTCTCCATCGGAATAGCAAGCGGATGAGCAGGAGAGAATAATGGAGAGCGACGGTTTGGACAGGGCAGGCAAACTCAAACGTCTGGCGGCCTGTTTTGGCGCGGGTGATTTCCCCGCTGCCGAGGCTATCGCGCGGCAGTTGATCGCAGCCGACGGGCAGGACGAAGAAGCCTTGCATCTGCTCGCGCAGATTGTCTTCAAGCAGGGACGGGCGCAAGAAGCCATCGAACTGATGAAAGCCGTGCTGGAGATCGATCCGATGCGGTCTGCCTACAACAACGATTACGGCGTGATGCTCGCCTCGCTCGAACGTTGGGACGAAGCGGCGGCGGCCTACGGGATGGCGACCGTGCTCGACCGGAAGAACCTCGATGCGCAATGCAATCTGGTGTCTTCGCTCTTCCATACCGGGCAGAAGGAGCGGGCGCGCAGCGAATGGAACCGGGTGCTGGCGATGCGCTCCGAGCTGCCGGAAGTCCAGGCGCTCAACGGCGAGCTGCTGAGAGAAGAAGGCCGGGCGGCCGAGGCGATCGAAGCGTTCAAGAAAGCCATCGAGGGCGGGCTGCAAACGGCGAATATCTACGTCAAGCTGGGACTGGCGTTGAAAGAGACGAACCAGGACGAGGAAGCGGCCCAGGCCATGCAAACAGCCGACCGGCTGGGCGGTGCCGATGCCTTGAGCTGTTTCCATCTAGGCAATTTTTATCGCGATAAAGGCGATAAAGAGAGTAGGGCGCAGGCCGAAGCTTATTATGAGCAAGCGATCGCCTTGCGCCCCGACTTCGCGGAGGCGCACAACAACCTGGGGCTGTTGTTGCAAAAAAGTGGCGAGGCGACACGCGCCGTGGCGTGTTTCGAAAAAGCGCTGTCGATTGATCCAGAAATGGGCGCGGCGCATATCAACCTGGGGAATGTGTACCTGAACGAAGGCCCGGTGGAGTGTGCCATCGACAGTATCAAGCGCGCGCTGGAAATCGATTCCCGCTCGGCGTTGGCGTGGAACAACCTCGGTCATGCGTATTACCGCCTGCATCGGCTGGATGAAGCCGAGGAAGCGCTTCGCCGCTCGCTGGAAATCCAGCCGGATTACGCCGAAGCCGACCTCAATCTGGGGATTTCGCTGCTGCTGCACGGCGAATTTTCCGAAGGCTGGTCGCGCTTCGAGGCCCGTTGGCGGAATCCCGTGATAGCCGGGAAACGACCGAAATTCAGCCAGCCGGAATGGGTCGGAGAACCACTCGGCCAGCGGACGCTTCTCATATATTGCGAACAGGGCCTGGGCGACAATCTGCAATTCGCGCGCTATTTGCCGCTCTTGAAGCAGCGTTATCCCGAAGCCAGGATTTATTTCTGGTGCGTGCCGCCGCTTTATCGTCTGTTCGAATCCCGGGCCGCGTCCTGGGGCGTCGAAATGTTGCCGCCGGTGATTCCGGGCGGACTGCCGCCGTTCGACGCGCATATTTCCCTGATGTCGCTGCCTTGGCGGATGAGTACGACACTGGAGAACATGCCCGCCGACGTCCCGTACATCGTTCCGCTGCCGGAACAGGCGGCAAAATGGTCGGCGCGCCTTAATTCCTTGCCGGGTCGGAGAGTGGGCGTGGTCTGGGCCAGCGGAGAAACTTACGGACTTCACAAGTTCCGCACCGTGCGCCTCAAACAGCTTGAACCCTTGTTTGGCGTCGGCGGAATCAGTTGGGTATCCCTGCAAAAAGGAAACGGCGCCCGCCAGATTACCGAAGAAGCTTTGTCGGGTTCGATCCTGAACCTGATGGATGAAGTCGAGGATTTCGCCGACACGGCGGCGATCATCGCCAATCTCGACCTGGTGATCAGCGTTGACACCTCGGTGCCGCACCTGGCGGGAG
>BNUC01000313.1 GCA_025997075.1 Betaproteobacteria bacterium | reverse complement strand
GGTGTCAGATGAAGCATTGGCTGCTGTGAATATGGTGCCCGATGAGTTTCATGGGGAATGGAACTACACAATTAAGCCAATTCTAAAATCACTTAATTTGTAAAGATTATTTTCAAGCAGTTACTTAGAGTATTTTCTACTTAAGTATTGACATAAAGACGCTGAACGCCATCTTCCCGCCATTACTCGTCTTCCCCGCGAAAGCGGAAAGCCAGTGCGTTTTCTCCAGCCAAAATGGCTGCAAATCAAAGAATTGCGGCGCGTTGCGTCGGAAAATACGCTTCTGGATTCCCGCCTTTGCGTGAGTGACAAAGTAATAATAGCCACTGTCTGTATTAAAACGAAAACCCCGATATCACCCCGATATCACCAATTCCACAGGGTGCCGTCTTCCAGGCGGGTTACCGGTAAATAAGCGGGTTCATACGGATATTTCGCGGCCAAGGCTTCGTTGATCTCGACGCCCAAGCCTGGTTTTTCGCCCGGATGCATGAGGCCGCCGTCATAACTCCAGGCGCACTGGAAGACTTCCATCGTCTGTTCGTGGTAGCCCATGTATTCCTGAATGCCGAAATTGGGAATCGACAGGTCGAAATGCAGCGCGGCGCCCATGCACACCGGCGACAGGTCGGAGGGACCGTGACTGCCGGTACGCACCTGATACAGATCGGCGAGGTCGGCGATGCGGCGCAGATGCGTGATTCCTCCCGAGTGGGTCACCGTCATGCGGATGTAATCAATCAACTGCTCTTCAATCAAATCCTTGCAATCCCAGATGGTGTTGAGGACTTCGCCGACGGCGATCGGCGTGACGGTGTGCTGGCGGATCAGGCGGAAAGATTCCTGATTCTCTGCCGGCGTCAAATCTTCCAGCCAGAACAGGCGGCTGTCCTCGACCGATTTTCCGAGCCGCGCGGCTTCGATCGGCGTCAGGCGGTGATGCGCGTCATGCAGCAGGTGGATGTCGAAACCGAATTTTTCGCGCACCGATTCGAACAGCTTCGGAATGTAATCGAGGTATTTTTCGGTCGACCAGGATTGCTCTTCCGGCCAATTCTTGGTCGCCGGCTCGTAAGCGCCGCCGCCTCCCTTGGTCACGCCATAGACCGATTTCATGCCCGGCACGCCGCACTGGACACGGATAGCCTTGAAACCCTTCTCTTTATATTTGGCAAACGCATCGAGCGTTTCCGGGATGTCGCGTCCGGTCGCATGGCTATAAACCATCACGCCTTCGCGCGAAGCGCCGCCGAGCAACTGGTATACCGGCATGTTGGCCATTTTGCCCTTGATATCCCAGAGCGCCATATCGACCGCCGCGATGGCGGACATGGTCACGGGACCGCGCCGCCAGTAAACGCCACGGTAAAGATATTGCCAAGTGTCCTCGATCTTCCGCGGATCGCGCCCGATCAGCAGCGGACAAACGTGATCTTTCAAATACGAGGCCACCGCCAACTCGCGGCCATTCAAGGTCGCGTCGCCCAGACCCGTCACCCCTTCGTCCGTGGTAATTTTCAAAGTCACGAAATTCCGTCCCGGACAACAGACGATGACATCGGCGCCAACAATTTTCATTTATCTCCCCTTTCAGTCCCAAATTCGACGAACGCGGGTCGCTCAGTAACGCGACACACGACTTAGTCCGCGCAGTTTAGCACAGACTACCATACAAGATGTCAAGAGGCCGATTTGGCTTTACGGAGAACAGGGTAATCGCACACGCAGAAGTCATAAGTCATAAGTCATAAGTCATAAGTCATAAGTCATAAGTCATTGTATCGAAGAGCATTGTCCAATGGGGTAAGACCGAGCAAAGAAGCGCGGTACTCTGGGATTCGGTCAGCGGTTTTGCGTCGGGAACGTAAGCTGCGCTTGGGATAGGTGGAATCCCTGCGCAAGAGCGAGAGCGCGAACTTGCGTAAGGCCGAGAAGTTCCGTGGGGCCTGGCCCTTGCGTACCCGGCACTCGTCTTCGCGGAAG
>BNUC01000312.1 GCA_025997075.1 Betaproteobacteria bacterium | reverse complement strand
GATAGCTCGCCTGACGGCGACCTTCCCACCTACCCACAACCCCGCTAAAAGCCAAACCTTTTTATATATATAAAATTCAACTTCAAAACCCAACGCTCAGACTCATATCTGGATTGGAATCTACTGTGCCGGAATCCGCAACCCCGCCCACGATGTTGGCGACATTAACGTCGGCACCGTCTTCTATGCGCACGGAATTTTCGTTTGCCGTGGCGGTTCCTGTTCCTGATGCGTAGGCAGAACCTCCGTAGATAAACCCGCCTGGGTTATTTACCGTAGTACCCGCGTTCCAGATGCGAACCTCATTTCTGAACACCAAAGCGGCACCGTCCACTGTTACGGCACGCGCGCCCTCGATGCTGCTGTTCACCGTTCCGCCTTCCACGTAGACCTTATTGGTTACAAACGAGGCATCGCCATTCGTTGTGTGGGCATACCCGCCTCTGACTATATTCGCATTAACTGTTCCGTCGTAGATGAAGACACCGTTTGCGTTCCCGCCGGAGCCGTCGGAGACGTTAGCACCGTAAACCAATAGACTGTTAACTATTCCGTCGTGGATGGACACTATGTTTCCGTGGGTGGCAGCACCGCTGCTGCTGTCATCGCCGCCGTAAATATTGCCTACTATGGTGCCGTCGTAGATGTGCACTTCGCTGGTCTCGACATTGTTGCCGATACCTCCGCGGGCATTGCCGCCGACGACATCGCCGCCAATCTGCCCGCCGGTGATGGTAACGATGTTGGCGACTACATTTCCATTCACGGTGTTTTCTATGACACCGCCGAAGACCTTGCCGTCAATCTGCCTGTCTTCGATTTTAACGATGTTGCCGCCTACTGCTACAATCCCGCCGCCGCTTGCATAACCGCCGAAGACATCGCTTTTCACCCAGCCGCCGCTGATGGTTACTTCGTTTTGGAGGGTGATACTTTCGTCGCAGGTGTTTTCGCCGCCGTAAATACTGCCTTCTATGATGCCGCCGTTGATCTCCACGATGTTTTTCAGCAAGGTGTTGTTGATACCACCTCCGCTGGCATGTCCGCCGACGACCTTGCCGTCAATCTGCCCGCCTTCGATGGTAACGGTGTTGAGATTTACTTGTCCACTCGTGCCGTTTTTCACGACACCGCCGAAGACATCGCCGCTCACCGTGCCGCCAGTGATGTCCGCAATGTTACCCGTGACTGTAACCGTGTCTTCTCCGGTGGCAAATCCGCCGAGGACTTTGCCGTCTATCTGCCCGCCGTTGATAGTAACGATGTTGTCACTATTCGTGATGCTGTTGTTGAATACTGTGTAACCGCCGTAGATGTCGGCGTGAACCATTCCTCCGTTGACAGTAACCTTGTTCTCCTCGGCAACGGACTTAGCCCACCCACCGAGGACACTGCTGAGAGGATTGGAACTCACACTGGAACCCACATTGCCGTTGATATTGACGATGTTGATGCTGGCATTGCCAAGGCCGGCAGGTGTGGCGGTATCGGCAAGCCCGCCAAAGACCTCGCCGCTCACCGTGCCGCTGATATCGACGGTGTTGCTGTTGGCGATGACTGCATCTCCTAGGTTGTTGGCAAACCCGCCGTAGGCATCGCCGGTTACCGAGCCGCCAGCCTGGACGAAAACTTCATTTTCGCTGACTGTCAACGTGGGTACGATGTCGTCGGCACTTGCGCCGTAGGCAGAGCCGCTTACCGAGCCGGTGCTTTTGATGTCCAGTATATTGAATTCGAACGGCAAACCAATATCAGCAGTTGCGCCGCCGTTCGAACTGTTGCCGAAGGCATCGCCGTTGTGTGTGCCGTTGATAGTTACAGGAGGATTCTGTGCGACCGCCTGAAGCGGGAAACCGAGCGTCAACAACAGGACAATGGGACACCCATTAGCCTGCGTGTGTCAAGTGAGTAAAACGTCCTCTCGGCGGCGTGAGCCGTCGATTCTACTAATTTTTCCGTTTCGCAGGGACCGATCACGCCCGTTTCTT
>BNUC01000311.1 GCA_025997075.1 Betaproteobacteria bacterium | reverse complement strand
TGCCTCCCTCCGACCAAACCACTCTTCACCGTCCGCTCAGAACCACACTTCTTACAAGTCGCCATCGCTCTCCTCCTTTCTTGCAATGAGGATATGTTACAGCATATATATATTTATATCAACACTCGTTTTTGTTTTGGGGCTTATGCTTCAGGAGTCGTTTGACACGCGTCAGGATTGTTTTGGATTTTGAACGCCACATCCCAAAAATCGCCAGAAAATATTGACAATCAATGGCTTGCCGCGTAGATTTGGACGCTTCTCCGGTTCGATGCGCAACAGTCCGTCCCGCGCCAATTTGAAATTCAGCTTGCAGGCGCGTTATAAATGTGGCTAAAGCGGTCGTGATTCGTTGCTTTTTCCGAAACCCGTTCGCTTACCTTGCCGAACGGGTTTTTTATTCAAGGTTTTCTATTCGAGGTTTTTTATGCAGCCTGACCGTAGCGCCGAAATCATCACCTTGCTGCAACAACGTCTGCTGATTCTTGATGGCGCCATGGGGACGATGATCCAGCGGCACAAGTTGCGGGAAGCCGACTATCGCGGCGAGCGTTTCAAGGACCATCCGCGCGATCTCCTGGGCAATAATGATCTGCTGCTGCTGACCAAACCCGAGGTCATCCGTGGCATTCATGCTGAGTATCTCGATGCCGGCGCCGATATCATCGAAACATGCACCTTCAACGCGACCGCCATGTCGCAGGCGGATTATCAGTTGGAGAGTATCGTCCATGAACTCAATGTCGCCGGCGCGCGCCTCGCGCGCGAACTCTGCGATGAATACACGGCGCGAAACCCCGCAAAGCCCCGTTTCGTGGCGGGCGTGTTGGGGCCGACTTCGCGCTCGGCGTCTTTTTCGACGGATGTAAATGACCCTGGCGCGCGCAATGTCACCTTCGATGAACTGGTTTCCGGCTATTTCGAGGCGATCACCGGTCTGGTGGAAGGCGGCGCGGACATTCTGCTGGTGGAAACCATTTTCGACACCTTGAACGCCAAGGCGGCGCTTTTTGCGTTGGAACTGTTTTTCGAGCGTACCAAACGGCACTGGCCGGTGATGATTTCCGGCACCATCGTTGATGCCTCCGGTCGCACCTTGTCGGGGCAAACGCTGGAAGCCTTCTGGAATTCGCTCGCCCACATCCGCCCGCTTTCCTTCGGGCTGAATTGCGCCTTGGGCGCGAAAGAATTACGCCCCTACGTGGAAGAACTCTCCCGACTTTGCGATTGTTTCGTTTCCGCCCACCCGAACGCCGGCCTGCCCAATCCGCTGGCACCGACGGGTTACGACGAAACGCCGGAATCCTTGGCGGATGAAATTGCGGATTGGGCGCGGCATGGGCTGGTCAATATCGTCGGCGGTTGTTGCGGCACCACGCCGCCGCATATCGCCGCCGTGGCAAAAGCGGTCGCCGGAACCGCGCCACGTAAAATTCCCGACATCGAACCAAAATTGCGCCTCTCCGGTCAGGAAGCCTTCAACATCGGCGCGCACAGCCTTTATGCGAATATCGGCGAGCGCGCCAACGTCACCGGATCGCGCGCTTTTGCCCGCATGATTCTGGAAGAACGCTACGACGACGCCCTCGCCGTGGCGCGGCAGCAGGTGGAAAACGGCGCGCAGATCATTGACATCAACATGGACGAGGCGATGCTGGATTCTGTCGCCGCGATGCAGAAATTCCTGAACCTCGTCGCTTCCGAACCGGACATCGCGCGCGTGCCCATCATGGTGGATTCGTCCAGTTGGGCGGTGATTGAAGCGGGTTTGAAGTGCATTCAGGGCAAGGGCATCGTCAATTCCATTTCCATGAAAGAGGGCGAGGAAAAGTTTCTGGCGTTGGCGAAACTGACGCGGCGTTACGGCGCGGCGGCGGTCATCATGGCGTTTGACGAGGCGGGGCAGGCAGACAGTTTTGAGCGCAAATTATCCATTTGTAAACGTGCTTATGATTTGCTGATGAACATTGGTTTTCCGCCAGAGGACATC
>BNUC01000310.1 GCA_025997075.1 Betaproteobacteria bacterium | reverse complement strand
TTCTTGCAGGATTTGCGGGTCGTTTTCGCGCTCGCCCAAGACTTGAAGCACAACGCCAAGATTGTTCTGCGTCCCCGCCCAATTCATCGGGGCTTTGTCGCGGGTTCTGACCTCCAGGGCGGCGCGATAGGCGGCTACCGATTCTTGCAGGATTCGCGGGTCGTTTTCGCGCTCGCCCAAGGTTTGAAGCACAGCGCCGAGATTGTTCTGCGTCATCGCCCAATCCATCGGGGATTTGTCGCGGGTTATGACCTCCAGGGCGGCGCGATAGGCGGCTACCGATTCTTGCAGGATTCGCGGATCGTTTTCGCGCTCGCCCAAGACTCGAAGCACAGCGCCGAGATTGTTCTGCGTCATCGCCCAATCCATCGGGGTTTTGTCACGGGTTTTGACCTCCAGGGCGGCGCGATAGGCGGCGACCGCTTCTTGCAGGATTCGCGGGTCGTTTTCGCGCTTGCTCAAGACGGCAAGCACAGTGCCAAGATTGTTCTGCGTCACTGCCCATTCTTCCGCTTCGTTCTCCCTGCCGATTTCCCGTAGAACGCTCCGGTAAATGTCGATAGCTTCCAATAGCGCGTCTCTGTCCCCGAATACTTTACCCAATTCACGAAGCGTGCTCGCCTGTTCTCTTCGGTATTCCCTCGCCTTCACTGGGTCAATTTCTCCGATAACTTTGGCTGCTTCCGCGTAATGTCGCGCAGAGGCACGATAGCCGTCTGGCGTAATGTTGATGCCTTCGATGGCTGCAAAGTAGACGCTGGTTTGGGCGTCGGAATATAAACGCTGACGCCTCGCTGCCTGTTGTACTTCGATGGCTTCCTGTTGTGCTGAGATGGCTTTCCGGTCGCGCCTGCGAATCTCCATCAGAATGGCGCGAGCATCGTCTAACTGATCATTGTTCATCGCCACCAGGGCATCGTCTCGCTGCTTTTGAATGTCGTCGTCGCCTTCCTTGTCACGAGACAGTTTCGCTGTCTTTTCGTTGTACTCTTTTGCTTTGTGCCGCACTATCTCTTCAAGCTTGGCAGGGTCGAATTCCTCCTCTTTCCCGTCCATGCTGAGGAACATGGCTTTGACCACCGCGAGGGAGACTTTTTCCTCCCGAGCGATCTCTGGAAAGTTGAAGTTATTGGTCACGTTAAAGACCGGGGCAATGACATCCCGTCCAGCCTGATTGTTCCTAGAACCAATGATTGTCTGCGTCGGCGTGTGTGAGTCATCAGACGCCTTCTTATTCCCCACAATTCGCCGATAGATCCACACGGCAATGCCGACGATCACGGCGGCAATTACACTCGCCACCACGTCGGCAATGCTCACAGACGCCATCACTGCTTTCATCCAGTCCATCATTGCGGGAATGTTGTTGTCAAGATGACGTAACTATATCGTATGTGCGGTGGGTTCAATACTGGCCGGTATGGTTTCTTCCTCAAATTTAATACTCAGCAGTCAGAATTCATGTCTACACAAGAAAATTGAAATATGACCATTCCGCTATAAATTGATCTCGCGCCGTCATTCCCGCGAAGGCGGGAATCCGGAATTTGTAGAAGCCACAACTCATTGAAAGAAATCGGGTGCGATTCAAACTGATGTGCAGGGATCCAATGGAAAAAGCAGTTAACCACGGCGTGGTTAAAAAGGTTTTCATTCGCCCCTACATTCTCCGTGTCAATGTTAATCCTTCCCCTCACCTGCCCCTGCCGGGGCACCCTCTCCCACAAGGGGAGAGGGAAAGCAGACGCCTGCTCATGCCCTGTTTCCTCTATATACCACGGCACATCAGTTTGAATCGCACCCAGTACCTGGTTCCTGGTTGACTCACATACGTTGAAGTCGGTACGGTGGCGTCATGACTTTAACGTATTAACCCGGCAAATATATAGGGCATATATGTTATAATGTTGTCATGAAAAGAGAAGACGCCCGGAGTCTCAGCGTTGCTGAGCAAAGAGAGAAACGCAAGATTGCGTTGCGGATGAGATTAAACG
>BNUC01000309.1 GCA_025997075.1 Betaproteobacteria bacterium | reverse complement strand
GTGTTTAGTTCCGGGTAACTGTCACTGTCCAGAAACACACCCTTTAGCACCTTGTCATTTTCCCTTACGTTATACCGGAATGGGCTCCAGGTTTGAATCGTAATATCGTTTAAACGGCAAAAATCCAGCACACCGCCGTCACGGTCCAGTGAGGTATCTTCAATGGTATTTAAGGTAAGGCCGAATGAAATCATTGGCGCATGGACAATACTGAGCTGAAGTTGATTCACGATAAATGGCTGCCGTACATACTTCTGAAGCAGTTGGATCTGCATGGGATGCTGATTTGAAACGCCGAAATACCGCACCTTTCCGCTGCCCTTTAGCTTATCCAAAGCTTCCGCAACTTCCGCCGGTTCTATTAACGCATCGGGCCGGTGCAGCAGGAGAATATCCAGATAATCCGTTTTAAGACGTTTCAGGCTTCCATCCACCGATTCCAGAATATGCTCTTTGGTAAGCATATAGTATTTCCCGCCGGTGACCGATTTATCACGGTAGATACCGCATTTTGACTGCAAAATGACCTTTTCGCGCAAATTTGCGTTCATGCCGACAGCATCGGCAAACGCCCTGTCACATTCCCCGTCCGCATAACAATCCGCAAGATCGAAAAAATTGGCTCCTTCGTCCAAAGCGGTCTTTACCAGGGCTTCCGCATCTTTTTTCGCCGCTCCGCTGATACGCATAGTACCAACGGCAATGGCCGGTACCACTAAATCCGATTTTCCCAGGGTAATCTTTCTCATATAAAACAGGTTATCATGAACTGCGGATTCATGCAATAAGGCTAATTAATTGACTGGTGAACCGGAACCTTGTTTTGGTTCCGCTGGTTTAGTTTTCTCTTCCCCTCCCGCATCCGCAGGCAGCCGGATATTATATGATGGGGCGGTCCGGTCGATACCTGCGTCTTTGAAGCCGTCCTGGAGATGTTCGTAGAGTTCGGAGTAGATACGGGGGACCCGGTTCACTTCCTTGGTGTAGAGGTTGATCTGGTAGTTGGCGTAGAAATCATCCAGGGCGGTCTGGAGAACAAAGGGCTTGGGGCTTTTGAGCACGCAGGAAGTTTCCAGGGCCGCCGCAATGAGAATTTCGTGAACCTGTGTCCAGGGCACCCCATAGCCCATGGTCACGTCCGCGTGGAGGATCAGCCCCTCCTCATCCTCATCGGAAGAGGTGTTATAATTGATAATGCTGGAATTGAGGACCATCATATTGGGAAAAGTGACGTATTCATTCTTGTGGGTTTTTATCCTGATGACGATGAGGGATTTTTCCACCACAAAACCGGTGATATTCTGAAACTGGATCCGGTCGCCGATTTTAAAGGGCCGCATATAGGTGATCACCAAACCGGCGATCAGGTTGCCGATGGCGGTGGAGGAGCCCAGGGAGAAAATAATACCCACAAAGACGGAAACCCCCTGAAACACGGCGGACCCCGAACCGGGCAGATAGGGGTATATCACCACCACCGTAAACGCATAGACCAGTACCCGCAGAATATTGAAGGTCGGCTGGGCCCAATCGGCGTAGAAGCCCGGAAGGACCAGCTTTTCTTTTTCAATCTGGGTGGCGAAGAATTTCAAAAACCGAATCAGATATTTGGTTGCCCAGAGGATAATAACGATGGTAATCAAATTGGGAATAAAGTGGACGGTTCCGGTGACAATATTTTTCAGGGGGTTAAGGACATAGCCAAAGAGTGTGGACGCCAGATGCTGGGTCACCGGGAAGAGGCTGAAAATGAGGGGCAGGGTGAGGAACAGTTGAAATACGGTGATCACGTATTTCAGTATCCGGAATAAAAATTCAATGGAAGTGAGAATTTGCCCGGTCGACAGGAGATGTAATTTTTTGATGTGCAGGGGCTTGATGTTTTTCTGCCCCCATCCAAGGACTTTCCGGGTTAACCATTTGAAAAAAATCTGCCAGACCAGCCAAATCAGCAGAACCTGGGCGGCAATTATCCCCAGGGCAATGCCGATTCTTT
>BNUC01000308.1 GCA_025997075.1 Betaproteobacteria bacterium | reverse complement strand
GACGCATTCCGCCGCTGTTTCCTGCCTCTCAGGGCTCGACTCCGGGAACTGCATTCCGCCGCTCACGCCATATTTCGTCATGAAAATCGGCCGCTTGCCGCTGGTTCCGTACCACCGTCCCGGCGACAAGGCGTTGGGCGACGTGATCAGGAGGCTGGCCGGCAAGCATAGCGCCGTATTACTCTCCAATCATGGCCCGGTAGTCTCCGGCCCCGATCTGGAAGGCGCGATTTACGCCACTGAAGAACTCGAAGAAACCGCCAAAATTTTCCTCATGCTGCGTAATATGCCGACCAATCTCCTCACGGCAACGCAGATCGAGGAACTCAAAATCGCATTCAAACTGGATATTTGACACTTACAAGAAAGGATCGTCATGCCCAAATTTGCCGCCAATCTGTCAATGATGTTCAATGAAGTTCCTTTTCCGGAACGCTTCGCCGCCGCCGCCAAAGCCGGTTTCAAGGCCGTCGAGTTCCTTTTTCCGTACGACTATCCGGCGGCCGATGTCGCCAGTTGGCTCAAGCAGAATGGCCTGGTAAACGCCTTGTTCAACATGCCGCCCGGAAACTGGGCGGGCGGCGAACGCGGCATCGCTTCGCTACCCGGGCGCGAGCAGGAATTCCGTGACGGCGTAGCCAAAGCCGTCGAATATGCCCTGGCCCTGGGAACACCGACCGTGCACTGCATGGCGGGATATTTACCGGCAGGCGCCGACCGCGCCAGGCACCATGCCGTCTACATTGAGAACGTGCGCTACGCTGCGCAGGAAATGGCCAAAATAGGCCGAACCCTGGTCCTCGAACCGATAAACCATCGCGACATGCCTACCTATTTCCTGAACACTCAAGCCCAGGGGATTGCGGTCTGCAAGGAGATCGGCCTGCCCAACCTCAAGGTGCAGATGGATTTCTACCACTGCCAGATCGTCGAAGGCGACCTGACAACGACTTTCAAGAAGAATCTGGCCAGCATCGGTCACGTGCAGATCGCCAGTGTGCCGAAGCGCAACGAGCCGGACGATGACAGCGAGATCAACTATCCCTACGTCTTCAAACTGCTCGACGAGCAGGGTTACGAGGGTTTTGTCGGCTGCGAATACAATCCGCGCGGCCGTACGGAAGACGGTTTGGGATGGTTCAAAAAGTTGTGATCGAGGACGAGATCGGTCATGGCTTGATCGCGTGCGTTCCCTGATTCTCATTTTGGCCGTAGCGCTGGCGGCTTGTACGTCGCCAGCGCCGCGTTCGCTCGGCGGCACAAGCCTCCGCTGGGAGGCGTCCCCGAATTTCGATGCCCGCAGGCCCAATCTTGTGGTTTTGCACCACACCAGCGACCGAACGCTGGATGAGGCGCTGATCACCTTGATCTCCCCCTGGCGCAAAGTCAGCGCGCATTACCTTATCGGGCGTGATGGCGAGATTGTGCAACTGGTCGCGGAAAAAGATCGCGCCTGGCATGCCGGCGCGTCCTGGTGGGGTGGAAACACCGACATCAATTCGAGTTCCATCGGCATTGAGCTGGATAACAACGGTATCGAGCCGTTTGCCGAGGCGCAGATCGGCGCCTTGCTCGTATTGCTCTCTGATGTCATGTCGCGGCATAACATTCCCGGCGCCAATGTTGTCAGCCATGCGGATGTCTCTCCGGGCCGCAAAGTGGACCCGAGCGCCTTGTTTCCCTGGCGGCGACTCGCCGAACAGGGCTTCGGGCTCTGGTGCGATGCTCCCCTGCCGCTCGCGCCTGAAGCTCTCGATTTGACGCTGACGCTGGCCGCTCTCGGATATTCACCCATCACTCCCGAAGCATCGCGGCAGGCGTTTCTCCTGCACCATGCGGGAGGACGCGGGATACTGTCCGATGCAGAAGAGAAAGCATTAGCCTATTGCCTTTTCAACAAGAAAAGCTTGGGAACTGAATAAATAAAGCGCGAGAGAAACAGCCGTTTCTGTTTCGCCCGCATTTCCTTGTGTTTCGTTATTTGGAGGATTCATCGATGGGAAA
>BNUC01000307.1 GCA_025997075.1 Betaproteobacteria bacterium | reverse complement strand
TCCGGGAAGAGATCGGGACGGACTACGCGAAGAACATCCCCGTTATTGCGATGACGGCCAACGCGATCGTGGGCAACGAAGCGATGTTCCTGAGCAAAGGCTTCCAGGCCTTCATTTCCAAACCCATCGACATCATGCTGCTGGATGCGGTCATCCGGCGCTGGGTACGCGACAAGGAACTTGAGAAAGAACTCGTCACCCAGCAAATCACAGTGCAGGGGCAGGAGACACTGGATCTGCGCAGCGGCGAGGACCGGCGTGATGGCGAGGACAGGCGCGACGGCGAGGATCGAAGGGAGGACGGCGCGGACGGAAGTACCCCCACGCTCCCCTGCGGGTCGCTGCCCCCCGAGGGGGCGTGTGCCAGCTCGGGGCGGCCCGTCGCTGGCACGGCGGCTGAGAGCGGGAAGGTAAGCAAGCCGCCCGGTTTCGATGTACAAACCTGCGTCGAGCGTTTTGGCGGGGATGAGGCGATTTATAACGAAGTACTGGCTTCTTACGCGCGAAATACTCCGCCCCTGCTGGAGAAGCTGCGCGCCGTGACGGCTTCGAGCCTCGCGGAGTATGCCATTACCGTGCATGGACTCAAGGGTGCCAGCCGCAGCATCTGCGCGGAAGAGGTCGGGGCGCGCGCGGAGGCGCTGGAGCACGCGGCAAAGGCGGGCGATTTTGCCTTTGTCGAAGCGAATAACGCCGAGCTATTACAGGCAGCGGAGGAACTCATCGCACAGATTGGCGATTTTCTGTCAAGGGATCAGGAATCAGGAATCAGAACCGAATGACGGGTTTTGATGGGTCGCTGCCCCCGAGGGGGGCGTGTGCCAGCTCGGGGTGGCCCGTCGCTGGCATGGGGTTGATACCTCTCAAGAAACACCATTTAAGCTATTGATTTTATTGATATGAAAATTTCGCGGAGTAGGACGATCCATCGTTCCCCCCCCTCGTGGGGGAGGATGCCCCGGATTTTGGTAAAAGCGCAGGAGAGGGGGCGGCAGAGGACAGAAGACAGTCAGTTACCGGCGGCTACGCCGCCGCAAGCATTACCGTCCTCTGTCATCAGTCCTCTGTCCTCTGCCTCCCCCTCACCCACCCCTGCCGGGGCACCCTCTCCCACAAGGGGAGAGGGAAAGCAAACGCCTGTTCATGCTCCCCGTGTTTCTTCGGGACGATTTTCGGCTCCGGCCCGATTACTTCGCTGACATCTGACATCTGATATCTGACAAGGGGAAACAAAATGCTGAGGCGCTTTTGGGCTGATATACATGCCAGAGTCACGATCATACTCATCGCCATTGTCGTGACGGTGACGGCAGTACATCTCGGGATGAGCCTTCTTGCGATGCGAGACAGGCTGATCGAAACGGTAAGGGATGACCTCGATCTGGTTGTCGATGTTGCCGAGACGCTCGTGTCGACCAATAGAGCCCTGCTGAAATCTGATGCGCTCATCATTGCGAAACAACTGGTGGACGTGCCCGACGAAGAGCTTGAGGCTACGCTCACAAACATCGTCACGCCTGAAAGATTCATGGCGCTGACGGTACTTGACCGTCACGGCATCGTCGCCTCTCATGGCGAGGATGCGCTGCCGCCATCGGCTCTGACTCTGAATGAAAACGGGTATTTGCAGAAAGCATTTGAAGGAAATTCGACCATCTCCACGACGTACTGGAATGAAGAGACCAAAAAATTGCTGATGTATATCTACGTCCCGATCAATGAGACGCGCGTTTTGTCCGTGACGATTCCCGGAATGCTGTTCAGTGAGCTTCTTTCAAATTTCAAGGTATGGAAAACGGGCAATCTGTACGTGCTGGACGAGCACGGGATCATGATTGCCAATCCGCGGGATTTTATGGTGCTCGAACGCTATGACTTTATTGAACGTGGAAAAATCAATCCGTCAGACAAAAACACAGGCGAATTTTTCGAGACCGTTGTCAAGGAAGCCAAGGAAGGGCGCGGCTCTGGCTCCGGTTCTTATTTTTATGACGGGAAGGTGCGGC
>BNUC01000306.1 GCA_025997075.1 Betaproteobacteria bacterium | reverse complement strand
CTCAATTGTTCGTCGTTCATTTCGATCACCATGCCTCGCATATTGATCGATTACGGCTCCCTGTTCAGACTCATTTCCCGTTGGATTCACACCCCTCGCTCAGACTCATACCCCATTGGACAAGTCTTCGGCTTGACTTGATCCGGCGCTTGCTCTACAGTGGTTTTAGACGAGGTAGAGGGGCTGGGGGTCTTCGAGACAATGCTAGGTGAAAGTCCAGCACCAGCTTGCTCCTTGTCTTTCCTTTTCCGATTGTTCTCCAAGAATCCATCAACACGTTGCCGTGTATCCTTGAAGAAAGTAATCAAACGAAGACGCTCACCACGGCTTTTCCCATTGGCAAATTCTGCGATATACGCATAATCCTTTGGCTCACCGCGTTTAACAAAAATCAGCTTTACCGTCTTCGGGTCGCCTTCTTCGCGCCCTTCATACGCTTCATTGAATGTTTCTGCAATTTCTGGAAGAATCGCCCAGTCATCAAGCGTAAGCGATGGATGGTCTTTTTGAGCATGAACTACGCGCTCATCAATCAGAATCTCTTTTGCACTACCAATATCCACGCCGGTTTCTTTCAGCACCTTGCTGCGCTTCTCTGCGGTAGCTACTTGAATAACGATCTGGTGCGGATGTTCTTTATTATCCAAGACGGACTGAACAAAGTCCCGCACGCGCTGTCCAGCGGATTGTGTCTGGCTTGCAGCAATTCCTCGAACACGCTCTCTGAGATTGCACCGCCGGTCATCCGGGTAATGAAATTCTTGTCGAAGAACTTCGCCGACTTCCGCGCCGCGCCGTTCTGTATTCCGCCCGCCAGCAGTGTTTCCGGGTCGGCAATGCCCATTCTCTGAGCGATCTTTCCGCCCATAAAGCCAAGCGCCCCGGTTCCAACGCCGGACAACGCGGCCAGACCCGCCTGTTTGCCAGAAAGCAAACCGTTATCGCTTTCCTGCCGTACCTTTGATGGTCAGGTAGTCATGATCCGTGCACGGCAAAGCCTCAGCCCATATTTCAGCAGCATTTTCCCGTGCCTCGGCTCTGTGCTTGGCATCGCTGGCTTCACGCTCGCGCCGCGCTGCCTCGATTTGGCGCTTGAATGCTTCGCGTTCCGCCTGGCTGTACGGCGTTTCACGATTAGCCTGCCAGCTATCAGAAAATCCGCTTGCGAAGTCGCCATGGACTCCACCAAGCCCATCCTCGAATAATTTGCACCATCCGGCAGTATTCCCATTGGCTTTGCCGACGCCAAGAAAGCGGTAAAGCTTGCCAGGATCGATATGCTCCGGCGTAATCATTCCGGTGCTAGCCTGTATGTGTGCCCTGAATTGCGCGCTCATTTACGGCCTCACTCGCTTGGGCTGGCGCATACGGGCAGGTTTCACCAGACTAAACCAACCCAAAACAGGATCATCGGCGGTATAATTTCGCGTGTCATACCAATTTGCGTTCGATGATATAGAGGCTACCCACCTGAATCTAAAGATAAAGCATAGAGATATCTCCATATTTATATTATTGAAAGCAAGTTGGTATCAGATGTCTTTCGGGTCGCGCCTTGCCAGAGGTCGCGGCCCTTCGCTTTTGTGCTCATAGTTCGCCTCCTTCGCTTTCAAAAACAAGTGGAGGCGGTTCCATGAGACACTCCTCATCATCAAAGCCAATCAGGGTTTTACCGTCGACCAGAACTTCGCCGGTCTCGGGGTCTTTGGGCAGGTATTGCTCAAAACGGTGAATGCAATCTGAAAGTCGTTTCATTGCCCGGTTACTGTGGATAGCTTCGGCACTGCCGCAAACCAATTTCGCCGCTGCCAGCAAATCCCATGCGTAACTGGGAACAGGTAGAGGGGAATTGCTGGTGCTGTCTTTGAAGAGAATTGCGGCCGCAGTAACAATCCTCCGGCAAAGCCGGAGGCCTTCATTTGTTAGCGCCTCAAAGGCGCCTTCAAAACCATGAGCCGCTTCGCGGCAAAAGGTTTGTGCTTTTTCAACATGTATCTCACTTGCGTAAACC
>BNUC01000305.1 GCA_025997075.1 Betaproteobacteria bacterium | reverse complement strand
TGAAGGCTGGGACGACAAGCTGGGCATTCTGGACGTGAAGCTCAAGACCCGTTCCGGCAGAGTAATCGACGTTGAAATCCAGGTGAGCAATCAACGCGATCTGCGTCAGCGAATCATTTTCTACCTGACCAAAATGGTCACGGAACAGATCGGCGAAGGCGAGCGCTACCAGACAATCCAGCCCGCCATCTGCATCCTGATTACCGATTTCACGCTGATTGATGAGAATTCAAGCTACCATAACCGCTACCGGCTGCACGACGCGCAAAGCGGGTCGGAATTCACCGACTTATTGGAAATCGACACGTTGGAATTACCGAAATTGCCAAAAGATGACGGCACGACGCTGTGGGACTGGCTGGGATTTTTGAAGGCGGAAAGCAAGGAGGAACTGGACATGCTTGCAGAAAAGAACCCCGAAGTAAAAAAGGTCGTCGCCAAACTGATGACGCTCTCGGAAGACGAACGGGCGCGGATGCTGGCGGAGTCACGGGATAAAATGCGCTGGGATATGGATTCCAGAGAGCGGGCGGCAAGGGAGGAAGGTCTGGAAAAAGGCTTGGAAAAAGGCCGGGAAGAGGAACGTCTGGCCGTTGCCCGAAAGCTCCTTGAGGATACTCGCCCGATTGAGGAAATCATGAAATATACCGGTCTCTCCAAAGAGAAAATCCAGTCATTGCTTCATTGATGATATCTGTCCGCCGTTGAACCCGTATTGTCCGGAAGGCGATCAGGGATCAGTAATTAGGCCGGAGCCAAAAATCGTCCCGAAGAAACACGGGGAGCATGAACAGGCGTTTGTTTTCCCTCTCCCCTTGTGGGAGAGGGTGCCCCGGCAGGGGCAGGTGAGGGGGGCTTGGGCCTGTTCCAGCCCTGTTTCGCGCTGAACCGCCGCCCCCTCACCTGCCCTTCGGGCATCCTCCCCCACGAGGGGGGAGGACGATGGATCGTCCTACTCCGCGAAATTTTCATATCAATAAAATCAATAGCTTAAGTGGTGTTTCTTGAGAGGTATCAGGTATCAAAACCGGACGGGTTCAGATGTCGATCCTTTGCTTATTTCCAAATAATTCATTAGCCACTGCCGTCATTCCCGCGAAAGCTTAGAATCCAAAATTTGATGCTGTCCGGAACCGATGGTAGGGCGGTTTCTCCGAAACCGCCGTTTGTTGTCCGGCGCGTTCGGAGAACGCGCCCTACCACTGCCCCCGATACAGCCCCTGCGCGTCGGCGGCGATGGCATTGTTCAGAATACCCTGCGCCAGCGTATGCGCCGAGGCGCGTAATCCTTTCACGAAAACAAAGCGCTGTTCGGCCATTTGCTGCGTTTCAACGGCGGATGCCATACTGATGATGGCCAGCGGCACCTGTAATGCCGCCGCGGCCGCCATCAGTATGGCGGCGGGGACGCCTGTAACATTTCCTATCTTCGCCGTATCGGCGCCGGCGTGTAAGGCGGAGGCTACCGCGTCGACGATGGCGGCGACGGAACTGACAAGCTGCGAAGTGGCGATCAAAACACCCACCTCGGCCAGTTCGACAGCCTGTTGCTGCACCTGCTCGTAATCGAACAAGCTCCGGTAGAGCATGACGCTGGCGGTGGCGGCGTTGGGGTGGGCGTGGCCGATGGAAGCCGTGGCCTCGCCGCATTCCAGACGCTGCCAGAGCGTCGCCAGACTGACCGCGCGCGTGCGGGCGTTGTTTTGCCAGGTTTGCGGATTGGTGGGAGGCGTGAAATCTGTTCCGCCCGGCTCCGGCAAATCTCCCGGCAAGCGCAGCGCGTAGGCCACCTGCCTGTTGTCGATATTCAGGCTGCCGGAAGCGGGGACGGGCGGCGGGTCGTCGGCGACCCGCAGCAGGTAGCAGAAATCCAGCGTATTCACATTAGGGATTGTTACCAAATAACATTAACAATTAAATAAAAATACTGAACAGTATCTGGATGAAAAATAGAGAGACTGTTGTGATGCAAAAACGCATCCTGCAAACACTTCCGCTGCTCAATGAGTTA
>BNUC01000304.1 GCA_025997075.1 Betaproteobacteria bacterium | reverse complement strand
CCTGTGCTTCCCGTTGGTGAAATTCGGGCAGGCACAGGGACCGCCCCTATGCTATCCGCCCGCCACCGTTATTCTGGCGGATGCCGGAATCCAGTACGTTCTTCCGGCCAGAATTTTTTTGCTGTACGTTGCGTGTCCGCTGTAGCCGCATCGCTTTTTGAGCAATCCGCTGTGCGCGAGTGTTCCCAGTTGCGCGCATCCGCAGAGATCCTGTCCGCCAGCGCGGCAATGAGGCGTTGCTGCCCGAGCACCAGTTCAGGATAGCCTCCCGGAACGGGTTCTTCAAACTGGCCGCTACATACCAGACGAGGGGTGACATTAGTGGCCTCGTCGGTGAACCTCAAGGCCCAATCCGCATCGAGACGGACTTTATGGTTCAGCCAGGCGTCGAGGCGGCGAATCTGGACCTTGAGCCGCAGTACGGGTTTATGCGCTGGCGCGGTGAGACCGGCGACATCCTGGGTTTTCAGGCGGGATGCGAGTTCGGCCGACAGCGCGTTGCGCAATTCCTCGCCCAGCGGCCCGGCCCAGCGTTCACCATCGAGTACGGCGATACCGGTCAAGCCTTGACGCACAACCAGTTGTGGCTGGTCCAGATGGGCTGGAATGCCCACTGCAAGAACGTCGATCAAAAATCCGGACGGGGCTTGAGCAGATGAGGCATTCTCCAGGACGGGAAGCAGGGTGTGATAGTGCACCGGGGGCGACGCGCACGCGCCCAGAACGAGTGAAAAGGCGGTCAGGCCGGGAAGGATCAAGCGGTTCATCGTGACGGCTCCTGCTCCAAGTCCGGGGTCGGCGAGTGTGCTGGCAAATTCGGCGATGACCCGGAAGGATCGGCAACACGGTCATCCGGGCGGCCGCGCAACAGTGATTCCGGGTTGCGTCCGAGAAGATCGGTCAGCACGCGCAGCGACCGGGCGGCGCGTTGCACTTCCCTCAGTGTCTGGACGAGATCGTGTTGCAAAGGCGCATCCTCCGCCAATGTCCCTTTTACCGTACCCTCCACCGTGCCGAGCGCCTGGATGTCCTTGAAGGAGGTTTGCAGCTTGGCCATCATGGTGTTGAAAGCCAGTACCATTTCGCCCACTTCATCGCTGGAGTGGTAATCCACACGCATCCTGAGATCGTTTTCGCGCTCAACCTGCTGCACCGTGTCGCGCACTTTCACGACGGGGCCGACCACAGACCTCATGGTGGTGAAACTCAGGAAAATGGCGGCAAGAATCAACAGGGTGGAACTAGTAATCTGAATATAGAACACCCTGTCTGACAAGCGGTCATTTTCGGCAACAAACTCGGTGGTGATTTTGTCGTTCAGCTCCACCAGTTCGCCGAACAATTCGGTGACTTCGTTTGTGTAGTCCCGAGCTTTAATGCCGGCTTCAAGGATTTTAGTGGTCAAGGCATCCAGATTTTCCTGCGTCGGATTGTTTAGCGCCTGCACCAGTTCCTGCGTGGCCTCGGTAACGATGATCGGTTTCCATTCGGCATAGCTCTTCTTCAGCTTGCTGAAAATCGCTTCCGCATCCGGCGTGCGCGGCAATGCTTCGTAACGGTCGAAACTCTTCTGGAGAATCGTGTCGGCTTCCTGTTTTTTGGCAAGGGTGGCCCGTAATCTCTCAACCCGCTCCGTCAAGGGAAGATTCTCCATGGCGACCGCTTCGTAGGTGCGCCTGACCTCGTTATTGACCTGAATCCGCGCTTGCATCAGGGATTCCGCTTTGGACATGCGGACATCGACGATGTCCTTGAGAACCCGCGAATCTTCCAGAGAGACGTAGATGCCGATCGCGGCGACAACGATCAACCCCAGACATGCCAATATGGACAAAAAATAGAGTCTTGCCTTGATTTTCATCATTGTCTCCATAAACAAAAAAACAACCAGCACCGAAACACGCTCACTTCTACCATTCAGACAAACCAGCGCGCCTTTCCCTTAAACGGCGCAACATCATCCTCCCGACAGAACACCCGAGTGTATGTGCAAAAATACACTGCATACTACATAAATTCCTGATACATAAATTCCTGATTG
>BNUC01000303.1 GCA_025997075.1 Betaproteobacteria bacterium | reverse complement strand
TCAAACGTGTTATGGAAAGGGTTTGCGTTTCCTCTCCAAACCAGGGCAATTGCATGAATGCCATTGAAATGATAGACAATGTTTCCTGCGGAGCACGGCAGTCAGTCCCTTCGCCCCGCTTGCGGAGCGCGCGAGGCCAGGGTGGCCGAAGGCCGGATGAGGGGGCGGCGATTGCGCACGAAACAATGCTGGAACATGCCCAGGCATCCCCTCACTCGCCCCTGCCGGGGCACCCTCTCCCACAAGGGGAGAGGGAAAGCAAGCGCCTCTCATGTTTCTCCATGACAAACATATTCATGCGATTACCCTGCTCCCCAAACGCTTGCCGAAACCCCGGCCGTAAGAAAGGGGTATGCTTCCTACCTTTCTTACGGTCGGGGCTTCAAACCGAAGTTAGTTTTACGATCAAGCGCATGGACATCTCTCACGCAATAAATCCGTCCCTCTCCATATGCCTGCAACAAGTTCCCGTTAGTCGCCTGGCGGACTGAAAATGGATTTCCACATCTTCCTTGCGGTTACTCTGGCGGGCATCCTGCATGCAAGCTGGAATCTCATTGTCAAGCTCGACCTTGACCGCTTTCTGGCCCTGTTTCTGGTCCAGACCTTGATAGGCGTCATGGGTCTGGCCATGTTGCCCTTCTTTCCGTTCGCCGCCCCGGCAAGCTGGCCTTATGTCCTGACCTCTGGCGTGGCCCATCTGGGTTATTTCATCTTCCTCGCCAGGAGCTACCGCACCGGCGATCTGAGCCAGGTCTATCCGATCGCGCGCGGCTCGGCGCCGCTCCTGACCTTTATCGGCGCTTTTGTGCTGGCGGGTGAAGTAGTGAAGCCCATTACGACGCTTGGCATCCTCCTTCTCGTTTCCGGCATCTGGCTCACGGCGCGCGCCGGCGACAAGGCGCTCAAGCTTGACCGCACGACGATGAGCTTCGCACTGGGAACATCCGCTTTCACAGCAGCCTATACGCTGGTCGATGGTCTGGGCGGACGCGCCTCGGGTTCCGTCAACTCCTATACGGCGCTCGTTTTTGTGATTGACGCCGTCTTTCTGTTTATCTATGGCTTCGCCACGCGCGGCCCCGGCATCATCCGCCAGATCGCGCCCTCCTGGAAACTCGGCGTATTTGGCGCGGCCCTCGCGGCCAGCGCCTATTGGATCACCATCTGGGCGATGAGCATCGCGCACATTGCCGCTGTCGCCGCGTTACGCGAAACGGGCATCGTCTTCAGCATGCTCATGTCGGTGCTGGTGCTGAAGGAAAAAGTGACGCCCCTGCGTGGCTTGGGCGGGCTGGTGATCATCGCGGGCGCCGTCGCGCTCAGGCTGGCGTGAAGCATTGTCAGTCGGGTATCTCACGCATAAATGGGCGGGAAGCCAGCGGAGATCAAGGAGCAGCATCGAAACTTCAGGGTTCGATCGTCACGTACTCCACGCGCACAACCTCGACTTCCCGCCATCCGGACGGGCTATGGAAACGCACCAGGTCGCCTTCGCGCGACCTGGTCAGCGCACGGGCCAACGGCGATACCCAACTGATCCGCCCGCGCGCGAAATCGGTTTCATCGATGCCGACGATCTGGTAAATCTGTTCCTCGCCCTGTTCATCGCAGAGCGTCACCGTCGCGCCGAAGAACACCTGGTCACGGTTTTCCTTGCGCGCCGCCGGATCGACGACCTCGGCAAAATCCATTCGCCTGGTCAGGAAACGGATGCGCCGGTCGATTTCGCGCAGGCGCTTCTTGCCGTAGATGTAATCCCCATTTTCCGAACGATCGCCGTTCGACGCCGCCCAATGCACGACCTCGACGATATGCGGCCGCTCGACGCGCAGCAGTTGATCAAGCTCTTCCTTGATGCGCGCATAGCCGCCTGGCGTGACGTAATTGCGAGTGCCTTGCGGCAGGCTCGGCGAAGTATCGACACCTTCGTCGTCATCGTCGTCGCCGTCAGTTTCGCGAGTGAATGCCTTGTTCATCTTGGAAAAGCGCGGGAAAGTGTGATTTGGAACAGTTTACGTTGATGTGGCGGCCGTCGCAATTTTTTATCTCGTCATTTCCACGAAATAATCGC
>BNUC01000302.1 GCA_025997075.1 Betaproteobacteria bacterium | reverse complement strand
CGGTCGGCGACAACGAGGCAGATATCGGCATCTATGGCGACGTCGTCGTGCCGACAGACCTGATATCGTTCGAATACCGGGTCGATCGGCTTGCACTTTTAGTCCCGAAGGATCATGCGCTTGCGAATCGTGAAGTGCTCACGTTTGCTGACACGGTGGAATTCAATTATATTGGATCAACCAAGGGAAGCTCGATCGATACCTTGCTTGTCCGTGTATCGAGCGATCTTGGTGTTTCGTTGAAAATGAGCATTCGGAACTTAGGTTTCGAGGCCACCAGCCGCATGGTTGCCGCAGGATTGGGGATTGCCGTGGTGCCGCATAAAGTCGCCGCCATGTACGAGCAAACGAGGGTAACGGCACTGAAGGCCATCAGACTTGACGAACGCTGGGCGGAGCGCCGTCTCATGATCTGCGTGCGCAACGTGGATTCTCTCACACCGGCGGCAGCGGCTTTTCTGGATCATTTGATTCCATTAAATCGCCGGTGACAGTGTTAGTACGGCACGCGGTAAGCGTTCAGTCTTTTTTTCTACACTCCTACTGCGGATTTTTTGCTTAATCCCCTATGCTATCTATACCTACTCGGTTATCAAGTCATTTTTCTCCCAGAGGGGAATGGCTGATTATCCGATCGTCAGTTTGACGGCACCGAAACCCTGAAAATCGACCGTGATACATTGCCTGATTTTCCGAAGATAAGACCGGTTCGGCAATCCGCGCGGGGGAAGCGAAGCAATCCGCCGCGAAAATGGCGCCCCATAAAGCAAGGCCCGATGGATCCGTCCCGACTTTCCAACCCGCGACCTCTCCTGACAAACGCGCTACAAGCAGGTCTTGAATCGCTAGCGCTTCGGCAACGGAGGATGGCCGGCACGAGACCGGCAGATCCGAAGGTCGCTCTCCTCCTCTGGCGGCTTCGCCGAGAATCCGTACGGCTTGCTCACGATCATTTCATCCCTGGCAAGGTGTTCATCCTCACCGTTATTCGGAAACGTAACGCCGGATGGGCGTACCGCTCAGAAAAGCCAGCGTATTCTCGACGCTGTTGCGGTAGAAAGTCTCGTAATTCTCATATGTGCCATAGCCTACATGGGGCGTCAGGACGACGTTCGGCGCGGCGCGCAACGGGTGGTCCAGCGGCAAGGGCTCTTCGTTAAACACATCGAGCGCCGCCTGAATACGCCGCTCGTGCAAAGCCTCAAGCAGCGCTTCTTCGTCGATCAACGGGCTGCGCGACGTATTAACCAGGATGGCTCCCTTGCGCAGACGCACCAGTTGCGCCCGACTCGCGATCCCCTGAGTCTGCGGTGAGAGAACCAGATGGATGGAAACAACATCGGCTCGATCGAACAAAGCGTCGATATCGACCGCTTCAACACCGGCCATGGCCGCCTTGTCCGCAGTCATGCTGCGGCTCCAGGCGAGCACATTCATTCCCAACGCCCGACAATAACTTGCAACACGCCCTCCGATCAGACCCAGTCCCAGAATGCCCACCGTCTTGCCTTCCAGTCGATGTCCCGGTTCGACTTTTTCCTGAAAAGCGCCATGTTTGATGGCGGCATCGCCTTCGGGGATCCGCCGTGCGGTCGCCAGCATCAGCGCCAAGCTATGTTCGGCTGTATCCGCGCCATTTTCTCCTCCACCGGTGATCGATACCGTAATGCCGCGGCGCACCATCACGTCCAGGCCTCTGGCCCGCCGCCCAGTGATGTTGAAGAATTTGAGACGCGGCAGGTTTGCAATCACATCTTCGGGGAAAACGGTACGTTCCCGCATCGACAGAATGGCGTCGAAATCCGCAAGCGAGGCGATCACCTCGGTTTTCGAGACAAATGGCCGATGGAAAAAGACCACTTCGGCCTGCTGACGCAGAGCCGACCAGTCGGCGCACAGTTCGGCGATGCATTGCCAGTCATCCAGCACGGCGACTCGCGCTATCGGCCTGGAGGCGATGTTTTGATCAATATTGTTAAGGCGCATTTTTATCCTTGACGAGCTTAGAGGAATCCGATCGACAGCCATGGGCACAGAGCAATGACGATTACACCAACCGTCAGAATGGCAAGATAAGGCCAGAGATAGCGCATCGAACGGTTGACG
>BNUC01000301.1 GCA_025997075.1 Betaproteobacteria bacterium | reverse complement strand
GCGCAGCATACGCTCCCGACGCAAAACCGCTGACCGAATCCCCGAGTACCGCGCTTCTTTGCTCGGCCTTGTCCCGAGGAGCCGGAGACGATAAGCTATATGCTTATTGCGTGTGCGATTGCCCTGGGGGTTTCAACCGGAGTTGGTTTTACGATGAATATATCTGCTATAGTTTTCAGCATTACGATCAACTCAGACAAACTACAGGGCAATCGCATATGGCGCGAAACCAGCCCCCCCCACGAGGGGGGATGGGAGCGGGGCGTAGGTTGGGAAAGCCGCGAAATGTTAACGTTGGGGCGCATCCCGACGGTACTTATTTTCCGGCGCTACGCGCTGAATCGACAGGAACCATTTACCAGCGGACAGGCTGACCGTGACCTGTTTTACCACGCCCAATACCTCTCGGCTGTTGCGATACCGCAGCCAGCCCAATTTGGGCAGGAATATCCGGCTGTTGCCTTGTTCGAGCTTGATTTGCTTCGGATCGGGGTAACGGAAGCTGTCGCGCTGGCCTTTCTTTTTGAAGCGCGGAAAATCCGCCCGCTTCTGAAAGAAGTTGATGTAAGCACGTTCCAGGTCCTTGAGCGTCTGCTGTAAAGGATGTGTCGGCGCATCCTTGAGCCAGGGCGACTCTGCGCCGGTACGCCACTCGGTGAGCAGTTTGCACAAACCTGCATAGCCCAACTTCTTCTCGCCCTGCTCGTAACGCTCCTTTTGTAACGCCAGCGCCTTGTTGAACACGAACCGGCATGACCCGGCAAAGCGGCGCATTTGCCGTGCTTGCTCGCCATTGGGCATCAGTTCGTATTTGAAGGCTTGGAGACGTTTCATGACTATATTATACTTGGTCTATGAGCAACGATAAAGATATTCGGCACGGTAGACATTGCGTTTTTATGATGCACGTTCACTTGGTCTTTGTGACGAAGTATCGGCGCGAAGTGTTTACCAAAGCCATTCTGGATGACTTGCGCGCCATCTTTGCCCGTGTTTGTACCGACTTTGAGGCGGTGTTGGTGGAATTCGACGGCGAGGATGACCATGTTCACCTGTTGGTGAACTACCCGCCCAAAGTTTCAGTGTCTGCGTTGGTGAACAGCCTTAAAGGCGTATCCAGTCGCATGATTCGACAGATGAATTATCCAGGCATCCGCAAAAAATTGTGGGAGGGCGCATTGTGGTCGCCTTCCTATTTCGCCGGAAGCTGCGGCGGCGCACCCATCGAAATTATCCGCCAGTACATCGAACAGCAGCAGACACCACATTAACCGCCCAGGGTAATCGCACACGCAGAAGTCATAAGTCATAAGTCATTGTATCGAAGAGCATTGTCCAATGGGGTAAGACCGAGCAAAGAAGCGCGGTACTCTGGGATTCGGTCAGCGGTTTTACGTCGGGAACGTAAGCTGCGCCTGGGATAGGTGGAATCCCTGCGCAAGAGCGAGAGCGCGAACTTGCGTAAGGCCGAGAAGTTCCGTGGGGCATGGCCCTTGCGTACCCGGCACTCGTCTTCGCGGAAGGTGACATCGAGAACCCAGGGCAGGCTGTTTTCGATGGCCCAGTGACAGCGTGCCGCCTTGGCGAAGGCTTCGGCAGAGACGATGCCTCGACTGCCGATAGAGAAGGCTCGCTCACGGGAGATTTTGCCTGCGATGTCTCGCTCTCGCTCAATCATCCCGACTCCGGTGAGTTTCGGCCAACGTGGCCGGATGGCTTTGTCCAGCCAGGAGAGGTCGGTGATCCACAGCGCCCGTCGGATTTCAATCCGTCCATGCCCTTTCTCGACCGTCTCGTACCGACTGACCGGCAAACGACCCAAGCCCAGGGTGTCGCCTTCGGCAAAGAATTCATTCAAGACTTCCGCCAGACGGGGTTGATTGTCTTTGACGACCAGCAGATAGTCGCCGCCTCGTTCCAGTATTTTCTGCGCGATCTCCGTTTGACAACCCAAGGCATCGATTGTGACGATACAACCTTTGATACCAACTTGCTTTCAATAATATAAATATGGAGATATCTCCATGCTTTATCTTTAGATTCAGGTGGGTAGCCTCTATATCATCGAACGCAAATTGGTATGAGGCTTAGCGTGTCAAGAAGCGCCTT
>BNUC01000300.1 GCA_025997075.1 Betaproteobacteria bacterium | reverse complement strand
ATCGAGATGAACCCTCGCGTGTCGCGTTCCTCGGCGCTGGCCTCCAAGGCCACCGGTTTCCCGATCGCCAAGGTCGCGGCCAAGCTGGCCGTCGGCTATACCCTTGATGAACTGGCTAACGAGATCACCAGCGGCAAGACGCCGGCTTCGTTCGAACCGTCGATCGACTACGTGGTGACCAAGGTGCCGCGTTTTGCCTTTGAAAAATTTCCGACGGCCAATTCACGCCTGACCACGCAAATGAAATCGGTCGGCGAAGTGATGGCCATTGGCCGCACCTTTCAGGAATCGTTCCAGAAAGCGCTACGCGGGCTGGAAGTCGGCGTCGACGGCATGAATCAACGCACCACCGACCGCGAGGAGCTGGAGAAAGAACTCGGCGAGCCCGGTCCGGAACGCATCTGGTACGTCGGCGACGCCTTCGAGAACGGTTTCACGCTCGACGAAGTGTATCAGTTGACGGGGATCGACCCGTGGTTCCTGGCGCAGATCGAGGACATCATCAGAATCGAGATGCAGCTCGACGACATGGGCTTGAACGATCTCAACGCGCCGACCTTGCGCGAGTTGAAACGCAAGGGCTTTTCCGACCGCCGCCTCGCCAAGCTTTTGCGCACCACCGAAACAGAAGTGCGCGCCCGTCGTCATTTGCTGGGCATCCGTCCCGTTTACAAGCGCGTCGATACCTGCGCCGCCGAATTCGCCACGAGCACGGCCTACCTGTATTCGACCTACGAAGAGGAATGTGAAGCCAACCCGAGCGACCGGAAGAAAATCATGGTGCTCGGCGGCGGACCGAACCGCATCGGCCAGGGCATCGAGTTCGACTATTGCTGCGTACATGCCGCGCTGGCGATGCGCGAGGACGGTTATGAAACGATCATGGTCAACTGCAACCCGGAGACCGTGTCGACCGACTATGACACCTCCGATCGCCTGTACTTCGAACCGCTGACGCTCGAAGACGTGCTTGAAATTGTCGCCGTCGAGAAACCCGAAGGCGTGATTGTCCAGTTCGGCGGTCAGACGCCGCTCAAGCTGGCGCGCGATCTGGAAGCCAACGGCGTGCCGATCATCGGCACCAGCCCGGACATGATCGACGCCGCCGAGGACCGGGAACGCTTTCAAAAACTGCTCAATGACCTGGGCCTCAAACAGCCGGACAACCGCACCGCGCGCACCGAGGAAGACGCCTTGCGTCTGGCCGACGAGATCGGTTATCCGCTGGTCGTCCGGCCTTCTTACGTGCTGGGCGGACGGGCCATGGAGATCGTGCACGAGTCGCGTGACCTCGAACGCTACATGCGCGAGGCGGTGAGAGTCTCGAACGATTCGCCGGTACTGCTCGACCGCTTCCTGAACAACGCCTGCGAAGTCGACGTCGACGCCCTGTCGGACGGCGAGGAAATCATCATCGGCGGCGTCATGGAACACATCGAACAGGCCGGCGTGCATTCGGGCGATTCGGCCTGCTCGCTGCCGCCGTATTCGCTCTCAAAGGAAATCCAGGATGAGCTTCGCCGGCAGACCCGGCTGATGGCCAGGGGACTCAACGTCTGCGGCCTGATGAACGTGCAGTTCGCGATTCAGAACGATGTGGTCTATGTATTGGAGGTTAATCCCAGGGCGTCGCGCACCGTGCCCTTCGTCTCCAAAGCGACAGGGCTGCCGCTGGCCAAGGTCGCGGCGCGCTGCATGGCGGGGCAAAGCCTGAAAAGCCAGGGCGTGACCCATGAAGTGATCCCGCCGTATTTCTCGGTCAAGGAAGCCGTTTTCCCGTTCAGCCGATTTCCAGGCATCGACACCCTTCTCGGGCCGGAAATGAAGTCGACCGGCGAAGTCATGGGCGTCGGTATGACTTTCGAGGAAGCCTTCGTCAAGAGCCAGGCAGCCACTGGCGTCAGGTTGCCGACTCAGGGGAAGGTATTTCTCAGCATCAAGGATTCCGACAAGGATAAAGTGGCGGCAATCGCCCGCACCCTGCACGACATCGGTTTCTCCCTCCTGGCGACGCGTGGAACGGCAGCGACCCTTGCCGCGGCGGGTATTCCCGTGACCGTGGTCAACAAAGTGACCGAGGGCCGTCCGCACGTCGTGGATATGATCAAGAACAACGAAATTTCCCTGATCATTAACACGGTC
>BNUC01000299.1 GCA_025997075.1 Betaproteobacteria bacterium | reverse complement strand
GCGACGGACAGCCATGAAAACGCCTGGCCCATGATCCCGGCGAGCTTGACGATGACTCCGCCCAGCTTGCCGAGGACGCCACCCGCCATTTTCACGACGCGAACCAGACCCGCATCGAGCATCAAGCCCAGCGCCTTGAGTTTAACGAGCGCCCAGGAGGCGCCCGTCGCCAGTTTGCCGAACGCGCCCATCAGCGGTCCCCGCAGCATGCCGGCCCAAGCTGTCAGTTTCGGCGCGACGGCGGCCAGTCCGCCCGCGCGGAATAACAAGAACGCAGCATGCGCGCGGGAAACGGCTGCGGCGTGATTAGCAGCGAAATGGCATAACTTCCGAGCAGGAAGCCGACGCGCATCGACAGCAAGACGGCCAGCGTGTTGAGTATCGACGAGACCAGTTTCGGGTTTTCGGTCACGAAACGCGACGCCGCCTCGATCAGGCCGGTGACCCAGCGGAGCAGGCCGGTCAGGTTGGCCTTGCCGGTCTCGAACAGGGCGATGTTCAGGTCTTCCCAGGAGGAGGTCAGTTCGTCGATCTGTCCCTTGACGTTGTCGTCCATGATTTTCGCCGTGCGCGCCGCCGCGCCCTGGGATTTTTCGAGGATGTCGATGTAGGGCTTGATCTTCTCCGCGTCGGACAACATCGAAATCATGCCCGGCGCGGCGCGCGCGCCGAAAATATCGTTCAGATACCCGATCCGCTTGGCGCTGCCGAGATTTTTGCTCGCTTCCGTGATCTCCAACATCAGATTGGGCAGCGGTTTCAGGTTGCCCTGCGCGTCTTTGGTCTTGTCCTCAATTCCGACAAGGCCTCGCCCGCGGCCTTCGGCGGGGCGGCCAGGCGAGTGATGACGTTGCGCAGCGAGGTGCCCGCCATCGACGCCTGGATGCCGGCGTTACCGAGCAGGCCGGCCATGGCGCTCGCTTCCTCCAGCGACATACCCGCCGCCCGCGCCGCCGGAGCCATGTATTTCATCGTCTCGCCAAGCATTTCCAGACTGACGTTGGACGAGGTGAAGGCCATCGTCAGCGTGTCGGCGATGCGTGGCATCTGCGAAGCGTCCAGACCCATCGCCGTCTGTACGTTCGAGGCAATGTCGGCGGTGCGCGCCAGGTCCATGTCGCCGGCCTTGGCCATGTCTAGCATGGCCGGCATCGACTGCAGGACGTGCTCCGGGCTGAAGCCGGCCATGGCCAGGAAGGCTTGCCCCTGTGCCGCCTCCGTCGCCGAGAACATCGTCTTGGCGCCGAGTTCGCGCGCCTGTGTGTTCAGCGCCGCCATTTCCGGCGAATCCCGGTCGAGCCGGGTGAGCGCCTGCACCTTGCTCATCGTGGCTTCGAACTCGACGCCGACCGAGATCGGTTTGGCGGCGACGTAAGCCAGCGCCGCGGTCTCCATCATCTTGCCGCGTAGCGCGCCGCGCCTGGCTTCCTCGCCGGCAATCCTGGATTGCAGCAGCCCGAGCGACTTCTGTTTGGCGCGCAGTTGATCGAGTTAGCGGCCAATTTTTTGGTAACGCTCGTTCAGTTCGCCCAGGTTGCTGACCGGCAGCCGGGCCGCCGCCGAGATTTCCGTGCCCAGCGTCTTGTGTTGTTGTTTCAGCCGATGCACGACGTCGGATACCTTGATGGTTCCCTTCAACGAGCCGAACGCCGACATCGCCACGCCGAGCGACGTGCCGACGGCGATTTGCAAAGCGAGACTGCTGGGCATTTTTCACCTCCTCATTTTTAAAGCAGTTTAAAAAGGTTCCTTTTTTCACGGCAATGCTTATACTGGGTTCATGGGCAAACGATATCTCCTGAAAGAAGACGACATCTCCGGGTACCCTGACACGGACGCGGTCTTTGGAAGCTGCGTGCTCGTCGCGATCCTCTTCCTGTGGGTGAAATTCGGTTTTCTCGTGGGCGCCCTCATTTTTGCTCCCTTACTGGCCGTGGTCTTTGCGTTCTTCGCGTTCGCCGGCCTGCTCGTGATCAAAGGCATTGCTTGGTTGGTGATCAGGTATCAGGGGTCAGGTGACAGCGTTAATTAAGGGGGACGCAAGAAATTAGCGACAGGCCTTCAGGCCTGTCGGTCTAACGTGTTTTGGAAGGGGTTTGCATCCCCTCCCAAAACGGTCGCCGAAACCCCGGCCTTCAGGCCGG
>BNUC01000298.1 GCA_025997075.1 Betaproteobacteria bacterium | reverse complement strand
CAAGAGCAGGGCGGAACTGGAGTCACTGATCGATGATCTGGCGAAAACGCTGACCATCAAAAGCACTTCACGGGATAATCTCTATACTCTGGCGCATACCGATCCGCAACCTGACCGCGATATTGACCGTGTCGCCCGGGCCAATGATGTAGCTATAGCTCGACGAAGCCGCGCTCACCGGCGCGGGAGAAATGGAATTATTCGCACAGCCTGACAGTATCGCTCCGACTACCCCCAGCATGATCCAGCGAATTGCCACACCAACATTTTTTTTCAGCCCGACCCACATTTCATTCTCCTTAAGCAGCGATCAACCCGTGAAAAAGATAACATTACGGATTAAATTCTAACTGAAACATCCTGATTTGACTAAGAATTTTTCATTATTTCAAAAACACAAAAAACTGATTCTGTTGTCTATTTGCACGATACGACACATTTCAGCAGTTTAACCGCCCCCTGGAACACGACAAACCAAATAAGTCACACTCCCTGCCGCAAAGCTTCAACCACGTTCAGGCGAGACGCGCGGCGTGCCGGCAGCACCGCTGCCAGGATTGTCGCAACGATGCCGATGACCCCCGCCAGGATAATTTCACCCGGCACCAGGCGGATAAAAGCGGTATAACCGCTGTTGGCATTGGGTGGCGGCGGCATGGGAATACCAATGGCCGAAATGATCACGGCCGCCACATAACCCGCCACCACGCCGGTTACCGCGCCGAACACCCCCAGTAACGCACTCTCGGTCATGATCAGCCGGAACACTGTTCCTCGCCTGTCTCCCAGCGCCAGCAAGGTGCCGAACTCGCGCGTCCGCTCGAACAGGGTCATATTGACGCTGTTCGTGACGCTCAAGAGCACCATCAACAGAATGATCAGCCGGAGCACGCCAAACTGACGGTCATAGAGTTTCAGCGTCTTATCATAGAAATCGGATAGTTCCCGCCAGTTGGCCAGCTCGAATCCCTGATTTTCCAGGCGGTTCTTCAGGAATGCGAGCACGGCGTCGGTATCTTCCGTCTTATCCAGCACGACCACCAGCACGTGCGCCGAATCATTGTCCATGAGATCGCGCGCCGCCCGCAGCGGAATACGCACGGCGCGCGCATCGAAATCCCTGGAAAAGCTCTGGAAAACGCCGATCACTTCAAAGTCCAAGGTGTTGACCGCGCCCTGGGCCAGGCTGATGACGAGATTGACCCGATCACCGGGCTTGAGTCCCAGCGAGCTCGCAACGCCCTGACCCAGAACGATGCCGTCCAGGTCCCCGTCCTGCAAGGGACGGCCTTCGATGTAACGCAGATAAGTACCCAGTTTTTCTTCGGCCGACGGTTCAACCCCTTCACCGATGATGCCCAGATCCCGCTTGCCATTGTTGATGACACCCGAGAACCCAAGCCGCGCCAGCGTCGATTGCACGCCGGGCGCCTCGCCGATCACGCGCTTCAGATCATCGGGCCGGTCGATGAGAAACGACTCGGGCTCGCGGACGCGTCCCTCGCGATAGCCTTTCCGCGCCACCTGGATATGCCCGCTCTGCGAATGAATGACCGCCTCGCCAAGCTGAAAAAAAATGTCCTGCACAAATCCACCGGCGAGGATCAGCCCGGCAACGCCCAGCGCGATCGCCGCAAGCGTCCCTGCCGAGCGGGCGCGTTGCCGGAATACGTTGCGCAAGGCGAAAGAGAAACGCTGCTGGAAATCGAACTTCATTGGTTCCATCTCAACGCATCGACGATGATCATGCGGCTCGCCTTCCAGGCGGGAAGGAGACTCGCCAAAAAGGTGGTAAAAACGGCCAGGATCAGCGCATCCATCGCAAGTTGCGGCACGATCCGTATTTCCCCGAGAAATCCCCTCGCCATGCCCGGCGGCGGCGGCATGGGGATGCCGATCGCGGAAATCACCTGAGCCAGGACAAATCCCAGAAGCAAACCCAGCACGCCGCCGACAGCGCCGATCAAAGCCCCCTCGAAAACGAACAAACGCATCACGGTCGCGCGCCGCAGCCCGATCGCCAGACTGGTCCCGATCTCGGTCGTGCGTTCGAGCACGCTCATCATCTGGGTATTAGAGATCGTCAGCACGATGATGATGCCGATGATGAACTTGACGACACTGACCAATTTGAAATCGTGCCCTGGACGG
>BNUC01000297.1 GCA_025997075.1 Betaproteobacteria bacterium | reverse complement strand
GCGCCATGTCCGGGCGCCCCCAGGGACCATAAACGGTAAAAAAGCGCAGGCCGGTGGTGGGCAGGTTGTAGAGATGGCTGTAGGCGTGCGCCATCAGTTCGTTGGCTTTTTTGCTGGCGGCGTAGAGAGAGAGCGGGTGGTCGACATTGTGATGTACGGAAAAGGGCATCGTGGCGTTGGCGCCGTAAACACTGGAACTGCTGGCGTAAACGAGATGTTCGACGCCGTGATGGCGGCAACCTTCGAGGATGTGCGCGAAGCCGACGATGTTGCTGTCGATGTAAGCCAGCGGGTTTTCGATGGAGTAGCGCACTCCGGCCTGGGCGGCGAGGTTGACCACACGCCGGGGTTTGTAGTCGGAGAAGCTTGCTTCGATGGCCTTGCGGTCGGCAAGCTCAATCCGTAAATGGGTGTAATTCGGATGATTGACAAAACGCGCTAGTCGGGCTTCCTTTAGCGCGGGGTCGTAATAATCGTTGTGGTTATCGACGCCGATGACAGTATCACCCCGCTCCAGCAGGCGCAGCGCCAAGGCGGAACCAATAAATCCGGCTGCGCCGGTGACGAGAATGGGCTTCATTTATTACCCCTAAACTTATTTACTCTTTATGTGAAATTCGACGCAGCGGCTTGTTTGGCACCGCAGCCTGAATTTCCAGCATTGTTTCCAGACGAATGACACGTTCGGTCAGACCTTCGATCTTCTGTTCCTGAACCGTGATCGTTGTCGCCATGCGTTTCACTTTGTCATTCATCTTGATGACCGTGGTAATCGCATCCCACATTTTGTCTGTAACACTCATTACGCCACCATCTTTTGGCGAATTTCACGCTCCATCGCGGCGATGCGTTTGTTGGACGCTTCAACAAAGGCCAGCGCGTCATCGATGGCGGCGCTGGCCTGCGCCGTCGTTTTGTTCATTTGCTCAATCATACCTTCAAGCAACTTTTCCTCATCGGAAGGGCGAAATGCTGTCGCGGCACGGCGAAAAAATTCACCCATTGACAAACCGGCGTCTTTCGCCATTTTGGCAATCTGTTTCTTTTCGGCTGGCGTTACCAACACGGGGATCCGTTGAGTCGCAGTAGTCAATTCAGCCTCCTTATGGTCATGGTCATCACATGCACATCATAGGGTAAAGCAACGCGCAAAACAAGGAGACTGCTGCTCACCGTTTTCTTTCACACAACGGTATCGCGCATGGTCTTGATCAGTTCCCTTCCGCGACATGACTGACGATGTAGCGGAATTTTCCTGATTTTTCAGCCGGAATCCGGTCTGTCAATTGCACCTCGATCCTGACGGCAGCACCCAGGCGTTGCTGTAGTCCAGCGACGATTTTCTGCTCGGTTTCGACCGAAAATCCCGGCTCGGCAACCACCATGACGCGCGTCAGATCCAGAGTTTCCTGGACCACCTTGAATTCCCTGACTTCGGGCAAATCTCGCAGAATGTAGACGAGCGCCAGTCCGTGCATGACGGTTCCGTCGGCCGCCACGACGAAATCCGTACTCCGTCCCTGAATGTCTTCGAGAACCGGCAGACTCCGCCCGCAGGCGCAAGGTTCCGTCCCCAGCGCGGCGATGTCGCCGGTGCGATAGCGGATGAAAGGAAAATCAGCCGTTGCCAGGTGAGTAACCACGATTTCGCCGGCAACGCCCGGCGGTTGCGGGTTTCCCTGCGCATCGACGATTTCGACGATGATGTCTTCGGCGGTAAGGTGCATTTTCCCGGAGGGACATTCATGGGCAATGAATCCCGCGTCACGGCTGCCATAGCCGTTAGCCACCGGACAAGCGAACGCTTGCGCGATACTCTGACGCTGATGGTCGTACAAACGTTCCGATGTCACGAAGACTACTTTGATCCCGAGTTTGTCGAGCGCGATTTTTCGTTTCGCCGCGTGCGCTGCGATATGACTGATTGCCGATGGATAGCCGAAAAGCATTTTCGGATGCCGCGTCCGAATACGTTCGACGAACGTATCAAGGCGCGCCTCGGACATTTCAAACGCGGGCAGGAGTTCGGTCCGCATCAGACAGTCACGCACGGCGCGCAAGCGGTCCTGCGCTCCCAGTTCGATGGGCGATCCCCAGACGACAATTTCCGGATCGCCGATATCGACGCCCCACCAACGCGTAGCACGCCATTTGGCC
>BNUC01000296.1 GCA_025997075.1 Betaproteobacteria bacterium | reverse complement strand
CGCGGCCAATAGCGTAGCGCCTGATTCCAGCTCTTCCTGCAGCGGGCCAGCCATATCGGTAGCATTCAGAACCCTATCCGCCGCCTGTGCTGTCAAGTTCGCGATGTATTTCAGCCGGTCTCGTGCATCCGGCATATCACTGGCGGTTTTCTCGATGAGCTTGTCGTAACCCAGGGTACCGAGCATGTCATGCAACTGCCGGGCCATCTGCCCGACTTGGGTAAACACCCTGTTCTGGACCGGCCATTCCGCGCCTGCGCTTTCATCCGCCTCGACCGTAACCGTATCCTCCGCCTCCTTGCCTTTGGAAGCGATACTATCGAACAGATTTTGAAGATCCTGGGAATCTTCCGTCAAATCGTCACTTTCCTGAGTCTGTTTCATCAGTGACGGTTTCTCTTCGACAACAGGTGGCGGAACAGGATCCGCAGCAGTCCGCGCAGCACCCGCTCCTCCTGCAATACTGTCAAATAGCGCCTCAAGCTCGGCTGAATCGCCTGAAGAAACCGTGTCGTTCATATCAGGCACCCATTTTGTCGAAAATCTTCTGCAATTTTTCCGAGAGCGTGGCCGCGGTAAACGGCTTTACGATATAACCGCTCGCTCCCGCCTGGGCGGCTGCGATGATGTTCTCCTTCTTGGCTTCAGCGGTAATCATCAGCACCGGCAAATTCGACAACGACGGGTTTGCGCGAATAGCCTGCAACAATTGCAGCCCATCCATGTTAGGCATGTTCCAATCCGTAAACACGAACTCGAAACCTCCACCTTGCAATTTCTGCAACGCTATGGCCCCATCCTCGGCTTCATCCACGTTGGAAAAACCCAACTCCTTGAGGAGATTCCTGACGATTCGTCGCATGGTCGAAAAATCGTCGACCACCAGAATTCTCATTTTCGGATCAGCCATTATTCACTTGCTCCTGATATTTTTTTCTATCGCTCAAGAATGGGACGCAACGTATCCGCCAATATTCCAGCATCAAATTTCGCCACGTACGCATCAACGCCGACAGCCTGGCCCATGGCACGATTTGCCTCCGACGACAAGGATGAATGCATAACCACGGGGATTCCGTCAAAACGCGAATCCGCCTTGATATGCTTGGTCAGGACATAACCGTCCATTTCCGGCATTTCAGCATCGACGAGTATCAGACGCACATCATTGCGCAGACTGCCGCCAGTCTGCTGCGCGTGATCGGCAAGCCCCTGCAAGCGCGTCCAGGCCTCGGCCCCGTTGACCGCCTGCTTGTACTTGATATGCAACCTGTCCAATACTTCGGCAATCTTCCTGCGTGCAACAATCGAGTCATCTGCAAAAAAGACACCGACATCCTCGGAAACCTGGGCCGGAGGCACATCGACAATAACCGCCTCGCCGAAAGCGTTAGCCAGTATCTGCTCAACATCCAGCAAGGAAACCAGCTTCCCGTTATCCAGTTCAGTGATCGCCGTAATCAAGCCCTGATTTGAAGAAAGAACGCTTTCCGGGGTTTTGACCCGTTCCCAGTCAACCGCAATGATCCGGTCGACCTCGTGCACCAGAAACCCCAGCGTTTTCTTGGAGTATTCGGCGACCATCATGGTCTTGCCCAGCTCTGCCGGTTCTTTCTGATGATCCAGAAAACTGAAAAGAGACAGTACGGGAATCACATTCCCACGCAGGGACACCAAACCCTCGACGCCTCTCGGCATGTTCGGCGTCCTGGTAATGTGCGGTGTGCGCCCCACTTCGCGAACCTTGAACACGTTGATTCCGAACGTTTCCCTCGTACCGAGGGAAAACAGCAGGATCTCCATCTTGTTGGAACCTGCCATCCGGGTTCTGGCATCTACGCTATCGAGTAGACTTTTCTTTTCAGCAAGATCCGTTGCCATCGACATACTCCACGATATAGGTTGAACCTCATCCGTTCGCCTGAACGTCCGGCGACGTTCCCAATAAGCGCCGAGTCAGTATTTCCGCGAGTTTCAGAGGCTCGAACTTGGGAACATATTCGTCAACGCCGACGGACTTGCCCAACTGTTGATTGGACATCCCGGACAACGATGAGTGCATGATGACCGGAACACCCGCAAAGCGAGAGTCGGTCTTGATTTTTTTCGTCAGGATATAACCATCCATTTCAGGCATTTCAATATCGGTCAACACCAGGCTCACCAGATCCGAAA
>BNUC01000295.1 GCA_025997075.1 Betaproteobacteria bacterium | reverse complement strand
CTGACCCGTAACCCGATCGACAAAGATGGCAGCACTGCCGCCATTGTTGAAGAAGGACGCATTCACCTTGAAATCAGTTTGATCTTTGCGCTTCAAAGCGAGGCGCTTTCCCGCAAAGCTCCGGGAAACGAGCGCTTGCCAGAGGAGATGGCGACAAAGGTACGCGACTTGCTGACGCAGATGCGAATTGCAGGCGGCAGCGTGATTCCTTCCCGCGCCTCATCTCGTCGTCAACAACCTTATGTTGTAGCCCTGACCGGAACCGACGAAGATCGCCAAAAGAAATTTAATCGTCTCCGGTTTCACTTACTGCCGGGTTTTGCTCTGGTGGCGCGTGATGATCTGCTGGAACAACGCCATCAAGCATTATTGGCAGAAAACCCGCAGACAAGCCGACTGGAAGCCTGGCTCTCCCTGTCACGTATCAACTGGCACAGCCTGACGACAAACGACGAAGAGACGGCTGCTGCAAAACGCGTTGACTGGCAACATGACCGGATAAAACTTGGCTGGGTTGTCCCGATCCCGGTCGGCTATGGCACCTTGAGCGGGCCACATGAACCAGGTTCAGTTGCCAATGCACGCGATGCCAGCACCCCTTTTTGTTTCGTCGAAAGTCTGTATTCCATCGGTCAATGGCTCAGCCCTCACCGCCTGCAATCGCCACAGCAACTCCTCTGGTACGCCGACAATCAACCAGCGCAAGGGCTATACCGTTGCCGCAACGATTACCGGGTTCCAGAAATTTTCAACGACGACTTTGATTAACCGCATTTTCCACAAGGAGCATCATCATGCCCAATGAAACCGCCCTCAAAACCGCCTCTGTCCTCGCCTTTGAACGCAAACTCGACCCTTCCGACGCCCTGTTTTTTGCGGGAGACTGGCAACAGCGCAACACATCTGAAAACTGGCAGCCAGTCGACATCAAGCCCAAATCAGTGCGCGGCACCATTTCCAACCGCCTGAAAACCAAGGACCAAGACCCGGCCAAGCTTGATGCCGCCATCGAAAATCCCAACCTGCAAACCGTCGATGTGGCGACGCTGCCCCACCAGGCGGATACCCTGAAAGTCGCCTTCACCCTGCGCGTCCTGGCCGGGACAGGGCAGCCTTCCGCCTGCAACAGTGCCGAATATCGCCAGCGTCTGGAAAAAACTATCCAGACATATGCTCAGGAAACCCGCTTTACCGAACTGGCGCGTCGTTATGCCAGCAACCTTGCCAATGGACGTTTTCTTTGGCGCAATCGTATTGGCGCGGAGCAAGTCGAAGTACGCATTGCCCGACTGGTCGATGGAAAAACCGCACAAAACTGGACGTTCGACGCACTCGCCTTGTCCCTGCTTGACTTTGAAGCGCCCGCCGCCGTGAAGCCAGAGCTGGAAGAATTGTCCGCCCTGATTGCCGCCGGACTGCGCGGCGAAGAACATGTTCTGTTGAGCATCACTGCTTACGCGCGTATCGGTAATGGACAGGAAGTCTTCCCTTCGCAGGAACTGATTCTCGACCGTGGGCGCGGCGACAAGAGCAAGACGCTGTATCACGTGAAGGATGTTGCCGCCATCCACTCGCAAAAAATCGGCAACGCCATTCGCAGCATCGACACCTGGTACCCGAACGCGGAAGCGCCCATCGCCGCGGAACCCTATGGCTCGGTCACGACTCAGGGCAAGGCGTATCGCCAGCCGAAAGACAAGGTCGATTTCTACACCCTGCTGGATAACTGGATACTCAAGGGTCAAGCGCCTGAACCCGACAACCAGCACTATGTCGTTGCCGTTCTGGTGCGCGGCGGCGTCTTTGGCGAGGCGGGCTAAATCATGGACCATTATTTGGAACTCCGCCTGCGGCCTGACCCGGAATTCTCCGCCGCACATCTGATGAGCGCCCTGTTCACCAAGTTGCACCGCGCTCTGGTCGCGTTGCCCGAGGCCAATATCGGCGTCAGTTTCCCCGATGTCGATGTGCATCGCCCCAGCCTGGGCGAACGCCTGCGCCTGCACGGCAGCCGCGCCGCGCTGGAACAACTGATGCAACAATCCTGGCTGCAAGGGATGCGCGACCATCTGAAGCTGGGCGAACTGCAGCCGATTCCGGCTCAGGCGCAATATCGCCAAATCAGCCGCGTACAAGCCAAGAGCAACCCCGAACGCCTGCGCCGCCGGCAAATGCGTCGCCACGGTCTGAGTGAGGAGGAAGCACGGCAAGCCGCACTGAAGCGGGTGCAAGAAACCAATGACGGACTCA
>BNUC01000294.1 GCA_025997075.1 Betaproteobacteria bacterium | reverse complement strand
TCGAATGCAGGTGCACGATGGCCCCGGCCTTTGGACGCTCTTCGTACATCGAGCGATGCAGGGAGGCTTCTTTCGACGGCGGGTCGCCGGCCAGCAGATTGCCCTGCCAGTCGAGCCTGGAAATGCGCGCCGGATCGAGCGTGCCGAGGCAGGAGTTGGTCGGCGTGAGCAGCCAGCCGGCGGCACCATCCGACAAACGGACGCTGATGTTGCCGCTGCTGCCGGCGGTCAAACCGCGTTCGTAGAGCGAGCGCGAAAGGCGGGCGATTTTGTCCCGTTCCCTTGTTTCTTCGGAGAGGATCTGTGCGGTCATGATGCGAGCTTGTTCCAGGCTTTGAGAAAGAAGTCAGGCGTGCCGAAGTTGCCGGATTTGAGCGCCAGCGCCAACGGACGAAGCGTAGCATCCGTGGCATCTTTAGTAATACCGGTGGTCCACGGCACGCCGGGGTCGATTTCGGGGCCGATGCGCAGGCCGGAGACGCCGAGCGCCTTGACCACGGCGCCGGAAGTCTCGCCGCCGGCGACGATCAGTTGCCCGACGCCCAGAGCGACAATGCCTTGGGCAATTGCGGCCAGAGCGTTTTCGACAAGGCTGCCGGCTTTTTCCGTGCCAAGCCGGGCCTGCACGGTTTTGACCGCATCCGGGGTGGCGGTGGCGTAAAACAGGACGGGTTCTTTTTCGATTTTTCCTTTGGCCCAGGCCAGCGCTTCACTGACCACGTCCTTGCCGTTGGCAAGTTCAAACGGGTCAATGTTGAAAGCGGGGTGCTTCTCGCGCATCGCGGCTACCTGTCCCTGAGTGGCGATCGAGCAACTGCCCGCGATGACGGCGCGCAGGCCGCCTGTCGGCGGCAGCGCGTCGGCCACCTGATGCTCGGGGAGCAGACCGGCCCGACGGAAGTTTTGCGGCAGACCGAGGGCGATGCCGGAACCGGCGGTCACCAGTGGCAGATCGGCGCAGGCGGCGCCGATGGCTATCAGGTCGTCATTGGTGATGGTGTCGGGCACGGCGAAATTGCATCCTTCGGCTTTCAGCGTCTCGAAGCGCGCCTTGATGGCCTCGGCGCCCTGACGAACGGTCGCGTAGTCGACGAGACCGACCTTGCCTTTGATCTGGGTTTGCAGGAATCTCACGAGGTTGGCGTCGGTCATCGGGGTGAGCGGATGATTGCGCATACCGGAGTCGGAGAGAAGAATGTCGCCGACGAACAGGTGGCCTTTGTAAATGGTGCGGCCGTTGACCGGGAAAGCCGGGCTGGCGATGGTGAAATTGCTGGAGAGCGCCTGCATCAGTGCTTCGCCCACCGGGCCGATGTTGCCGCGCGGCGTGGAATCGAAGGTGGAGCAGTATTTGAAATAAAACTGGCGGCAGCCCGCCTGTTGCAGCCAGCGCAAGGCGGCCAGCGATTCGGCGACGGCTTCCTCCACCGGACTGGTGCGTGATTTGAGCGCGATCACCACGGCGTCGATATCGTCACCGATGGGTTCCCGGGGAATACCGATCATTTGCACGGTGCGCATACCGGCTTTTACCAGCATTCCGGCGAGGTCGGTGCCGCCGGTAAAGTCGTCGGCAATGCAGCCTAATAAAATGCTCATGTAAATTCTCTTTCTTTATCAGATATAGCTTACCCTCACCACTCCGTCATTCCCGCGAAGGCGGGAATCCAGTTTGTTTTTTCCAGACAGAATGGCTGCAAATCAAAGAATGGTGGCGCATTGCGCCGAAAGTACGCTTTCTGGATTCCCGCCTTCGCGGGAATGACGGGGATGGGAGGTGGCTTCACGCAAAATGACGGAGCGGGAATCATTTTTCCGACCCCGGCAATTCGATGCCGGGGAAAAACTTGATCACAGCCGAATCGTCCTCTTTGCCATGCCCCGCCGCCGACGCGGACAGAAACATCTGGTGCGCGGCAGCCGCCAGCGGCAGCGGGAAAACGGCTTTTTTGGCGTAATCGAGGACGATGCCCAAATCCTTGACGAAGATGTTAACCTGCGAGAGCGGCGTGTAATCATTGGCCAGAATGTGCGGCACGCGGTTCTGGAACATCCACGAATTACCGGCGCTGTTGGTGATCACTTCGTAAATCTGTTTGGGATCGGCGCCAGCGCGGATCGCCAGCGCCATGGCTTCGCCAGCCGAGGCGACATGGATGCCGGCGAGCACCTGGTTGATCATCTTGGTCACCGAGCCCACGCCGATTTCGTCGCTGAGCCGGTAAACCTTGCTGGCGATGGCGTCGAGCACGTCCTCGCATTTGGC
>BNUC01000293.1 GCA_025997075.1 Betaproteobacteria bacterium | reverse complement strand
CACCACAGTGCCAAGGCCATGCACAGCAAGGAACCGGCGGCGTAGGCGACGATGTAGGTTTTATTGAGTATGTCCTCGAAGCGGTTCTGCATGAGCGCATTAAACAACATGGCTGGCAGCGCGATGCTGACCACGAATTTCCCGAGCACGCGCAGCCCGGCCTTGTCGAACAGACCGAAACACGTAGCCAGATAACCGACAGCGATGGCCAGATAGATGGGGGTCGTGGTGGTCAGAATATCAAGCATGATGGTTGCAACGCCTTTTTAAGCATTCCCTCAAGTGCAGCCAATACTTTCAGGGCTTATATGCCATGTTTTGCGCCTTAGCTAAATAATCTTTTGTTAGCGTTTCTAATTATTCTTTTGAGCTTATACGAGGCTCTCCGGGTTTCCTGCCTAGAGCTTTTTCCTGCCTGCCGATGTAGAGTTTTTCGGCTATCTTCCAGTTTTGTTGTCTCGCTTGGTTGATGGCTTTTTCGTCGTCGCTAATGCGGCCCCTGTCATTATTTCCGAGGCGCGTATCATGAGAACGGAAAGAATGTCTTGCCCCGTCTTTCGGTAAGTCTTGAGTGTCACGTAACTTGTGTTGTTCATAGGTTTTATTTATTCGCTGATACTCTTTTGAATCACCTACTATTCCAATATGCGTTTCGATGGCTTTTAATTCCTCCAATGCGTCATTTAGGCTGGAAGACATGCTATTGCTGTTGGTGTGGTTGTCGAGGTCGTTTTGAACAAAGGATTTTTCAGCGGCAACAATTTTTTCCAAGCTGCCGGATTTCCCGATGGCTTTCAGATCGGAAAGCATATCTTGCCGTGTATTGCCAAGAATTTCTGCGATAGGTGTAGCCTCATGTTCTTTCATGAGGTCTGATTCCCTGGCAAACTCTTTTGCCAAAGAAAAAAGTAACGCATCAGTCATATTTGGAAGCCTTTGGATTTCAGAAACTCATCGCCGCACATGCGTTTAAGAGTAGATTTTGCTTGTTCTGTATGCTCTGCAAGGGCAAGCCATGCCCATGAAGCTTCTTCGTCCCCTGCCGTGTCTGCTGCGCCGGACTCACAAAGGTAGATGGCGTTTTGAGACATGCCTAGTTTTTTTTCTTCGGGAAAGTAACTACGTGGTAGTGGGCGTTCCTGGGGAGTTGTGGTGGTCATTTGAGAATCCTCCGATCAATGTGTGAAGTATATGAGAACTAAAGCCGACGCGACATGAACTTAGCCAGCGCCGGGCCGGTGATGATGACCATGAGCAGCCGTGCCGTCTGAAACGCCATGACGAATGGCATGTCGACGCCCGCCGAGGTGGCGGCGATGATGGCGACGGAATCCAGGCCGCCGGGGCTGGTGGCCAGGTAGGCCGTCAGCGGGTCGACGCCGGTGATCTGTGTAAGCACCAGCGCAATGCCGGCGCAGGCCAGAATCAGGCAGGTGATCGCGAGGAGGATGGCGGGCAGTGCACGGGTCGCCAGATGCAATGACTGGCGCGTGAAGCGCAGTCCGATGCTCCAGCCCAATGTGATGTAGGCGGGGGCCAGAATCCAGGGCGGCAGGGTGATTGTCAGGAGTCCTTTGGCTTGCAGGATGCTGCCGATGGTCAGCGGCACGAGCAGGGAGCCGCCGGGAATCTTGAAAAAATTGGCAAGGAGAGAACCTGTACCGGCGAGCAGCAGCGTGAAGGCCAGATCGTCCCAGGAGACGCTGAGCAGCCAGTTCGAGAATACGCCATGGTCGGGATGGGCGCCGCCCATCCATATATGGGAAACGACCGTGGCCAGGATGGTGACGATAACCACGCGCAGATATTGCATTACGGCCACCAGGCGCATGTCCGCGCCATAATCATCGGCCATCACCGTCATGACCGAGGCGCCGCCGGGTGAGCAGGCCCATACGGCCGTTGTTCCGGGGAGAACTTTTTTGCGCGCGAGAAGCCAACCCATGCCGGCGCAGGCGAAGAGGGTCACAAAGGTGACCGAAATGAAAAGCAGCCAGTTTTCGTGCAGGGAAATCAGGATGTCCGAGGTGATGCCACGGGCCACGAGACAGCCCACGATGCCTTGCGCCACGACGAAAGGTTTGCGCGTGATGCGCGGCGAACCATCGGCGATGGCGATCAGGATGGCCGCCAGCATCGCCCCGAGCAGTAGGGCGGCCGGAAGCCGGACGGTATCGAACAGCGCAGCGAAAATCAGGGACAGGGCGAGCAGGACGAGCCAGTGAACGAATCGTGGTCGTCTGCTCAGGGAAAAAAACGGGCTACCGTCGTGGTC
>BNUC01000292.1 GCA_025997075.1 Betaproteobacteria bacterium | reverse complement strand
GCAGCCATGATTTGAAGAAACGGGCGTGATCGGTCCCTGCGAAACGGAAAAGATTAGTAGAATCGGCGGCTCACGCCGCCGAGAGGACGTTTTACTCACTTGACACACGCAGGCTAATGGGTGTCCCCTATTTTGTGCGTTAACCGACGCTATGCAGAAACAGCTACTCCAGATATTGGTGGATGACTTCAACGTAAATCTGGAGGATTTGGATATGTTACTGCTTGACGCAATTCCGCAAGAAGCGCCCGTTGTGATCGTTGCTCAGGCGAATCCGGCTCGACCGCGATCGGATGGACTATATGGTGTTGTAGGGGTATGTAATCCCGTTTTTAAGACCGTAACCGTGGATGATAACTCGAATGCAGTATCTTCTGGCGAGACAATTATTCTTCCAGGGGATAGGGCAATGGATCTGTTCAACTTCCGCAGGGAATTCGATCTGTTTGAATCCTCAGAGATGTTGGTAGCAGCTACCGAGCACAGCACTATCACGATCATTAAGCCACCCAAGCACGGGATGCTGAAACCCATGGAAGATGGCTTTACCTATAAGGCCAATCAAGACTATAAAGGATCGGATCGTGCGGAGTTTTTGGTGGAATTCGAAGGTTACCGAATCAAAGTGATATATTATATTCAGGTAACCGCTGAGTCTGTTAAGCTCACCAATTCTAAGAGTGATTGGGAAAAAACTTGGATGAAGTTTTGCCCCCTAGAATCTTGGGAGATATTGCCCGATAATCAAAAAAGTGAATCTTCTGAAATTGACATCCCAGACTCCTGGTACCGAGCGACATCCCTCTACGCCTTGGTTACTGGTGCAAAGGATGTCCTGTCCGGTTTCGCCGACATCTCCGGTAGTGCACTAGGCACTACCACCGGTGGCAAGATCACCTTGAACACCAACGCTGCCGGTTACGGCTGGTTCATCGACTACACGCCGTATTTGAATGAAGAATGGTTGCCAACCAGCAATCCCTACGAATGGGTTGCCCGTCCGGGTTCGGAAGCCGAAGGCAAAATGGATATGCTTTCCGTCCTGCTGCACGAGTATGGTCATACCCTCGGCCTCGGACACAGCGCCGACAGCCACGACTTCATGGCAACAACATTGCAACCCGGCGTCCGCCGTCTACCAAGCGCAGAGGAATGGGCGCAAATCGCCTCGCTCGTCCCGGAACTCATCAGCATGGAATGGCTCGGCTTGTCTTCTGCCTCACCGTCCACGCCGAATGAACCCAACGTTCCCACGCCGCTCCCGGTCAGCGTCGGCCTCGCCGCCTTCCTCGCTTCCCGCCAACGCCGTAATGACAGCAACCAAGCCGCTTCCCAAACAGCTCAAACCCAATACGAGACCGTCGCCAATCCACAACTCACCAACGCCGACTTCGGTAACGCGCAAGGCTGGTCCGAAACCGGCGAAGTCATTTTCAGCAACGGTGTGGCCACCCTCAACGAAACCGCCACGGCGCAAACACGACTGAATCAAGTCTTCGTCCTTGGCGAGAACGACCGTTATCTTTCCTTCAATCTTACTGACCTCTATCTCGACGACGTTACCAACGCCCCGGACGACGCTTTTGAAGTCGCGCTGATCGACGCCAACACCGGCTTATCCTTGCTCGGCAGTACGGGCCTTACTAAAAATGATGCCGTCCTCAACCTGCAAGCCAACGGCGACGAATACAAATCCAGCAAAGTCACGACCCTTACCAATGAGGATGGCAGCCGCACTGTACTAGTCGACCTGGAAGGCATCGCCCCCGGCACCATCGTCAACCTCTCGTTTGACCTGATCGGCTTTGGCTATGGAGCGGCAGCCAGCAACAGCCATGTCACCGTCAACCGCCTGAGCTTAGGCGCAACTGTGCCGGAAACAGGCACTGGAACTGATCCTGGAACCGACCCCGGCACTGACCCAGGAACCGATCCCGGAACCGGAGAACCCGGAACTGGCGAACCCGGAACCGGAGAGCCTGGAACCGGCGAACCTGGCACTGGCGAACCCGGAACCGGAGAACCTGGAACCGGCGAACCCGGAACTGAAGAACCTGGAACTGGCGAACCCGGCACAGGAGAACCTGGAACTGGCGAACCGGGCACAGGTGAACCCGGTTCCGGTGAAACACCAACACCCCCACCCGACACCAACCCACCCGTCACCATCGATGAAAACGGCCAGGAACACCCGATTCTGAACAGCATTGGGACACCCATTAGCCTGCGTGTGTCAAGTGAGTAAAACGTCCTCTCGGCGGCGTGAGCCGCCGATTCTACTAATCTTTTCCGTTTCGCAGGGACCGATCACGCCCGTTTCTTCAAATCATGGCTGC
>BNUC01000291.1 GCA_025997075.1 Betaproteobacteria bacterium | reverse complement strand
CGCTGGAAGCCAAGCGCCAGAAGTCGCATCGGGAAGAACTCCTGCACGAACTGGAGGCGGAACGGGCGAGTCTGTCCGAACGGGCCAAGGTCAGTTCTACCCATACAAAACGAGTCTGCGCCTTGCGTGCCAGCGCCCGCTATGGGCGCTTGCTGAAGAAAACAAAACAGGGGCTGGTCATCGACCGCCAGACGGTCACCGAACGGGAGCGCTTCGATGGCAAGTTCGTCGTGCATAGCAACGACGACACCCTCACGGTGGAAGACATGGCGCTGGGCTACAAACAGCAACAGCGAGTGGAAGAAGCCTGGCGAACGATGAAGAGCGGCTTGAAGATGCGTCCCGTGTTTCACTGGGCGCCGCATCGCATTCACGCCCACATCGCCCTCACCGTACTCTCCCTCTTACTGGAACGCGCCATCGAACACGCTTGTCAGGACACTTGGCGCAACGTCAGGAATGACCTGAAACAAATTCAACTGGCGCAATTGTCCAGCCCCAACGGTCGTGTCTGGCAAGTCACGGAACCCTCAACGGGCGCCGTTAAGCGATTGAAAACATTAAAGATTAAGCCGCCCAAGCCCATCCTGAATCTGGATTGAGCACGTTCCCCGCCTAGATACACACCCCTTTCGACTACTTCGCCGGAGGCCTTGCGCTAGGCGGCTTCCAGAGGTGTGTGTGTCTTAGCGGTGTCAAAGTCGGGTTACGCGGCGCTGCCGCCGGATCTCATGGAATCGGAGCTTTTCGGTTACGGCGGCGGCGCTTTTACGGGCGCGAAATCCGGGGGCATGAAAGGAAAATTTGAACTCGTGGATACCGGCAGCATTTTCCTGGATGAAGTCGGCGAACTCTCCTTGCCCATGCAAGCCAAGCTGCTGCGCGTGCTGGAAAGCAGCGAAATCCAGAAAATCGCCCATCCCGGCACGATTCACTCCAATTTCCGCCTCATCGCCGCCACCAATCGCAACCTGGCGCAACTCGTCGAGACCGGCGCTTTCCGTGAAGACCTCTACCATCGCCTGAGCATTCTCGAACTGGATATTCCGCCGCTACGCGAACGCGCCAGCGATATTCCCCTGCTGACCCGCGGCTTCATTGAATTGAGCGTCGGCCCCAAACGCGCGCGCGAGATTCATATTTCCAACGAGCTGTACCATGTTTTCAGCCTCTATCCGTGGCACGGCAATGTCCGGGAATTGAAAAACGTGCTGACCTTCGCGCTTTACAGCCTGGAGGATGAAGGCGATGTTCTGACGATTCAGCATTTGCCGGAGCGCTTTTTGCGGGAACTGCGGAACACGCGGAAAGAAAGAGAAAACAAAACTCCGGAAGGCGACGTGTTGAATCTGACGCAAGCCGGCGCTCAGGCAGAACGCAGAACACTCTTGTCCGTTCTGGAAAGCGTCGAAAACAACAAGGCGCGCGCGGCGCGTCTTCTTGGCATCTCACGCAATACGCTGTACAGAAAAATACGCGCGCTGGGCGTGTAAAAAAGCGCGAAAAAACGATATGGAACAAGGCGTCATCTACAACATTCAGCGCACGTCAGCGGAAGACGGCCCAGGTCTGCGCACCCACGGTATTTCTAAAAGGCTGCCCCTTCGCTGCCAGTGGTGCAGCAACCCGGAGTCGCAATCTTTTCAGCCACAACTCCTGATGTTTTCGGATGTTTGCAGCCGTTGCGGAAAGTGTCTGGATGCGTGTCCGCACGGCACGGTCGTCCTGCAAAAAGACGGCCCCAGCGCCACGGATCGTTCGCGCTGCCGCGACTCATCCATGTAGAATTCCCGCAAACATCCATGTAGAATCCCTGCAAATATCCAACTTTAGGGCCTCATGATGCAGATTTCCTATCTTTCAAGGGTCGTGGATAGCGTGCTCGTGGAGCGGCTTGATCGCATTAGCGCGGTGCTCATCGAGGGTGTGAAGGGCCTGCGGCAAAACCCTTACGGCGCGGCAGCACGCCCAAAGCGAAGTGTTGCTAGATCTGGATGAAGCCGCCCGCCACACCGCCGAAATCGCGCCTCTCAACTTGCTGCGGGGGGCAACTCCCCGTCTGATCGACGAATGGCAACTGGTTCCCTCCTTGTGGAACGCCGTGCGGCGCGAGGTGGATGCGCGCGGGCTGGATGGGCAGTTTATTCTCACCGGTTCGGTGCGTCCCAAGGACGACGCGACACGGCATACCGGCGCGGGACGTTTCTCCCGCCTGCGGATGCGACCGTTCTCGCTTGGAGAGTGTTGATATATATATATGCTGTAACATTTCCTCGTTGCAAGAAAGGAGGAGAGCGATGGCGACTTGTAAGAAGTGTGGTTCTGAGCGGACGGTGAAGAGTGGTTTGGTCGGAGGGAGGCAACGCTATCAATGCA
>BNUC01000290.1 GCA_025997075.1 Betaproteobacteria bacterium | reverse complement strand
TTTTCGACGAGGCGCACCAGTTGCCGGGAACGGCCAGCCTGTTCTTCGGCGACAATGTGTCGACGGGGCAGGTGCTCGATCTGGCGCGTGACGCGCGCGCCGAGGGAATGGCTTCGGCCCGCGATTGTGTTGATCTGCCGAAAGTCTGCTCTGTCGTCGAGAAGGCCGCGAAGGACTTGCGCCTGACCTTGCCGGTTGAACCGGCGCGTTTTTCGCTGACCCAGCTCGAAGCGCGCATGGGCTTCGATAACGGCCTCGCCGGCCTGATCCGCGAACTCGACACGCTCGCCGCGCTGCTGGAAACGCAGGCGCAACGCTCGGAAGGACTGGAGAACTGCTGGCGTCGTGCCCGCGAGCTGATCGCGCAGCTCGTCCGCTGGCAAGGCGGAGGGGAAAAAAGGGAACAGGAAGGGCAGGAAGAAATCCGCGATTACGTGCGCTGGGGTGAAACCTATACGCATGCGCTACAGTTGAATTCCACGCCGCTCATTATCGCCAATATCATGCAGAAGCAGATGAGCGGCCATCCTCGCGCGTGGATATTCACTTCGGCGACGCTCGCCATACAGAAGGACTTCAGCCATTATTGCGCCGAGATGGGCCTCGCCGACGCCGAAGTGGCCGCCTGGGACAGCCCTTTCGACTATGCGCATCAGGCGGTGCTCTACGCGCCGACGGACCTTCCCGATCCGAACACTCAGGGCTACACCGAAGCCGTGGTCAATGCGGCTTTTCCCATCGTGCAGGCCAGCGGCGGACGCGCTTTTTTCCTCTGCACCTCGCTGCGCGCCATGCGCCGCGTCCACGAACTGCTGCAGGAACGGCTGGAACGCGCTGACCTTGACCTGCCGCTGCTGGTTCAGGGCGAGGGCGGCAAGAACGAACTGCTTGAACGTTTCCGCCGGCTCGGCAACGCCATTCTGGTCGGCAGTCAGAGCTTTTGGGAGGGCGTCGACGTGCGCGGTCAGGCGCTGTCGCTGGTGGTCATCGACAAGCTGCCTTTCGCGCCGCCCGACGACCCGGTGCTCTCGGCACGCATCGAGCGCATGAAAGCCGAAGGCCGCAACGCTTTCATGGATTACCAGTTACCGCGCGCGGTAATCAACGTCAAGCAGGGGGCTGGTCGTTTGATTCGCGACGAGACCGACCGGGGCGTGCTGATGATTTGCGATCCGCGTCTGGTCGGAAAGCACTACGGCCGACGCATCTGGCGCAGTCTGCCGCCGATGCGGCGAACGCGCGCGCTGGAAGATGTGCTGGCGTTTTTCGGGTAATGCCGTTTTATGCCACTTTTATTTCCGGAATAACACGAACGCCCAGGGCAATCGCATGAATGCCATTGAAATGAAGGACAACATTTCCCGCGGAGTATGGTGATCCATCTTCCTCCCCCCTCACCTGCCCCTGCCGGGGCACCCTCTCCCACAAGGGGAGAGGGAAAGCAAACGCCTGTTCATGCTTTACCATGACAAATATATTTATGCGATTGCCCTGAACGAACGCCTGTAAAAGCTTCCCCTGTTTCGCCTATTTCACCTCTTCCGGCGGCTCGATTTCCTCTGGATCAATGTTGAACTCCGGCGCTTCCAGGGGCGTGTCGTAGTCCGTATCCGGCAGTTCGATTTTCACCGAATCAATATCGATTACCTCGATTTTGTCCAGTCCGGAGGTCACCATCTGCGGGAAGAGGATGACCAGCGCCACCATCAGAATCTGGATGCAGACGAAGGGAATGGCGCCCCAGTAGATGTCGCTGGTTTTGATCGACGGCGGCGCGACCGAGCGCAGGAAAAAGAGCGAGAAACCGAAGGGCGGATGCAGGAACGAGGTCTGCATGTTAATACCCAGCAGCACGCCGAACCAGATCAGGTCGATTCCCAGTTTTTCGGCCACCGGGCCGAGCAGCGGAATGATGATGAACGAGAGCTCGAAATAGTCGAGGAAAAAGGCCAGCACGAAAACCAGCAGGTTGACCGCGATCAGAAAGCCGTATTGTCCGCCGGGCAGGTTGGTGAGCAGATTCTCGACCCACACGTGGCCGTCGACGCCGTAAAAAGTCAGCGAAAAAACGCGCGCGCCGATCAGGATGAATATGACAAACGTGGTCAGTTTGGCGGTGCTGTCCATGGCTTGCCGGAGCAGCTTGCCGTCGAGTCGTTTGCGCGCCACGGCCATCAGCAGCGCGCCGGTGGCGCCCATGGCGCCGCCTTCGGTTGGCGTGGCGATGCCGAGAATGATGGTGCCAAGCACCAGAAAAATGAGCGCCAGCGGCGGAATCAGCACGAAAGTGACTTTTTCCGCCATCGCCGAGAGCAGGCCGAGCCTGAAAATCCGGTTGATGAGAGCAATGATAAAGGCCAGACCGATGCCGACCGTAATGCACAG
>BNUC01000289.1 GCA_025997075.1 Betaproteobacteria bacterium | reverse complement strand
GTCAAAAAGTTGTTTGACCCGAATCATCCGGGGAAGATCGACTTCAGCGCATAACTGACTAATAACACTGCTCATATATTTTCCTTCTATGACCTGAGATAGAAGCGGCGTTTGGAATTGTACAAGGCAGATGTCCCAAATGAAATCAGTCGGAAACAACGAGCGTTCCTGACGAAATAATGAATTCGGACGCGGTTCGATATTGCTCTTCAAGGCTGCTTTTGTACCTTCCTCGTCGCCCGCTTTTGGCGCCTTGACGAGTCTTTCGTGATGAGTCAGGGTTCTGACAAGTCGGGTACGAGCACGGAACGCTACGTGCCGCAGCGCGGCATCTTGGGATGACGCAATCGACTGCCAGCAAGATGCTTCACGAGCTTGAAGCAGCGATCGGCGAGATATTGTTTGTGCGCGAGGGGCGTGGACTCATGCTCAATCCAGCCGGCCAGGCCGTGATGAATGCCTGCCGCGGGCTGTATGGCACGATGAGTGCCCTAAGTAAAGAATTGTCCAAGCTGCGCCAGGGTAGCGCTGAAAAAATCGCCATCGGCAGCATCATGGTTGCCCTGCCTGAATGTCTGAGCGATGTGCTGCTAAGGATCAGACGGGTCTATCCTCTATTGTCGGTCGAGGTGACGATCGGTACCAGCGACCGGCTGCTTGAACAACTCCGCGATGGTGGGCTCGATATCGTCATCGGACGCCTGCCCCGACCTGGCGACCCCTCCTATCAGGAATGCGTTTTCCGTCCGATCGGGGAAGAGGATGTCTTGATTGTTGCTTCACCACGCCATCCCTTGGTCGAGCAAGCCCGACAGGCGCGTGTCTCTTTTGCGGCGTTGCTGGACTACCCGTGGATACTGCAATCCAGGGGCAGTCCCTCGCGCGAAGTTATCGATCAGGAATGTATCAGTCACGGCCTCGACATGCCGACCTGCTTCGTCGAGACTTCATCACTGATTTTCACCACCACGTTGTTGATGCGGGAGAACATGTTGGCTGTCACACCCGGTTCGATCGCCGCCCAGTATGTGAAAGGCGGTTTGTTGAGCATTATCCCCTACGACTTCACGCACAAGCTTTCCACTTGGGGCAGTATCGTTCGCCGGAACAGACAAACCAGCCCGGCCAAAGAAATGCTGCTCGAAATGCTGCATTCCAGAGATGCTCCGGAAATGCGCTGAACCGTGAACCAGCGATAAACGCGGATGCGTTATTTGCGTTTGAAGATAAACTCGAACGTTGCATTGTCTTCGACGGTAGACAGCAATTCATTACCGGTCTGCCTGGCAAATGCCTGGAAATCTTTTGCCGCATGGGCATCCGTGGCCACCACGCGCAGGAGCTGGCCCGAGACCATTTCGGCAAGCGCTTTCTTGGTACGCAGAATCGGTAGTGGACAGGCCAGTCCCTTGACGTCCAACTCGCGATCAGCCGCCTGCATGATTAGCCCCCATTCGGGTGAATGTAATCGATTTAACCCCCATTTTTTTCCTCTTCCATCTGCAATTTGCGTAGCTCGCGAAGCCGCGCATCGACGGCGGACAGTTCATAAAAGTCGCCATCTTTTTCCCTCTGAGCGAACTCGAGCTGTTCGATTGCTGCCCCGAGTTGTCCTTGGAGCAGATAGTACTCGGCCTGCGCGCGACGTTGTTGCACGCGTTTACCCAATGCGGCATACGTCTTCGCCTGCAAACCGAACAGTTTGAAGTCGGATTGGTCACGGGCCAGTTGTCCCTCGATAAATGTCAGCGCCAGGTGATGCGATCCCGCAGCGTAAAGTGAATCGACATAACCATACACCAGCGATCTGGCCTGAGGAAAGCGTAGCAGCGCCTGCCGGTAAATTTCGTGCGCGCCCGCAAAATCACCGGATCGCTCCCTGATCGACGCGGCAAGTCCGGTCAGGATCGGTGATTCCTTTTGCAGCACGTCCAGGGGCGTGCTGACGCGTCTGGCTCCTTCTATGTCATGTGCGCGCAACAAGGTATACGCCAGACCGTAACGCGTGGCTGCTTCAGACAAATATTTTTTTTCTTTTAGCGACCTTTCGAACTCGGTAATGGCATCTCTTGGCTGCATGATTTGCGCACGCAACTTGGCGCGTATCAGGTGAAAATCGAGACTGCTGACGATCTGTCGATACGGCGAATCCTGAGCACGGTTCTGCATGTCTGACAGTCGTTCGACGGTCAAGGGGTGCGAGCGGAAATAAACCGGCACATTGTTTTCATACAGACGGCCGGCTTTTTGCAGTCGCTCGAAGAAATCGCCCATGCCGTGGACGTCGAAACCGGCCGTCTGTATGAAAACAATGTGCCGGTTTATTTCCGCTCGCACCCCTTGACCGTCGAACGACTGTCAGACATGCAGAACCGTGCTCAGGATTCGCCGT
>BNUC01000288.1 GCA_025997075.1 Betaproteobacteria bacterium | reverse complement strand
GAATCGCCGCCACCGCCGCGCCGGTGACGGCCTTGCCGATGGCGTGCATGAAAAACCACCACACCGGAACCAGCGCGTTTTGATTGTTGAGCGTGGTATAAGCACCGGACCAGCCGGTATCCGCCGGCAGCGGAACACGGGTCTGACATTGCTCGGAACGGGCTGTATCGAACCGAATCGTGGAAAGGTCGACCGGGATGTAGGGAATACCGGCAAACAGGATAACCACGATGGCGACGAACACCCGGTTTTCAATACGCATCGACGACAACACGCCCTTGTTGCCCTCATCGGCCTCCTCGCTATGTGCCCTCTGCCATTCCTGAATAATGATGGCGATAAAAGGCAGCGCGAATACGCCGCTGGCCGCCAGAATGTTCCATACCCCATTGTTAACGATCCAGCCCACCAGAGTCAGGTAGTATTCCAGATAGTCTGTCGTGTAAAGCCTCATGGCATTCTCTGGTTGGCTTCAAGCAGTACGAAGGAAATCACGACAGCTATTTCCATGTACCGCCAGCGCTCGTATTGCCGCAGACGGTGGCGCAAGCAGAATCAGCCCCAGGCGATGAAGGCGTAGAGCAACAAACGCCAAATCAGAAACGCACCCGCATAATCGCTCATCCAGTATTGCCAATCTTCGACACTGCCGAGGCGCAGGCCGCCAATAATCATTGCAACAGCAAGGCCCACCAGCAGACCTTTCAACAGCGCCAGCCCTACCCGGCGGTTAAACAAGCACGACAGACGCCATCCCGAACGCCATCCCGGAGACAAGCCGAATGGCCGATTCATGGCGCGCTCCGGGGTTTCTGAATCTCGCGCAGGTGATCGCGCGTGGGGTCGCCCTCGAAGATGCCGCGCGAACCGGCGGCGCGGACACCATGACGTTGAAGGATTGCCAGGGCCGAGTTACCGGCCAGCGTGCGCCTCAATTCCAGTTCCAGTTTGAGATTGTTGATTTCCTGCCCCAGCGTATCGTTCTCCTGTTCAACCGCTTGCACCGCCAGTTCGTTGGCCGCCACATTCGGCTCCTTCCTGCCGGTCAGCAGAACTCGCTGCAACAGCAAGGCTTTCTCCAGCACGCCGGACAGCGCCGCTTCGGACGCCAGACGTTTGCCCAGCATGTCCTGATCGGGTTCGTCGCGCAGCGCCTCAATGACGCCCCGCGTAATCGGTAGCGATGCACTGCCCGCCGTCTCCAGATTGACCACCGTGGTCGGCTTCACCCCCGTCACCAGTTCCTGCAAGGCGTGCAGTTTGGTTTCATACTCTTCCTGAATCAGCGGCGTGAGGCCCACGCCCGGCGTCGTCCGGGTTTTGGTACAGCTCTCGCAAGTACGCTGTTCGCGCTCGCCCAATACACGAGTCGCCCATTCAACCGCGGCCTGTGGCGAAGGCCAGGTCTGACAGCTCAGGTGGTTGCCGCAAGCGCCGGACGAGATTGACGAGGAATCGGTCGCATTACGCCCGTTGAGCAGGTTATAACCCGCGCGGGTGACATCACTCACCACCTTGATTGGCCCCTGACCCGAACCGCCCGCGTTGTCGCCGCCGACCCAGGGGACGCCGTTGTTGCCCTTGTTGGTTTCAGCCTGCTCGACGGCAGACACGGCATCGGCGTTGGAACCGCTGCCCACCGCGTCCCGCAGGGCCATGCCCTCGGCGAGCTGATCCCATCCGGTCTGACCGCCGGCCATGTCCGCCATGCGGTTGGCAATCGCGCGGCAAGTCATCTTGGAACGGTCGAAATCGAGGCGTGCTTGCAGGATGCCGTTGGTCAGCAGGTTGTACAGTCCCGGATCGGCACGCTGGATAATCAGGGCAGGCAACGAAGCCACATCGTGATACCTGACGCACACCTCGCGGTAGGCCCCGAAATCGTGCGAAAAAGACTTGATGAACAGCGACGCGCCGTCCGGAGGCGGAAACTGTCGCTCCAGTTGACGCAGGAAAACGCGGCATTCCCGCCTGGATCGTTCTTCGTAATCGGTTCGTCCGACCAAGGCGCAATCTTCTTCGATTGGCGATGGGCCAATGGTCAAGAATTGACTACTCATTGTGTTCTCCGAAAAAAGAGCCGGGAACACCTCGCCGTTGCCGGGAGGGTGTTGCCCGGCGTTGGGTGGATGAGTGGATAGAAAAAAGCATCGACACCGATGGGTCAGGCACTGTCCGTGCAGGCGATGCGAAACGGACGGGACGATCAACGCGGATTTGCCCCGCGTCGCAGCCTTGAAGATCGGGCTGCCTGGGCATGTTGTTGACACGGTCAGCGGACATGGCGACACTGTGCCGCACGGATGCTGCACGACGCCACCGAAAATAGGCAACGCGCGCCGTCCGGTTTTACGGTGAAGGGCGCGACCCGAAAAAACTTCCCCCGGTACTATCTGGGCATATCGCCGACTACGTCAGCGGGCATTTCCAGAGGCT
>BNUC01000287.1 GCA_025997075.1 Betaproteobacteria bacterium | reverse complement strand
GTTTACGCAAGTGAGATACATGTTGAAAAAGCACAAACCTTTTGCCGCGAAGCGGCTCATGGTTTTGAAGGCGCCTTTGAGGCGCTAACAAATGAAGGCCTCCGGCTTTGCCGGAGGATTGTTACTGACTACGTTATAGGGAAACACGAATTACGTTATCAGGGAAAATGATAACTGATGCATTCTCAGCAATATTTGATAAATGAGTCAACGTGCAAAATCAAACACCATGGTCTTCTTTATTACTAATGTTTTAAGACTGACAAGTTGCTCCTTGAATATACAGAAATTTTTGGTAGATCTTGTTTCGGGGACAACTGTTGCGCATGAGCAACTATTCGACGATGTGGCCGGTTTATTTCGGGAGACGCTGACTAAATGGCCGCGCGGGCTGTTCCTGACTCGTCATTTCAGCGCGGGTCGAATCCAGTCTTTTCCCCGGCGACAGGATCGGTTTCCTTGACCTCGACATCCTCCGTCGCCTGTTTCGGATCGTCCTCGCCAAGAGCTTCAGCATGTTGAATTACACTCGGTTTGACTCGAAAACGCTTTAAATTTGCTGGGTGATCGCTCCCCCAACCCCTATTTGGCGATGAGTTGCAGCGCCTTCACCGGGGCAACGATCGGAATGTCCTGGAAAAGTTTGAGCGCGAGCAAATCGTCGTCACCGGAGATGATAATCTCGGCCCGGCTGGCGAGTGCTAACGCCAGAACCGCGTCGTCATCGGGATCTCGACATACCGGCACGGCGAGTGGAGGCGGCTCAATTACTTTGACCAATTGCCGCAGTCCTGCCAGCACATGTTCGCGCGACGTGGATGAACGGGTAAAGACCGCATCAAATTTCGCGCGACCGATTACTTCCTCCATCTCGGACAGCAACATCGGACTGCTGATGAGGATGAGCGTCCCGGCACGAACGCGTTCCAACAGCGCATGCGGCGCTCCGTGCCAGAGCAGTCCGGAGAGCAGCACGTTCGTATCAATGACTGCCCGCACGCTGCCTGCGCTCCGCACGCGCGGCTTTCACTTCAGTATTGATCTCTTTCATCGTCATCGGCAGGATGTTGGCCTCCGACACGCGGTCGGCGATGGACAATAACGCATCGGCTACCTGCCGGTGCAGAATAGCCTCATTAAACAAGCGCTCCAGCGCCTGCGCCGTCAACAGTCCTGCTTCGCGTGCCGCTTGCGCAGTTGCGTCTGGCAATTCGATCTGAATCGTCGTCATAGTCTGGTTCCTTGCGCGCTTACGGGTTCTTGGATTTTACGACGCATTGCTCCGGTTTCCCATCTTTGAACGAAGGAGTGTCACGGGTTTTGAATTTGTCCGGTCATCATATTCTTCATCATCCCGAAGAGGAACAAACGTTGGGCGGGCAAAGGCCGCAAGTCGCGCCCGCGCGGGCGGCGTTGTGGAAGGAATGGCGGATGGGGTCAAGCGCGCTGCCTGTCATGCCGGGGAGTGCGTTTGAAGCCATTCCCGCAGCGCCCCGTCGACGCGCGTCTGCCATCCGCTGCCGGTAGCACGGAACGCGCCGAGCACATCGGGCGACAGGCGGATGGTAATGCGCTCCTTGGTCACTGCGGCTTTAGGCCGCCCGCGTAGCTTGGCCTGCAAGGTTGGCGGCAGTTCAGAAAACATCATTGTCTTTGCCGTCGCCAATTCCTCATCGGTATAGGGTCGGGCGTCAGGGTCAGCCCAAGCCGCTGCAGTGATGCGGGCGTCTTCTTCGTCAGTCGGCAGTTCGAATACCCGGCCATCGCGGGTTTTAACGGTATCTCTGGGCATAATCAGCAACCTCCTTTTTACTGGCATAACGCAGGCTGATCGCCGTGATCCTTGATGTTCAGAATGTCTTTCGCGGGGTCGAATTTGATTTCTATAAGCCTTATTGTATGCACAAAATATTGGGTTATCAAGGTTTCCTTGGACACTTGCTTGTGCCGATCTTGCCAGTCACCGAAAACCGTGCAGGCAGATTCGCGCAGCATTGCACGACAATTGGCGTTTGCGCGCGTTTCCTCACCTGAGGTCGGGTTACCTGTTTGCGCTAAGCTCGCGTGGCAGGCAGGCGCCTTCGGCTTATCCAAGCTTGTGCTAAACTCCATGACATCGCAGGAGAAAAACCATGGCCGCCGTTGCTTTCGATACGCTGCAATTCGTAAAGAAGCTACAGACTAAAGGCTTCAAGGTCGAACAGGCCGAGGGCATCAGTGAAGCCTTACAAGAAGTGATGGCCGTCGCAGAGGTTTCAACCAAAAATGATTTGCGAGAATTAAGGTCTTCTGTTAAAGACGACATCCGTGACTCGGAAATCAGAATTAGTAACAATCCCCCGGCAAAGCCGGGGGCCTTCATTTGTGAGCCGCTCAAAGCGGCTAGGCGGGGTCGCTAACGCGGCCCCGAATTTTGCACCACCTGATGGTGGTTACGCCCTTACATCAGATTGA
>BNUC01000286.1 GCA_025997075.1 Betaproteobacteria bacterium | reverse complement strand
GTATTCTACAGCATGACTCAACTAAGTCAGGATGACCATGCAAGCAAAACGAACCCTTCCCTTCCTTGTCGTCGCGCTATGCCTCGCGTTGCCGGTCAGCGCGCAAATCTATCAATGGAAAGACTCGACCGGAAAAACCGTGATTTCCGATAAACCGCCCGTCGGTCAAGTCCCCGTGCAAAAACAGGTCTCCCCGGCGCAGGCGGCGCCTGGGCAGCCATCGCTGGCCGACCGGGAACTGGAGTTCCGCAAACGGCAAAAAGAAGCAGCGGAGAATGCCGAGAAGGCACAAAAGGAGACCGCCGCCGCCGCCGAAAAAGACGAGAGATGCCAGAATGCCCGCCGACAGTTGAAGACTTTCGAATCCGGCGTGAGGATCGCCTCGCGTGACGACAAAGGCGAACGTTATTACCTGGACGGTGCGCAGCGCGAACAGGAAACATCGAGGATAAAGAGTTTTATCGAAGCGCAATGTAATTGATTAGCGCGCGGAGACGGGTTCCGGCTTTACGGATGCGGTCAATTACCTGAGTACATAGACACTGTCGACCACGAAACCGGTGCGATTGTTGATCAGCAGAACCTCATTACCGACGAGCACATAACGGTGTCTGTGAGGTGGTGGCGGCAGACCGGCGAGCACATATCCCGGCACGGAATAATGGCGGATATGTCGCGGCAAGGCATAGCCCCGTCTCCAACCGTCATGAGGAAAGCAGGAGTTCGGCTATTACCAGCCCCGCCCCCCGCCTCCGCCAGCGCCCCCGCCGGCGGAGCCTCCTCCCGAAGACCCCGAACCGGAAGTGCTCCCGCCTGAAGAAGTCCCGCCTGAAGAAGAACTGTCGGAAGAAAATACGCGCGGCGCAGCGGCGTAGGTCGCGCCGACGGCCACCGAGCGGAAGCTGCGCACTTCACGCCACGATGTGCTCTCAAAGACTTCGGCCTTGCCCTGTGTTTCTTCCAGATAGCGCTCGAAGCGGTTGGCCCATGTCTTGCCTTTATCCAGGGCCAGCGCGTAGGGCAAAAGTTTCTCGAAACGTTCCACGCTGTCTTCCGGGGGATAGAGCGCGGCAAAACGCTCGCGCTCGGCGGTTCCCAGATACATGGCCAGTCCCTTGGCCCAGGCCAGACGTTTTTGTCCTTCAAGGGTTCTTTGCGGCAGGAGCCGCCGTCCGGCCCACCAGGCAAGCAGGCAGGCGCACAGGGCACTGAGATACCCGTCCGGGAGATAAACGTATGGGTTCACCATGAGTCCGGTCGCCAGCGCATAAAAAAACGCGCCGCTTATCAGGATAAAAGAGGCCGCGAATTGCACGCTCGCCGGAAAACAATCCAGGATACGCCACACAAGCCAACCCAGATGCAGCGAATTGACCAGATACCAGAAGGTAAAAACAAGCACGCAATAGACGATGCCGATATGCACCAGAAAAATGGACGCCAGACCGTAAGAGTACAAAAGGTCGGCCACCAGCGGCAGCAGCAGAACCTGTATCGCGCCGAGTATCGAGACCAGCCGGGTCGGGCGCAAAAGAGCTTCTTTTTCCTGTGTGCAGCGTTCCGCCAGCACCGCGTGCGCTTTTTTGACGTTTTCCCGGTATCCGCTCGTCAGGACGACGGACTGTTCCTTGCCGAACAGGCGCGTCAGCGCCTTGCGTTCCTCCGCGTCCAAGGGCTGCCGGCGTCTTCCGCCCTCCTCCTTGTCGCGTTTGGCGAGAACGGGAGGCTCGCCCTTGCGCAAACTCACCGCGCCCTTGGTGACCAGGTGCAGCAGATCCGCGGCAAAAGCCGTGCCGTCGTATTTGCGCCGCACGACATACCTCAGCTTGCCGGGTGAGAGACCTTCCGGCGCATCGAAAAGCGGGATGATCTCCGGCATGGGAACCGGCTTCATCAGCAGGCGTCCCAGAAAAAAATAGATAAGCAGCCAGAGAGGTACGGCCCACAGGGCGAGCGTGGCCGATGAAGGCATGAACAAGATGTGCCACAGACTGTCTTCCCTGGGTTCCGGAATATCGGCCGTCAGCGAGCGCGGCCAGGTATAGGCCACGGACAGTCCTTCCCGCGCGGCCAGCGGCGTGGTGGTAGTGACAACGCCGTCCGCGGTTTTCCGGAAGTTCTGTTTTTTCTCTCCCTTTTTCCCTGTATAGACATCCACGCTGCGCGCGGGCAAGGGTCGGGGAACGGAATCCGCGGCGTCGCGGAAGAGCAGCGCGAACCGCGCCTGTTCGATGGGAAATTCCCAGTCATTGCCCGTGACGTTCCAGTACAGTTCATCCCATTCGGGAAAACGGCTGAGATGGTTTCTTACCGTATAGCTGATGACGTACCCGTAACGCCCCGGAGACAACAGGATGTCTTTGTCGCCGATACGGATATCCAGCGAAAATTTCATCCGCTTGCACGAAAGCCTCAGCGAGGTGGAGGATCAGTTGCAGATGGCCCGGCGTTACTACAATGGCACGGTGCG
>BNUC01000285.1 GCA_025997075.1 Betaproteobacteria bacterium | reverse complement strand
AAACACTTCTATCAGTGTCATGACGCCTCCCGATAAAAATCGAGAGTAGGCCAGATTGGCTTAGGGTTTACAATACTACGTCATAACCGCTTGAATGTAAACGTTTTATTTCAACTGTTTACGACATTTACGTATGCAATAGCCCTGTTACGGAGAAGAGGAGAAGCAGCCCCCCGGCAAAACCGGAGGGGAAATTACGCCACGCGCCTTTCTGGTCGAATCAGCGTTTGCCGAGCGCGAAAATGCAGATCGGTTCTTCGTCGGCCGGAATGCTCAGGGTTTTTCTGACGAAGTCCACATCCATCGTCTCGGCGTAACGCGCGCCAATATCCAGGGAATCCGACACGAGATAGAGCTGCTGCGTCATGGCGCCCGTGGCGACATGCGTCCACTTGGCCCAATTTTGCGACGAGCCGCCCTTCTTCTTCAGGGACGCCTTGTTGCTCACGAAAATGAAGATGTGAGATGCCGCGCTGGCAAAACTCTGGGAACTGATACGCGCCCGGAGGTCGCCATCAGCCACCGGTTTCAGGGAATGATCCTGCCAGGCATAACGATGGATGCCCTCTTTGCCGACCACATAAATATCGACATAAGGTTCGACCCCCATGCCAAAGGGAACGCTCCATTTGTTCGCGCGGTTTTTACCGGAAGCGGACCAGAGGAGCGTGGAAAGCTCTTCCTGCGAAATGGCTTTCGAGGGGAAACCGGAACCCGCCGCCGAGGCGCGCGCCGCCACCGCGTCAAGCACCGGCTTGCCACCGGCTTTCTGCGGCGTGGGCAAAGTGGAAGATGCAGGCTCGGCTTGCACTGCGGTCATGGCAAAGGCCGACAGGAACAAAGCGACGAAAAAGGTGCGTTTCATTGTTTCTCTCCTCCAGAAGTTGAACAAAGGCAGTGAAGGCGGGACGATTCCCACCCTGTGCCGTCATCGAACAGAATACAACAATGCCAGTTGTAATATCGAGGGCAATATCCAAGCTATTCGGCGTAACCCAAACCCGACCTGCCCAGGCCCATGACAGCCATCTAGGCGATTTTCCTCAGCGCATCCTTGATCAGCCCGGCATTCTCCGGCCTGACGAGACGTTCGGCCTCCTGGCCGTCTTTGAGGAAAATCAGCGTCGGCCACAGTTTGACGCGGAACGATCGTCCGAGCAGCTTGCCTTTCCCGTCTTCGACCCGGATCAGGCGGACACCGGGAAATCCAGCCCTGGCCGCGGAGACTAACGGTTGCGCCGCCTGACAGTGTTGACACCAGGAGGTTCCAAATTCGAGCACGACCGCCCCTTCCAGAGCATCGACCTCGGCACGCGAAGGTTCAGAGGATTGTGACGGCGATTCCATACTATCTTTCCTGGGAAAAAGCATTGATCCGGCGGCAAGCATCCCTTACCCCAAAGCGGAGCGCATTTCTTCCGCCTCGGCATCGATTTGCGGCAAGAGTTCTGAATAATTCTCGCGGAAGCTCTTGACTTCCTCCGCCAGCGTATCGGTATCGTTGTCGTTATGCAGCCACGCGTAGTACCCACCGGCCAGGAGATTGCCAATGTAAACAACATCCGCCAAGGTTTTGGGAATATCCGGGACGGGACGCGGATGGTCGTGATCGACGGACGCCTGAGCGATGTCATGCGGCAAGCCCAGCGATTCGAGCAATGTCACCCCGATCGCCTCGTGCCATTGCATGATGAGAAATCCAAGGGTATCGGGCCGCTCGCGAAGCTCCGGATACTGCACCCCCCGATACAACATGTAGAAGGCGCCGAGATCATGCACCAGACCGGCCAGCATCGCCTCCTCGGGACTGATCTTGGTATGGGTGCGCGCCAGCAGGCGAGACGCCGCCGCGCTGTAAATGGAATGATCCCAGAGGCTCTGCGCCAGTGCGGAAAAGCTGACCATTTCCTTGGCATGAAGAATCGCCCCCATGGCCACCGACATCGCCGTGCTGCGCACAACGTTCAAACCGAGCCGGGTAATGGCCAGCGGCAACTCGCGAACCGGCTGCCCACGGGTTGCATAGGCCGCCGAATTGGCCAGACGCATCAGCTTGACGGCAATCAGCGGCTCAAGCTGGACGATTTGCGCAACACGCAAGAGGGAAATATTCGGATCCTGCAATTCCTTGCGCAAACGCAAGACGGCATCAAAACAGGTCGGAAAAAGAACCTCGCCGGCAAGCTCCCGGGCAATGTCCGCAAGCATGCCATATCTCTGCGCCGCGAGTTCCTCGCCGACCTTATCCTTGTCCGCACGTTGGTTCATGAGTTCCAAGTATCAATGTCGTAGAAGTTGTAATCATAGCAGCCCCCGTGTCAAAAAAACGTCGAATGGAGAAACGATTGCGCCCAGGCAATAAGCAAGAAATTAGCGACAGGCTTTAAGAGGGTATTTTCAAAACACGAACAATCTGCGCAAAAGGATACGAGCCTGGGTAAGCCAAGCCCAAGCTTCCGAGATAGAAGGCAGGCGGTCATGGTGCATGATTTGCCGACGAGATTTTTCATTCC
>BNUC01000284.1 GCA_025997075.1 Betaproteobacteria bacterium | reverse complement strand
GGAGTCAAAAGTACGGGGAGCCATGAAGAAATTGCAACTTCAACCCAAACGGGTTATGGCTTATTTCAAACACCCAAAAATTCAATATGCCGCTTAATGAATCTATTGAATTGCCGGGTTAATATGGTTGAACACATCGGATTTGATCAACTGCAGTCATTGATTTCCAATGCGCTCAGGGTTCTCAAACCGGGTGGCTTGCTTATCATGGAAACGCCGAATCCGGAAAATATCGTGGTCGGAACGACCGATTTTTATCGTGATCCGACACACTTGCTTGCGACCTGTTCCTCCATTATTACTTTCGTTTCTGGCGGAGTTTAATAAATTTTCCCGAGTGAAAACGCTTGGGCTCAATGAACCTGAAAATCTCGGAGAGCATGGCGAGGTTCGGCTTCTGGATGTTTTTTCAGGCGTCAGCCCGGACTATGCCGTCATCGCGCAGAAACAGGGAGAATCCGGGGTAATGACGGCACTGGACGCCGTGTTTGAAAAGGATTACGGATTGTCGCTCGGAGCGTTGGCGTCACGTTATGATATGCAAATCAATGCGCATATATTCCAGGCGGAAATCCGGATACAGCAAGCCGATGTCCGGGTGCAACAGGCCGATGCCAATGCGCGACAGGCCGGGGAATGGGCGCAACAGGTGGTGCGTGATGCCGAATCGTACCGCCAGCAGGCCGATGCCCATGCGCAACAGGTGATGCGCGACACCGAATCGTATCGTCAGCAAGCCGATGTCCGGGTACAACAGGCGGAGGAATGGGCGCAACAAGTGGTGCGCGATGCCGAATCGTATCGTCAGCAAGCTGATTCCAGAGTGCAGCAGGCGGGTCATGAAGCGAGTGTCTATCGGCAGCAGGCTGAAAGCATGCAGGCCCAGATTGTGGCGCTTCATGGCAGCACATCCTGGCGCATTACGAGGCCGTTACGGGGCATCAAGCGGGTGCTGTGCGGCGATGTTCAGCCTGCTCGTGAGCTTTCCGCCAGAGTAATTTTGAAAATAAAAAATACTGTCCGGCGGGTGCTTGCACAGGGCATTCGTTATGTTTATGTGCGACCGCGTTTGCGCCGGGGATTGAGCAGGGGCCTGAAAAAATTTCCTGCCCTGCACCGGTTACCTGTTGCGCATCGGCCAAAATACGGGAACTGTGTCCTTTACCTCGTCTTCAGCGGAGACTTCGTCCGCTCAGTCTGATGTCTTGACCCGGCCGCTGCAAAATTTATCGCCCAGAGCCGCGCAAATTCATAAGGTTTTGAAAACAGTGGCCCAATACGGGGAGGAAATACAATAAATGCGTATTGTGATTGATTTACAGGGGGCGCAGACCCCGCGCCTGGTCACGCGGCAGATCCCGTGGAATCCCGACAGTGACCATTTTCCCCTTGCTTTTTCCAGGGCGCTGGTCAAGGAAGCCCGAGAATACGCAAATAAGTACGCAAATAAGCATGAAATTCTGATCGTGCTCAATGGTCTTTTTCCGGAAGGCATAGAGCCGATTCGCGCCGCCTTCGAGGGTTTGCTGCCGCAAGAAAACATCCGGGTCTGGGAAGCGCCGGGGCCTCTTGCCGCATCCGCGCCCGAAAATGCGCAACGCCGCGACAGGGCCGAACGCATTCGCGAAACCTTTCTGGCGGCCCTGAATCCGGATATCGTACTCATCACCAGCCTGTTTGCGGGATTTCAGGATAACGCTGTCATCAGCATCGAAAAACAGGTGTTTCTGCCAACTGCTGTCGTGCTGCATGAATTTCCCCCGGAGGATACCCCCTGGCGCGCGGAAAAACTCGCACAACTGCGCAGCGCCGGGTTGTTGCTGGCGACCTCGGCGGCAGTTCTCGATGCGGCAATATCCGCCGGCTTCAGCGAAGAATCCGTCATCCCCCTGTGCGAGCACGAACCACAAAATCATGACCCGGAACAGGTCAACCAGGATGAGGATGAGGATGAAGATGTCTACGCCCAATATGCCAGGCGCGCCCTGACGGCGCTGGCAGCCTGGCGGGCCGACGCACCCCTGCCTGATGTGCTTTCCCCTCTTTCCTCTTTTCCCCCGCCCGAAAAGCGTCCCCGGCTGGCCTACATTTCCCCCCTGCCGCCGGAAGCCAGCGGCATCAGTGACTACAGCGCGGAACTCCTGCCCGTCCTGAGCCGCTGGTATGAAATCGAGGTCATCGTCGAACAGGCGGAAGTCAGCGATCCCTGGATTCAGGCGCACTGCCCCATCCGGAGCGTCGAATGGTTCCGTGCCCATGCGGGGGCGTTCGAGCGGGTGCTTTATCATTTTGGTAACTCGCAATTTCACCGGCATATGTTCGGCCTGCTGGAAGAAATTCCCGGCGTCGTCGTGCTGCATGATTTTTTTCTGTCCGGAATCCAGGCCAGCCGGGAATTATTCGGTTGTGGAGCGCCTCACACCTGGATACAGGCGCTCTATGACAGTCATGGCTATCAGGCAGTACTCGCGAACCATACGGACAAAGCGGCGACCGTCGAGCATTATCCGGCGAATT
>BNUC01000283.1 GCA_025997075.1 Betaproteobacteria bacterium | reverse complement strand
CTCCCGCCAGGTGCGGCACCGAGGTGTCAACGCTGATCACCAGGTCGAGATTGGCGATGATCGCCGCCGTGTCGGCGAAATCCTCGACTTCATCCATCAGGTTCAGGATCGAACCCGACAAAGCTTCCTCGGCAATCTGGCGGGCGCCGTTTCCTTTTTGCAGGGATACCCAACTGATGCCGTCGACGCCAAACAGGGGTTTAAGCTGTTTGAGGCGCACGGAGCGGCTTTTGTCGCTCCCGTAGCTCCCTTCGCCGGCCCAGACCACACCTACTTTCCGACCCGGTAAAGATGCAAATCGCGCCGACCATTTTGCCGCCTGTTCCGGCAGCGCAGCGATGTACGGGACATCGGCGGGAATGTTCTCCAGCGTCGTGCCCATCCGCCAGGGCAGCGACATCAAGGATATCTGCGCGTCGATCGGCGGCAACCCGCCCGGCATCACCTGCAGCAGCGCCTCGATGCCCCAGGTGGCCGCTTGAAATTCGAACAGACGATAAAGCGGCGGCACACACCAGTAATAAATCCGGGCTTCCGGATAACGCCGGCGCAACAGAGGCAGATAACGCGCGAATTGCAGGCTGTCGCCCAAACCTTGTTCGCTGTATACAAGAAGCGTCCGCTGGCCGAGGGGATCCCCGGCCCATTCCTGGCTGAATTTCGGTCGACTCCCGGCAGCGCCGGGCTTCCGCCATCGGGCCTCATGACGCGGCCAGCCTTCGGAAAACTCGCCACGCAGAAGCAGCAAAAACCCCAGGTTGATCTCGGCCGGGGCGAAGTCTGGCTGAATTTCCAGCGCGCGGCGAAATGACTTCCCGGCTTCATCCAGTCTATGGAGATGGAAATACACGTTGCCCAGGCTGTTCCATGCTTCCAACATGAGCGGATTGATTTCCAGCGCCCTCTCGAAACACGCCACGGCGCGCGTCACCTCGCCACTCTCCTGCAACAACAAGCCCAGATTATTGTAAGCATCCGCAAAGTCGGGGCGCAGCGCGATCGCTTGCTCATAATAAGCTTCGGCCTGCGCCCTGCCGTCCTTATCGCCTTTATCGCGGTAAAAATTGCCCAGATGGAAACAGGCCGTAGCATCGCCGTCGCCAATCCGATTGGCCGCCTGCATGGCCTGAATCGCTTCCTCGTCGCGGTTTATCTCTTTCAACACCAGCCCCAGCTTGATGTAGACGCCCGACGTTTTCAGCCCGCCTTCGATGGCCTTCTTGAAGGCTTCGACCGCCTCGGCCAGTTGGCCTTTATCGTGATAAAAATTGCCCAGGTGGAAACAGGCCAAGGCATCGCCGTCTCCATCTCCATCGCCGTCGCCCAGCCGGTCGGCTGTTTGCATGGCCCGGATCGCTTCTTCATCCTGATTCGTCTCTTTCAGCGCCAGTCCCAGCTTGACGTAGATATTCGCCGTTTCCAGCCCGCCCTTGATGGCTTTTTTGAAGGCTTCGATCGCCTCGACCGGTCGGCCTTCTGCTCGCAGCAACTCGCCGTTGAGCGCCTGGACTTCCGGCAGATCGTTCCCATCCCCCCTCGTGGGGGAGGGGTTGGGGGAGAGGGGGAGGGTTGAGCATGTTCCAACGTTGTTTCGTATCGAACCGCCCCCCTCTCCTGCGCTTTTACCAAAATTCGGGGCATCCTCCCCCACGAGGGGGGAGGAAGATTGATTCATCGCCAGCACTTTGTCCAGTTCGCTACGCGCCTTTTCTTTCTGTCCGGCTCGCAACAGCGCCAGGGCCAGGTTGTATTGCGCATCGATATTCTTCCGGTCGAGCACCACGGCCATTCCGTAAGCCGCCACCGCTTCGTCCCAGCGTTCGAGCGAGGCGAGCATCACGCCGTAATCGTTGTTGTAGGCCGCTCGCATCGGATCGATCTCCAGCACGGCTTTCATCAGTTCGATGGCTTCTTCCGACCGTCCCTGCCTGAAGACAATCTGCGCGAGCAGGTGCAAGGCTTCTTCGTCTTGCGGGTTGGCGGCAACCAACTGCCGCGCTGTTTCCTCGGCAGCCGTTAATTCACCCGCGCCAAAACAGGCCGCCAGTCGATCAAGCTCGCCTGCCCTGTCCAATCCACGGCTCTCCTGCTCAATTGTCTGTTTCCCGCGAGAGGAATAGGTTGGGGTGAGCTTGCGAACCCCAACATTGGGATGATCCACCGGCCGAGTGCTGGGGGAAGCAATGCTCACCCGTAACCTATGTGTGTTTACACTTTCATGCGCCTCTTTCACCATCTCGCCGCCCTGCGCCACCCAATCGGCCAGCGCCTCGGCCGCGCGCGACATGACGGAATCCCAGTCGCCAAAGGACGCCTGTCGGAAAATCCGCATCGTCGGATACCAGGGACTGTCTTCGCGTTCGAGCAGCCAGCGCCAGTCCGTGTCGAAACGGTCGAGCAGCCACACGGACTTGCCCATCGCTCCCGCCAGGTGCGGCACCGAGGTGTCAACGCTGATCACCAGGTCGAGATTGGCGATGATCGCCGCCGTGTCGGCGAAATCCTCGACTTCATCCATCAGGTTCAGGATCGA
>BNUC01000282.1 GCA_025997075.1 Betaproteobacteria bacterium | reverse complement strand
ACTATAGTTCCGCTAACTATAGTTCCGCCAACAGTGATGCTGGCCAGCCCATCCTGTGCCGTGACGTGAATCTTACCCGTGGCTTGCTCACCGTCATCGAGGTTATCAGGCGTGTACAGGCCACCATTGTTCAGGTCCGTACCCCCTTCCCTGAGGGTAACCAACATCACCTCTGACAATACCGGGATGGTAGGCAGCGTGGGTACAGCGTGCCGTACTGGCCCGCCAGCCCGCTCGTACCCACGCTGCCTACCATCCCGGTATTGTCAGAGGTGATGTTGGTTACCCTCAGGGAAGGCGCGGGAGCAACGTCCGCGCTCTCTATGTCGGCCACGTCCGTTGGCGCGGCGCTTGATCCACCGATGACATTGCCGGTTGCCACGAGCACTACGTCTTCCGTCACGGAATTGGCGTCCGCACGGGCTTCTGGCGCCGTGTCGAGGATGTTGATGACCAGGTTGCCCGTAACCGTATCGCCGTCAACGTCCTTGACCGTGATGGATATGGTGTCGAGAACTTCCGTGGGCCCGGTATGGTTCTTGCTCGTGGTGCTCGGGTCGAGCGGGTTGTTCGGGCCGCCCGGATCATAGCCCCAATGGACCACGCCGCCGCCCGTCGCCGGGTTCGGGGTGTAGCCGGTGATGGTGAGGACGCCTTGCGGGGTGTTGATGACAATGTTGGTCGTGCCGCTGGCTTCAAGCGCAGCCTTGCTCACCGGTGTGCCGGCAATGACCAGGGCGTCGTCCGCGAGTCCGTCCGGCGCGGTGATGGTGAAACTGCCGGTCGTCGTCAGGTCTTCCCGCACGCTGTCGTTGCCATTGACTCCCGGACCGTTGGTGTCCGGCACGATGAGCGTTGGCGGATAGTCGGGATCGACAGGAGGAGGCTCAACAGGGGGAGGCTCAACAGGGGGAGGCTCAACGGGAGGAGGCTCGACAGGAGGAGGCTCGACAGGGGGAGGCTCGACAGGGGGAGGCTCGACAGGAGGAGGCTCAACAGGAGGAGGCTCAACAGGAGGAGGCTCAACAGGAGGAGGCTCAACAGGAGGAGGCTCAACAGGAGGAGGCTCAACAGGAGGCTCAATAGCAGGATCCGGTTCCACCGGGACATCCGCCTGGTTATCACTGCCGCCACCGTTGATGGGGTAATCCAGCACATCGCCCCGTTCGGTTGAGTATTCGTATGCCAGCGGATCGACGCCTTCGACGATACGCAGCAGGCGGACAAAGCTCGGACCGCCGCCGGCATCGCCACCGCCCGCGCCCGCAGCGGGTTCTTCAAGCAGATCGTCGAGGTTTTCCCCTTGGTTGAGCGCCGTGACGATACGGTTGAAATCGTCGCCGCCGGCATTCACCGAGGAGTCCGTGGTGTCGGGCGTGATCCTGGCCAGAACTTCGGCATCCAGCTTCACGGTTTCGTTGGCGCCATAGGTGAGCGCCAGCCCATCCTGGGTCGTCACATCGACATAACTGTTCGCGCCGGTGATGACGATTTCGCCTTCATAAAGGTAATCGCCGACATGCAAGGGACGCAAAGTACCATTTTCGCCCTTGGCGGAAGCCTGGCCTTGAACGGCGGAAACGCGGGCAACGGGAATGGGAGTAGCCATGATGAATCCTCGTAACGGATTGGTTTGATAATGGCCGAGACACTACGCCTGCCCGAAGCCCTTGCCTACTGTACTGAAGTACAACCTGGGGGGATCATATGAGAGGAGTTTACGTTTATGTGCTGACTGTCGCTATTTTTTACAGTCTTTCCCGCAAGCGGGAATCCAGAAACCCAAGGTATTCGCATGAATATGTTTGTCATGGAGAAACATGGGAGGCACTTGCTTTCCCTCTCCCCTTGTGGGAGAGGGTGCCCCGGCAGGGGCGGGTTTGAAACCCGTCCTATTTACGCAATCGGGAAAACGCGGTCGTAACCAAGATTGAACACGTAGGCGTAAACGACATAGGCCGCCGCCAGGCCAATGTCGGCGAGCAGGGCCTGGAGCCATCCCATGCCCGTCCAGAGCATCACCACCGGCAGGCTGATCAGCAGTAATCCGCCTTCGAAACCGACGGCATGCGCCACGCGCAGCAAGGTCGGCCGCTGGTCGGAAGTGCGCCCCGTCAGGCGTCCATCGATCCAGTCGAACGAGGTGTTGTAGAGCACGTTCCAGACCGCCGCGATCAGGGCGATCACCGCCAGCAGCCCGAATGAGTCGGGCAACGGCACGCCGGAAAACCAGACGAATGGCGGCGTAATCAGCAGCAGGCCCCCGATCTCGAACATCAGCACCTGGCGCAATCGGTCAAACGGGGTGCGTAGTTTCGGAACGTGCGAGGTCATGGAGGAATAATTGTACCGGAAGCAAAAGCGGGAAAGGATGCCGCGCCGTTGACGGGCAGGGTAATTGCACACGCAGAAGTCATAAGTCATCTTGATTAGCAATGAGCCTCAGCAGAGCGAATGATGCGTTGAGGAAACGGACTGCAGTTAGCAGCGGCGACGATCAGTCGTTGGTGCAGCGTGCTGAGATGGAATCGGCGGTTGAATCGATAGGCG
>BNUC01000281.1 GCA_025997075.1 Betaproteobacteria bacterium | reverse complement strand
CGGTTGGCGCCGAGAATCCCGAGCATCGCGGTGCCATGACCGCCGTTATATGTAGTACTGGCGCCTGGATACACAGTGGTAACAGTATCTGGCGTAACAACGCCATCATACAGATCACCGGTCATATAAAAGCTCTCGCCCGCGTAAAACGGGTTAGCTGGCCGCCCGTTACTCCGGTACCGGAAGCCGGAAGTGCCATATACGCCCTCGATGACGACCGCGCTGAACCGCTCCCCCTGGAACTCCTGGTGTGAGAGCAGATGACCTGAATCTATCATGCCCACCGTGACGCCTTGCCCGTAATACCCAAGGGCATAGGCGGTCGATGCCTTTTCCGCGGTCAGCCCCCAACTGCGCTTATATTCCGCCGTTTCCCAACTGGCTTTCGCGGCGGCAAAGTCGGCCGGGGATGTGGCGACACGACCGGGATCCCCCGCATACGAATACTCGTTCGCAACGGCGCCGGTGGCGCACAGGGCAACCGATAACGCGGCTGACAATACAGTAAGGGCAAAAGCAGGGGCTATTTCTTTGCGTCGGATAAATTGACGTTTCGCTTTAGATGACATTTAAACTTCTCCAGTCGTTGTTTCACAAAAATCAAGCCAAAAGAACACATACTGTTCGACCAACAACGCGAAAAAGCTTATCCACATGTAACCCGGCTTTGAACGACTTAATCTCTATAAGAATATTTTCAAAAAAATATATGGGCGATTTGTCCTGATTTTTGATTACCGGAATTTGGGCATCACCACGCTGACCTGTGCTTTTTTGTCTCCGTTTGCCCTTCATCCGGCCTTCGGCCCCCTTCTTCCCGCGCGCGGGGAGAAGGGACAGCATTCCCCTCGCCCGCTCGCGGGAGAGGGCGCCCCGCAGGGGCGGATGAGGGTTGGTTGCCCATAAAAAAAGCCCCCGATGATCGAGGGCTTTTTGCAGTCATCCCCTGCCTTGCGGCAGGGCTTTAACATGCCAAATTTGGCTTAGATTTGGCTTAGAAGCTGATGCGTATATCGGCGAAGACGCCATTCGACTTGACGTCGCTATTGAAGGCGCCGGTGTAGGACAGGCCGACCTTGGTCGATTTGTTGACCTTGGCTTCGAGTCCGAGGCCGATTCCCAGCAGGTTGTCGAGTTCGCCGCCACGGAGTTTGACGGAACCCGTATTCCCCAGATAGAGGCGGGCTTCCGGTTTCGTGTCGCCGAAGAAGTGCGTTCCGTAGATGTCGCCTTTCAGCGCTACGCTGACGCTGCCCGTGCTGAGCGGGATGCTTCCGCGAATACCGATGGTGCCGGACTGGAACGATTGCTTGCTGGTTTTTGTCCTGAGACTGATGCCGTTGACGCTTTCGCTGAAGCTGTCCGCTTTGACTTGCCCGATGCCGAGACCCGCGTACGGTTCCACCGAGTAGGTCGCGGTGTTCAGCCCGGTGTAGGCGGCTTCGGCGAAGAACTGGGTGATCTTGGCGTTGGTCGATACTTTGTTCGAGGCTATGTCATTGCCTACGACCAGGGTGCGACGGGCGTCCCGGTCTTGTCGGGTGTGCTGGAAGCCGTAGGTGATCGAGGCCACGGACGCTTTGTAAATGCCATAGGCGCCTAGGTGGATATCGTCGCTGTCGACTTTGCCGTAGCGGCTGCCTTTGAAATCGGTCGAACCCGCGCCGAAATACAAACCGACGGTGCTATTGGCCGAGACATCGACTTCGGCGCCGACCAGAGCAGCCTGGAAGTCGACATCGGCGTCGGAGTTACCAAAGTCGACAGTGGACCAATTTCCGGCCACGGTTGCCCAGAGGCGCGCGGTTTCGTTCAGTTTGGCTGTACGGCCCGTGCCTAATCCCTGTGCCTGATTCTTGACCGTGCGGACGATCGACAGCGAATTGACGATGCTCGCCGTGTCCGCATTGAGGTACAGGTCGTTACCCAGGGTATTCAGGGTATTGCGAACCGCGCCTCTCAGCGTGCCTGGCGCATACGGCAAAGCATTGTAGAAATCGCCGTGGTGATTGGCGTCGAGGACAGCGCCGATGGCGCGGGCGTTATGGTTGGAACCATAGCTGGCGTACGTGGCATTGTTGCGGGTCAGCGTGCCTGTGAGTTTGGTTCCAGCCTGGGTGATGCTTTGATCCAGGAAGGCATATTCAAGGACCGCCGCTTTCTCGAAATCAGTCAGCGTATTGGCCGTGACCGACCCTGTCGCCGTGGTAGCAGGGTTGTCCCATACGTTTTGCAACAGGTCGCCTCCGGCGTCATCGAGCGTGACCAGAGAGCCTGCCTTGAAGGTCAGCGCATCGACGCTGGCATTATTGCCCGGAGGGATGGTTAGATCACGAACAGTCAGCGCATCGGCGCTGGCATTATTGCTCGCCACAATCGCAAAGACGCCGCCGGCATTGACGTCAACGCTCACCTTGCGGCTTGCCGTCGAAGTCAAAAGACCCTTCAGCGTAAACGTATCGTTGTAGCTGGAGAGCACGCCAAACTTGCCGCCGTTGACCTCGACTTTTCCAGTACCAAAGGACTCGGTGAAGCCATACAGTTCACCAGCC
>BNUC01000280.1 GCA_025997075.1 Betaproteobacteria bacterium | reverse complement strand
GGCGCCGAACGGATCGACTGTTATTCGTCCGGCGCCGGCAATGGCGGCGGCAGCCTGTTCGAGCGCGGCGATGTCGAGCGTTTCCTCGAGCGCGGACATCGAAGCGATGGCCGAACGCATGATCTTGCCGGCGATTTCCGCAGGCGCATCGTCCGGCTGTACGCTGCGGTGCAGATAACGATGTTGCGGCGATTCGTCGGACGCGATGTCCTGCGCCAGGGCCAGCATGAACAGGCGCACACTGTCATAACCGAAGGAACGGCAGGTGCGCACGATCGTCGGCATCGATACGTCGGCGCGTCGGGCGAGCTGGTCGACCGTGGCGCCGACCGCGCCTTGCGGATCACGGAGAATCCGGTCGACGACACGCTGCTGCGCGTCGGGCAGATCGGGGTACTGTTCCCGCAGTCGTTCCCGCAGTCGTTCCTGTTGTCGCTGAGGATGCGTGTTCACGAGACTCTAAAAGCGCGTCACGACAGCGTCGATGACATCGTAGTTATCGTTGATTATCGGCAGCCAGCGCCATTTGTCAAAAGTGGTGCAGGGATGGGAAACGCCCAGTCCGATCAAGTCTCCGACAGCCGGCCCCGGATCCTGTTCCGGAAAACGCAGATAGGCATGCTGGTCGTTCAGCGCCGTCAATTTCCATCCGTCGGGAATGGCCTGGGGCGCGGTTTTGCCTCTGGCGCAATGGAACAGCGCAATGGGCAGGTCGAGGTCATGCGAAATGTCGCGCTTGCCGCAGGTCAGGATGGCGAGTCCGGGTTCGGGGCGCGACTGCGCCATCGCCCAGACTTCGATCGCCGGCAGCAGGCTGGACGCGAAATGCTGCCGTTCCTCGACCTTGTGCAGCAGGTTCATGTAGGAGCCGTGGTCGTGTGTGATGTAACAGCCGGAACGCAGGATGCCGCGCACCGGTTTCGATAACCGGAGTTTCAATCCGTCGGCAACCAGATCGAAGAGCGCCGATCCGCCGGCGGTCAGCAGCACTTCCTCGTTCCCGAAGAAAGCGCTGCGGTCACATGCGACGGCGGCATCGGCCACGCGGGACATCAGCGCGTCGACCTCGCGGCGGTCGTGTTCGGACTCGCCCTGCGCCACGCTGCCTTCGTAGCACTCGATGCCGCCGAGGCGCAATGCCGGGCTGGCGTGGATTGCCACCGCGACAGCCCGCGCTTCGTCCAGCGTGCGACAGCCGCTACGCTTGCCGGCAATGCCGATTTCCAGTAGGCAGTCAAAAATGACCGGACTGTGCCGTTTTGCCTTCCAGGATTCGATCAGCCCGATCTGCGCGATCGAATCGACGAGGAACCATACGCGCAATGCCGGGAAGTCGCGCAGCAGCATAGCGAGTCCGTCAAGATCGGCGTCGCAGACAATCTGGTTGGGAATCAGCGCGCGTGTGAGGCCGGCTGCGGCGCCGAACGAGAGTTGATAAACGGTGGCGAAGGAAATTCCCCAGGCGCCCGCGTCGATCTGGCGGCGATACAGCTCCGGCGACATCGTCGTCTTGCCGTGCGGCGCAAAGTCGAGGCCGCGCGCGCGCGCGAATTCCTGCATCCAGGCAATGTTGTGGGAGAGGGCCGATTCGCGCAGCAGGGCGATCGGGAAGGGCAGGTCGCCAGCGAGGATGTTCCAGTGGCGCGCGCCAATCTCGTTGATGGGGCACGCGCTGGCGGCGGGCGGAAAGCTTTTGTAGCTGCGATCAAGAAGTGTGGTGGAGTTCATGTGAGCTTCCTTTTATGTGAGGGGCGTGGGGAGATTGTCGCGCAGACAGGCTTTCCAGTGTTCCGGCGCGACTTCGATCAAAGGCGGAATGGTTTGCGCGCAGGCCGCTTGCGCACGCGGGCAGCGGGTACGGAAGACGCAGCCGGACGGCGGGTTGGCCGGACTCGGAATATCGCCGGTGAGCAGCGGCCGGTTATCAAGGCGTTGCGCCGGATCGGGGACCGGAGAGGCGGCAAGCAGCGCCTGCGTGTAGGGATGCCGCGGATGACGGTAGAGTATTTCGGTCGGTGCGATTTCCATGATTTTGCCGAGGTACAACACGATCACCCGGTCGCACAGGAACTCGACGACATCGAGGTCGTGCGAGATGAACAGCATGGTCAGCCCGAGACGGTCCTTCAGGTCGCAGAGCAGATTGACCACCTGCGCCTGGATCGACACGTCCAGCGCCGACAGCGGCTCGTCGGCGACGATAAAACCCGGTTCGACGGCCAGCGCGCGCGCCACGCCGATACGCTGGCGCTGTCCTCCCGAAAATTCGTGCGGGTAGCGGTCGGCATATTCGGGACGCAGACCGACGAGGTCAAGCAATTCGGCGATGCGCGCCTGACGCCGCGCCTTGCCGGTGGCCATGCCATGCGTATCGAGCGCTTCACCGAGTATCTGGCGGATGCGCATGCGCGGGTTGAGGCTGGCATAGGGGTCCTGGAAGATGATTTGCATACGCGAGCGCAAGGGAACATAAACCAAGAAAATCATGTCTAAAACAACCCTGCTGCAAAACGGTCTGATTATCGACGGAACCGGCAAGGCCGCTTATTGCGCCGACCTGCTGATCGAAGACGAAACCATCGCCCGG
>BNUC01000279.1 GCA_025997075.1 Betaproteobacteria bacterium | reverse complement strand
TGGAAAGCGGCAGACCTGCCTTTGGAACAGACGGAACGCCTCGCCTCCGAACCCCTGGACCGTTACCGCCGTCCCTACGAAGGCACGAACAACAGCGTCGAAGCCATGCAAGCTTACCTCGACTGGGAATTCGGCCTCGTGAACCAGCTCAAGCGCGACGGGACGCACCACTTCCAGGTGATCTAAAATGCTTTGACCGAGATCCTTGCAGCCCGGTATTTTCACTGCCGGTTTTCATCGTAAAACTAACTCCGGTTTGAAACCCCGCCCGTAAGAAAGGTGGGAACCATACCCCGGCCTGAAGGCCTGTCGCTAATTTCTTGCTGAAACCCGAAACCCTTGCGCTACATTCCAGCCGGACGCGCCGATTTCGTTTTATAGTGAAAGACACTCGATAAACAAACGCATGAGAACTTTTTCCGACCTGATTGTCTGCGAGCACTGCGACAGCGTCTATCGGCGCCGCCCCCTGATGCCGGGCGAAGTGGCGCGATGCGATCGATGCGCCGCAATTCTCTATCGTGCCCGCCGTCTCGATGTCGACGGCTGGCTTGCCCTGACGCTGGCCGCGGCCATCGTGTTCGTCATCGCCAACGTCTTTCCCGTCATCCACATCAGCCTGAGTGGATTACACAATGAAGCCACGCTCTGGGAATCGGCCATCGTGCTGGCGCACGGTCCGATCACTCTCATCGCTGTCCCCTTCGCGCTGTCGATCATCGGGATTCCCTTCGTTCAGATCAGCCTGCTCGTCTGGGTGCTGCTTCATGCCCGCGCGGGCCGACGCGCGCCCGGCTTTGCAGGGACGATGCGCCTGCTTGCCGCCTTGCGCCCGTGGAGCATGGTCGAAGTCTGCCTGCTCGGCATTCTGGTGGCCGTGATCAAACTCTCACATCTTGTGCAGGTAACCCCCGGTGCCGGACTCTGGGCAACGGCAGGCTTGGTGGCGCTCATCCCGTTGATCGCCAATCAGGATCTCAATCGGCTGTGGGAATTGACCGAATTGACTGAATCCAGGCCACCACTCCAGACCGACCCATGAACAAGATACCCGGAGCGAGCCAGTTGCGAGTCATCGGCTGCCACGGTTGCGGACTGGTGTGCGAGGATACGTTGGACGAAGCGCCGGACAAAACCGGACAGGCCCGCTGCCCTCGCTGTGGAGCGGCCCTACATCGTCGACACGCGGACAGCATCACCCACGCATGGGCTTTCCTCATCGCCGCGCTGATCCTCTACATTCCCGCCAACGTGCTGCCCGTCATGTACACCAAGCTGTTCGGCAGTGGCGGCGACAGCACCATCATGAGCGGTGTCATCCAGTTCTGGCAAGACGGTTCTTACGGAATCGCCCTGGTGATCTTCATCGCCAGCATCGCCGTGCCTTGCACCAAATTCCTGGTTCTCGGACTGCTGCTGACCACTTCGCGCTGGCGCAGTCGCTGGGCCATGCGCGAACGCGCCAGGTTCTATCGCCTGATCGAACTGGTCGGCTACTGGTCGATGCTTGATGTGGTGGTCGTGGCGTTCGTCTCCACCCTGGTCAAATTTCAGGTGTTGAGCGACATCGAGCCCCGCATCGGCATCCTGTTTTTCGGCATGACCGTGATCCTGACCATGCTTTCGACCATGAGCTTCGATCCACGCTTGATTTGGGACAATCATTAGGAAAATGAACAGAGAATCTGAAGAGTTCAAAGAGTTGCCCGAACCCGGCGATCCCGTCGTAACACGCCGCGGGAGCGTCTCGCTGGTCTGGCTGGTGCCGGCGCTGGCCGCATTGATCGGGATTTCGATGCTGGTTCACGCCTGGTTGTCGATCGGTCCGGAAATCACCATCGCGTTTCGCACGGCGGCTGGGCTGGAAGCTGGTAAAACACCCGTCAAACTCAAGGATGTGACCGTGGGCGTGGTCTCCGGAATCACGCTGAGCGAGGATGGCTCACGCGTCATTGCCACGGTCTCGCTGGATAAAACGGCGGAAAACCTGACCCGCGCGGACACACGCTTCTGGGTCGTGCGCCCGCGCATCGGGGTTGGCGGAGTATCGGGCATCGACACTTTGCTTTCCGGCGCCTACATCGGCGTAGACCGGGGTTCTTCCTCCACGACGAACAGAACCTTCATCGGCCTGGAAACTCCACCTACCGTGGTCGGCGACATGCCCGGCCGATCCTTTACCTTGAATACCGGGGATCTGGGTTCACTGGACATCGGGTCACCGGTGTATTACCGGCGTGTCCAGGTCGGTCGCGTGGCTTCTTACCAGCTCGAAGAAGACGGTAAAAGCGTCAGGCTGCAAATCTTCATCGACGCGCCTTATGACCGTTTCGTCACCACCAACACCCGGTTCTGGAACGCCAGCGGCATGGATATTTCACTTGGGGCGGACGGACTTAAATTCAAAACACAGTCCATTGTAACGATCATCTCGGGTGGAATCGCTTTCGCCACGCCCGAACACAACCCGGGCGATCCCACTTTCGACAACTCGCAATTTGTTCTGGCCAGTGACCAGGCAACCGCGATGGCCCCGCCCGACGGTCTGGCGCAGTACATTCAGTTGCGCTTCGATCAGCCGCTGAGCGGCTTGTCCATCGGTGCTCCGGTGCTGTTTTCGGGCGTAGACCTGGGGAAAGTGGTATCGATCT
>BNUC01000278.1 GCA_025997075.1 Betaproteobacteria bacterium | reverse complement strand
CCCGGAGCTTGAGCTGCAAGCGGTAACGCCTGCCACCTTCCCATGGCCGGAACCCGAACATGCCGGAAACCACGCGGCCGCCCTGCTGCTACGTGATGCCCTGCGTCTCAAATTGCGCGCAGGAGGTGGGCCATTCCGTTCATTTGGCAATATCGCCGTCGAGCCGCGTGGCTATCAGTTGGTGCCCTTATTGATGGCGTTGCGTCTAACCACGATTCGTCTGTTGATTGCCGATGACGTCGGTATCGGAAAAACCATCGAGGCCGGGCTGATCGCCCGTGAACTGATGGATCGTGGTGAAATATCCCGCATGGCGGTGCTATGTCCGCCGCATCTGGTAGAGCAGTGGCAAAGCGAGCTGGAAACCCGTTTTAATTTGCAAACAGTCGCATTAACCTCAACCTCGGCAGCGCGTATCGAGCGCGATCTTCCGCATGGCGTCAGTCTGTTTGATTACTATTCCGTGGTAGTAGTGAGCCTGGATTACATCAAAAGCGAGCGCCATCGCGAACATTTTCTGGCGATTGCGCCATCATTCCTGATTGTTGACGAGGCACACACCTGCGCCAGCAGTGGCGCGGGCAAGCAGTTACGTTTTGAGTTGTTGCAACGCCTGGTGCAAGATGAAACCCGGCATCTGATCATGCTCACTGCCACACCGCACTCAGGCGACGAGAGCGCGTTTTACAACCTGCTGTCCTTGCTCGACCCGCGCTTTGGCGTCTTGCAAAATCGCGTGTCTGCCAGTGATCCATTGCGCCAGGAATTTGCGCGGCATTTTGTCCAACGCCGCCGCAAGGACATCGCCGAATGGCAGGCCGAAACTGGCGATGGTCGGGGTTTTCCCCGCCGCATGAAAACCGAAGTCACCTATCAACTCAGCGGGGATTGGGGCGCTTTTTTTGATTCGGTTCAGAGCTATTGCCGCGAACTGGCTGAAACCATCGAGCAACAGGGTGAAAACCGTGGCCGCCTGATCTGGTATGCCACACTTGCCTTGTTGCGTTGCGTCGCCTCATCACCCGCTGCGGCTGTCAAAGCCCTCACGACACGTCTGGAAGGCAGTATTGATACCGATGACCTGCTGGCTGACGAACGCCTGCATGATGGTGAAGCCGATAATCTCGACAGCAGCGATCTGGAACCCCCCGCGCAACTGGAAGAAGCCAGCCGACTGCAAGGCTTGATCAAAGAAGCCGAACGTCTGGCAGGCGTCGACGGCGACCCGAAGTTAGCCGCACTCATCAAGCATGTAAAAGCCCTGCTGAAAGACGGCTACCACCCCGTAGTGTTCTGCCGTTATATCGCTACCGCCCATTATGTGGCTGAACATCTTCGCAAAGCCTTTCCCAAGGTCATCATTGAGTCTGTTACCGGCGAATACCCTCCGGAAGAGCGGCGTGAACGCGTTGAAGCCATGGAGGAAGGCGAAACGCGCATTCTGGTTGCCACCGACTGCTTTTCTGAGGGCATCAATCTGCAACACCTGTTCACGGCGGCGATTCACTACGATCTGGCCTGGAACCCTACCCGCCACGAGCAACGCGAAGGCCGCGTCGACCGTTTTGGTCAACAGGCCGCAGAGGTGCGTTGCACCATGCTGTGGGGACAGGACAACCCCGTCGATGGTTTTGTGCTGAATGTCATTTTGCGTAAAGGCGAAACCATTCAAAAAGAACTCGGTGTACTGGTGCCCATGCCGGAAGACGAAGCGCGTATCAATCAGGCGCTGGTGAAGGCGGCGCTGATGAAACGCAGCGACAACCGTCAGCCCCGTCAAGCCAGTTTTGACTTTGGTGAATCCGAACAAATCCTCGCGCCGCTGCAAGCCCAATGGCAGGACGCGCTGGCAAAAGCCAAAGCCAACCGTACCGTGTTTGCCCAGCGTCGAATCCGCCCCGACGAAGTGCTACCCGAATGGCAAAAACAGCAAGAAGCGCTCGGCGCCCAGGCCGATGTGCAACGTTTTGTACACAGCGCCTGCGCCCGCCTCAATGCGCCACTGGAGCCAGTGCGCAATCAGCAGTTCCGCTTATCCCCACGGCATCTGCCCGAAGCCCTGCGCCAGCGTCTGGCCGACGAAGGCATCACCAAACCTCTGCAACTGAACTTTAACGATCTCCACCGCAGTCACCCGCTGGTCAGTGTGCTGGCTGAATACCTGCTGGAAACCAGTCTGGCAGGAGAAACGGGCATGGCGGCACGCTGCGCCACCACCTTGACCGATGCCGTGGAAATGGTCACCAGCGTTTACCTGCTGCGTCTGCGTCATCAACTGAGTTATGTCCGCCGCCGCGAACCGTTCCAGATGATGGCTGAAGAAACCGTCGCGCTTGCCGTGGCGGGCCGCACTAATCCGCAATGGCTGCAAGACGACAGTGTGGCGCGGTTGCTGGAATGCACGCCCACCGGCAACCTGCCACTGGAAGTCATGCAGCGCGAAATCCGCACCGCGCTGGACTTTATCGCCGAACATCCCCGGCAACTGCAAACGCTGGCCGAGCAACGCGCTCAAACCCTGCTGGCCGACCATCAGCGCGTGCGCGAGGCGGCCCGAGATGTCGGTCAATACAGCGTCAGCGCCTGTTTGCCGGTAGATGTAATGGGCGTGTACGTATTGCTGCCGGACGCACTGTAAAGCGGAGTGAAAAA
>BNUC01000277.1 GCA_025997075.1 Betaproteobacteria bacterium | reverse complement strand
GACAACAGCAACACGCGTCATCATTTGGGACGATTTACGCGCCGCACCAAGGTCGTCTCCCGAGAACAGCACATGGTTGATCTGACCTTGCGCATCTGGCATGCCGTCACGACAACTGAACTTTTTTTCACTCTCCAGAAAATTATATTATCTATATATTAGACAACACTCTCAGCTATCTGTCCGATTCGGAGCGGGCGGGACTATCGCCGGAAAACCGCTACATGAGAGAGTCAATCGTCGCAGGTCGCGTAGGCGACGAAGATACGTCCTGGGCGTGGCTGCGCCTGATCGAATGGCCATCCACGGCGCTACGGTCGCTCAGGACCAAAGCGGGTGCCGATTTTGTTCGCGCAGTCGGGCTGGCTGATCAGGCCGAAAAAACGCTTGGCAAGAACTGGCAGCAGACATGACGACAAAGGATCGCTTCGCCAATCTTCAGCGTCTGCTGGCTCAGGAGGAACTTTCTGCAGCAGTAGTCGCCAAAACGCCGGAAACCGCTGCGCTGAACAGTAGCCGAAGCGATTTATTGAAACATGTGAGGGAAGTCGGAAAAAGCAACGATCTGGCGTTTATCGTGGCTACCGAAAAAATCATCGTGCTCGGTGACCTCGAACGCTACGCCAACAGTCCCGGCATGGTCACCAACCTCAAAAAAGCCCTCGACGAACTGGAAACGGTAGAACGGCATCTGCCGATGGTCGATGACGCGAGCCAATATCGATTGTTGGATGCAACCCATCGTTTCCTGAGAAACCGCAAGGGTGGACTGCCGTGGGATGAAGCGCGGCAAGCGCTTGGTTCTCACTACACCCGCCTCGATAATCTGGATAAAATCCCGCTTGTCCGATGATGAAAAAGCCATCATCGAAGCCCGCAAGCACAATATTTTTCAGGCTGGCAAACTCTACGCCCTGCGTCAGGCGAAAACATTGGGCGTTGAGGCGGATGAAAAATAGCAGACGTAGAATGTGGGCCTAGCGCAACCCACCATTGGTTGATTGATTTGTACTGCAAAATGTCGTGGGGATCAGGCAACACGACGCTCATTGCAGACGGAAAATTTTGAAGTAAATCCGCAACATGCCCGAAATCCACATTGCTTACCAAATGCATTGTTCTGGTCTTCATATCCCTTGTAATATATATTCACTTATCTATTCATTTTTCAATTCAAAACATGCCATCGCATGCCGATGCTATCCGCTCTCGTCTCTCCAGTGGCAAGTTGTCATCACGCCAACTTGCTGAAAATATTGAGATAAGTCAGCCAACACTTTCACGAGCACTCGCCAGTCTGGGCGACGCCATTGCCCGCATCGGGGCGGGACCATCTATTCAATATGTGCTACGCGATACCGGGCGTGGGCTGCCCGATATCCCGGTTTACAGGGTGGATGAAGAGGGGCATATCCGACGGATTGGAATCTTGATTCCAGTGCAACCAGAAGGTTTCGTCATGCGTCGGGATGACGGAGTAACCCGCCATAGCGACGGACTACCCTGGTGGTTGCTTGACATGCGACCACAAGGCTATCTTGGCAGGACTTTTGCCGCACGCTATGGCGACGAGCTTGGTTTACCTGAACAAATCACCGAGTGGACGGATACCCATGCCCTGCGGGCGCTGCTCGCGCAGGGGCATGATGTCGTGGGCAATCTTCTGTTGGGCGATGTCGCCCGCGCACGTTTTCTCGCCAGTCCAGAGCCGGTCCCCAATCTGGTAACAGACGAGGACTATGCGCGTCTGGCGCATGAAGTCGCCAGCGGTGAGCCGCCCGGTTCATCAGCCGGAGGCGAGCAGCCGAAGTTCACCGCCGTCACCATGACGCCGCTTGGGATTCAGCACGTCATCGTAAAGTTCAGCGAGGCGGAACAAAGCCCGGTAAGCGAACGCTGGCGCGACCTATTACTCGCTGAACATCTCGCGCTAACTACGCTGCGTGAAGCCAGAATTCCTGCTGCCAAAACAAGCATCATCGACCACGGCGCCCAACGTTTTCTCGAAGTCGAACGCTTTGACCGCGTCGGCAATCTGGGACGGCGCGCGCTGTTCTCTCTTGCTGCACTGGATGCCGAGTTTGTTGGATCGGGAACAAGCAACTGGCCGGACATTACCCGCCGCCTTGCGGCTGACGGTCACATTCTCGCCAGCGCAGCAGAGGGCGCGAGCCTCTTATGGGCCTTTGGCGTCCTGATTGCCAACACGGACAGGCACAATGGCAATCTGTCATTCGTGGGCGAAAGAGCCCCTTATGACATTGCTCCCACCTATGACATGACGCCGATGGCTTTCGCGCCGCGCAGCGGGGGCGGGCTGCCGGATATCGTAAGCGAGGCGACAATTCACGCCAGCGTCGCCAACGAAACATGGCGACGAGCCGCCGCGCTCGCGCAGTCTTTCCTTGCCAAAGTGCAGACGGAAAGCGGATTCAGTTCACGCTTCCGACCGTGCATTACCGCCCTGGAACACCACGTAGAGACGGCTTGCGCAAAAATTGAACGGTTGGGCTAGCCAGGTATCAGGTATCAGGTATCAAAGGCAAGTGCAGCATAGCTTTGGTTTTGATTCCTGATACAAATTTGCATTCAATAATATAAATATTAAAATACCTCTAAGGACTGGAATTGGAGGGAAAGATGAAGCAACTGATAGTTGGAGACAAGGCGACGATAGAGCGATTGGCCGAGCGGTTGAAGAC
>BNUC01000276.1 GCA_025997075.1 Betaproteobacteria bacterium | reverse complement strand
TCCCGACGCAAAACCGCTGACCGAATCCCAGAGTACCGCGCTTCTTTGCTCGGTCTTACCCCATTGGACAATGCTCTTCGATACAATGACTTATGACTTATGACTTCTGCGTGTGCGATTACCCTGTGTTTTCTGATACCTGTCAATGTAAAAGGGGAGAGACATGCTAAACTGTTCCGAGCCACGCACACCGCAATTATTGAGCCATTAGGGTTCTCTTCGGCGGTTTCGTGTTTCCCACACACTCCAGCCCGTTCCCCGCGTTTTTCTCTTCACCCTATCGTTTCTCGCCTCTCCTCGCTTTTTTCTTCTCTTTTCGTTGCTGCTACTTTGCCATTATCCGCACTGGCAACGGACTACAACACAACCCAATCTGTATCCGGTACCGGTAACACACTGGTCGGTAATCCCGGCGATACTTATACTTCTGCCGCCGGTAACGCCATCACGATTTCTAGCGGTGCCTCAGCCAATCTGAATGGAGTAAACATCAACTTCAGCCGCAATGGTTCCAACTCTTCCCCTATTCATCTCAGCGGCGATGCCTCCAGTCTAATAATGAATGGCGGCTCGATAGATGCCAGTTATCAAGGGGGAACCGTTGTTAATGCAGGAGCAATTGTTCTGTTTGGCAGTATTTCCGACTTTAGCAAAACCAATCAAATTGCCGCCTCCATTGATAATGTTAGCTTCAAATTAAATACTGAAGGATTATCGGGATATGCATCAGCAATCCGCTTAGAGAGAAACGCCAAAGCCGTCGTTACCGGAGGCAGCATAGATATTACAGCGGATGCAAATGCCACCGGAGGATATACTGGCATAATGGCTTACAGAGGCGGCCAAGCGGATATTGATAGTGTAACTATCACGGGAACAGGAGCAAGCATTCGCGCTATACAAACACAAACAAATGCAGGTGATCCAACGAACGCCTATATTATCGTCAAAAATCCCAATGTCACGCTGACATCGAATGGCGGAAGTGGCGCTTATGCCGATACAAATAGCACTCTCGATATCGTGGGTGGAAAATTCACTATCGCCGGCACAAATGCGGGAGCGCTTCGAGTAAACCGCGGCGGTATTATCAATGCCGACAACCTAAGCATTGAGGTTATTGATCCTAACTCTGCTGTTCTTATACTACCCACCATGACCGAGGCTAGTAACGCTGGGAGAAACCAGGATACGGCAATCAACTTAACAGGTGGGACGATCAATAGCCAAGGAACGATTATCAAACAAAGGTCTCTCAGGCAATGCAAGCGCTGGCGAAATCAATAACACTACTGTCAGCCTTAATGGCACAATAATCAGCGGGCCACAATTGATCGATAACCAATCACAACTTGGTACGTTGACCGTAAATCTTGATAACGTTGATGCCAGCAAGGCGGGCGGAATTATTATCAGTGAAGGCAATTCCGGTTCGACCAACGTCGCCGTTTCCGGTGGCACCAGCATCGTCGGCGATGTCACCAACAACGGCGGCGGTTCACTTGGTCTCAACCTCGACAACGCCATCCTCGCCGGTTCCATCAACAACACGGGTGCGGGCAGCACCCAGCTCGAACTCGACAACAACGCCACCTGGAACGTCACGGACGATAGCCAAGTCACTACGGTCAGTTTCAACGAAAGCACGCTCAATATCGCCGCCGACAAAACGATCCGCGCGGAGAGTTTTGCCATCGGCTCGGACACCACGCTGAACATTACCGGCTACGACTACGGTAGTTACAGTTCCGGCGCTTCGCCGATGACGGTCATCAACGCCAACACCCTCACCGGCAATCCCGGCGACATGAGCATCGCCCTCGACGGAAACCTCCTCGTCAGCAGCGGAAGCATCCTGGATCCGGAAAACTATCTCGATTTCTCCGCACAAAGAGACAGCAACAACAACCTGCTCCTGAACAGCACACTCGCCTGGAACCGGACGAATGACGCGCACGGCGCCTTTAACCTGGCCAACGCGAGCGACAGTTTTACCGTCGACGCGGATCTTGCGGACAATCTTGCATCGACCCACTACAACGGCTGGGACGGCAAAAGCCTCACCAAAACCGGCGCGGGAACGTTGACCCTTTCCGGGGCCAATACCTACACCGGCAATACCACTATCGCGGATGGAACGCTGGAAGTGACCGGCACTCTGGGCAACGGCAGCTACGCCGGAACCATCGCCAATGCCGGAACACTGCTTTTCAACCAGAGCGCGGATCAAACCCTGTCCGGTCTCCTTTCCAGAACAGGCACACTCACCAAAGACGGCGCGGGAACACTGATCCTCACCGCCGACAACATCTACACCGGTCTCACCACTATTTCCGACGGAACCCTGCAAATCGGCGACGGCGGCACGAGTGGCCGCCTTATTGGCGATATTGCGATCAACAATAACGCCGAACTCATCTTCAATCGCACCGATGTTCCAGCTTTCATACGCTTCTTCGAATCTCATCTTCCGTATCTCCTGTGGCAACTCCGTTCGCCTCATCTCCAGCCTCCTCACAGGGAAGTTGAACAATATGACGACCGGACACTTCATTGGCTACAACTCCAGACAGATTCAAAACTCGTGACACTGTTACCAAACAAACTAGGCAATTACATTAAGACAGGAGAGATTCTGTAGTTCCATTCGCCATGGAATTCTGCGGGTTTGATATTCAAACTTTCATAATCTTCATCTGAAACCTTGCCGCCTTTT
>BNUC01000275.1 GCA_025997075.1 Betaproteobacteria bacterium | reverse complement strand
TTTTTGGAACAAATCGCATACAAAGGTCGGCAAAGCACCGCGTAACCACGCGGATGCGCCCACGCGAACCCAACAGACCAATATCTCCCTCCCCGGTAACCCTGCGGGAAGTCTACGTTCGCAACGAAGTCACCCCGGATGGCAAGGTCAAGACATATAATTTCCCCGGCGCTTGGGAACAACGCGAACCGGGCGATACCCCCGATGCCGAAAAAGAAGGCGGCCTGCGCGCGGGCGACCTGATTGCGCAGGGCGACACCAACGTCCATACGCTGATCAATGACCTCTCCGGCACCAAGAAGGTCGGTCCCTATACGGGCAGCGAGTATTTGAACGGAACGGGCAGCAGCACGATCGCCGATCAGGACATTGACGGCGCCACGGACGCCCAGAACAACGGCTACGCCTTCACCGATGTGCGCATTTTTGATGCCTCCATCACCAAGGCTGATGATCACATCAATAAGCACGGTCGGATTGATGACACCTGGAAGCAGGATTTCCAGGGCAATATCCGGATCAACGCCATCCTCACCGAAAATGTGGTCAACAAGTACTTGAACCTCAAAGATCAAGCGCCTGATATTGCCGCCAGAGATGACCTTGATTTTGTCTATGATCTGGGCGCCAACAACGACGTGCTCGATCTCGCCATCTCGTCCGCGAACCTCCTCAAGGCCGGCACCACCACCTTTGCGGACTTCAACCTCAAGATCTACGGCGAAGCCGGTAACGACCTCATCAGCACCGCGATCTACAATGCAGAGTATCTCGATGAGCTCGCGAATGCCGATGACTCCACCCCCTGGTATATCAACAGCAAGCAGAACGCCAATCTCTACATCAATGCGGGTGAAGGCGACGACGTGGTCAACACCTTCGGTTCCGGTGACTGGAAAATCGACCTGGGTAACGGCAACGACACCTACTACGCCGACAACACCGGCCATATGCGTATGACTTCGGGCGAGGAGGCAGCCGGTTCCACCGGCCGCGCCACCTGGATATTCAACGCGGTCGATACGAACCTTGAATCTCTGACCTCCGACGTTAACGACCTCCATTGGCTCTACAAGACCAAGGTTCAGGTCTCGTTCACTGATGTCAGGAGCGGTACTTACGTGAGTAAGGACATTGTAATCCCGACCGCTCCGAATACATACCGGACGAGCGACCATGACGTCAACCGGGCCATCATAGCCGCCATCAACGACGACCCGGTGCTCTCCAAGCTCCTCGTCGCCGAAGAAAGCGTCGGTTCCACTCTGGTCGTGCGTGCGCTGTCGGATGGCGAGCATGCTGTCGTCGGTGATCTGGAAATCGACTTTGTTCCGGTCCTTCCAACGGAACTGAATAGTCAGGATGTAAGCGGCCTCAAGAGAGCGTATGTCGACTATCTGATCAACCATGATGGATTTGACAGTCAAATGGCGAATCTGGTGGTCAGCTTAATCACCACGACGACAGACTTGGCGGGCTGGATTAACGGTAGCCTTACTAATTCCGCCGCACTAACCAAGCTCGCTAATGACTACGCCTCAGTATTTGCCATCGCCGACGGAAATGACATCAAAGGTTACGACTCCGAGCATGTCTCTGACAACGTGATTGACGCTGGCAAGAGCTATCATGCGGGCACCTTTGCTACTGGCACTGACGGCTATGATTACGCCCATGACGTGATCGTCTTGGGCACGGGTGCGCTCAGCAACGACACCATCAAGTTCACGGGGCTCGACAATGGGTATACCACTGTGGTGAACTTTGTTGAAACTCCAGTGACACCGGCGGTTGCGGCTACGCGGGGTACGGTCGAGATTGATCTGGATGGCCTTGTGACTGCGGCTGGTACCGGCACCGATAGTGACCAGATTGTCATTACCCTGGATAATGGAGCGGTTTTCACCTCTGCGGCGGGTTTGTTCGCTACTACTGCTGACGTGGTTACGGCTTTTGCTGGGGTAGCCTCCACAACCACTACGGGTTGGACGGCTTCGGTCTCTGGTACGGTAGTCACACTAACGAGGACTGCGGCTGGTGATATCCCCGCTCTTGAGGAAGTTACTAGCGGGACGATTACTATTGCTGGAGGGACGGCTTCGGGTACTCTTGTAATTGGTGGCGCCACTGTCGCCGAAGCGACTGTTGACTTCACCGATGGCACCGACGTTGTACCGTCAAACAGTGGCGGTACCGACTACCTGGACTTCAGCAATGCCAACCCGGATGGTCTCGGCGTGTTTGCCGCTTTCCTCACGAGCAATACGTATGCCATAACCGATAAGGTTGCGCTGGATCTTGCTGCAGGTGCGGGGACGACTACAACTAACACCGTGAACGAAGGTGCTTATTACGTCACCGTCGCAGCAGATACCGCGGGTGAGGGGATTGGTACCTACAGGATTGAGCTCTGGCAAGACACAGATAAGGATGGTGTAGCCGAGTTCAATAGCACCGCAGGCGGGCCGAATGACACCAGAATTGGCCTTATCGGTTATGTTGACTTCGGTGAAGGCCACTCGCTCACCGCGGCTTACTGGGATGCTGCCACCGTGCATCTGGTCTAAGCCTCACCTCCCCGGTTCGGGTCAGCAACACGCCCGACCCTCGGTCCAAAACCCCCGCTCCGGCGGGGGTTTTTTTATAACTCTCGCGTTTGGATAAACCCCATGAGCGCCCCTAACCCAACTTCGTCGATTCCCCATTTTGTAATGCCATAAT
>BNUC01000274.1 GCA_025997075.1 Betaproteobacteria bacterium | reverse complement strand
GCGCTGCCGCTTGGGTCAAGAGGGCCGCTACATGAACTGTTTCTTCGTCCGCGATAGCGTAGTCGGGCATGGCTGCGCCAGGTACGGCAATAAGCTGGTCTGTTGAGTCCATCCGAATCACGAGGATGTCTTCGAAGTGACGAAGCCAGGTTTGAATGCGTGCGCCCGACAGTCGGTTAGCGTTGAAAATATCGTGATGCTGTTTTTGGAATGCGGCGATGCATTCGACGCCCTGCGTATCCGTGTATTTATGGAGTGACGCGGGGTTGGTCGCTAATGTCATTGCATCAGTCAGATAGCGATGCTGCAAACGCCCGGACTGCCGAATCATCGTGAGCAGCAGACCCGCCAAACGCGCGTCTATTTCATCTCTGATGATGCCGTGCGATGAATAACTCGGTTGCGCCTGTTCGCCGGGTGGTGGAATGAGAGTGCTGGTGTATTGCAGACCGTTAGCTTCGGCAAACGCCATGCGGTCGAATTCGCGGAGCACCAGATCTCGCGTGCGGTACTCGCCGAATTCCCGGATTTCGTTATTCTTGAGCACGCGGAAAGTTTCAGAAGGGTAGGCTATGCTCATCACATCAGCGGGATTGAGGATGTAACGCAGTTCGTCGCGAGTCAGACCATAAAGGCGGGCGTACCAGGCATCCAGTTCGGCGCGCAAGATGGCGCGGCGTTCGGGGTCGAAAGTGAAAGGCTGACCGTCGTAGCCGAGGTCTTGTGCCCAAGGGGCGAGGTCGTGCGCGGTGTAGGTGAGTTCGAGCACGCGCGGGACGATGAAGGCGAGGTCAGCATCGGTGTAACGAACTGGTGGAATAAATGGCAATTGCCTCAGGTAAAAGTATGTCAGAGATGTTCCACCTACCTTTTGCCTGGCAACATAGTCCAGCACCAATGAATCAAAGTTCGCAAGCAAGGCAGCGTTGTAAGTGGCTTTGGATGCGAGATTGGCGAAGAACAGCGGGGTTTTGTGGTTGATACCCACCCTCGGCACCACACTCGCAATCACCGTGCGCTCGTCGGTAGCGCGGCAGATGTCCCGCCAGCCCATCAGCCAGCCGTGTGTCCAACCCCTATCGGCGAGGCGTTGTTCCACTTCAGACTGACTGACCCAATAGCGCGGGGTGACGGTGGCATTTCGGTCGGCTTTTTCCGCCTCGGTCATGTCTCTGCACGCACCATCTGCTATGTAAGTCGCCCAGCGATGGTCGAACTGGTGAATCATCTTGGCTTCGTACAGCGGCAACGCGCCAGGCTCCGGCGCATCGAGAAACAGATGGCTGTCACCAGACATATGCAGCATTGCCATAAAGCTGATGCCCCAAGGGTTACCGTCAGGCCGGTTTTCGTCAATCAGCACCGGCGCGGCGCGGTAGAGTTTTTTGGTGATTTCGGCGTCGTGCTCGCTGCGGAACACCGGGCAGGTGAGCGTGTTGGGATTGATGAGGCGGAATTCATCGGGCGTGAGGGTGAAGCGGCGGCGAGGGTCGGCCAGTTGGCTTGTTTGCGTGGCAAAGCAGACAAACTCGGCTCGCTCGGCCTTGCCCAAGGTGAGCAAGCAAAATTTCATGCGGCTATCGACGGCTGCAAACAGCTTGTCGCGGTTCTCGATGTCATACAGATTGACCAACCGCCCGCTTTGCGTGATGTGCGCGAAATAGGCTTTGGTGCTATCATCCGTCGCAATACCGGTCGGTACGATGAAGCCCGCGCGACCTTCGGTATGCGCAATCTGGCTGATGGTCTCGGCAAACAGCGCATAGGTGTTGACATCGCCTACGCCGGTGAGCGGATAGCGTCCGCCTTCTTCGCCTTTCACATGGGCGAACACGCTGGTAGCTTCCGCCGTGCGGCGAGCGACGATGAATTCATGGTACAGACCTTGCTCCGCTTCGCACTCGCGGGGTGGGTGTTCAAGTTCCGGTGACAGGTGACGCGCCAACATGCCTTCGCTCAACCACTGGATGCGCTGGGCGCGCTCGGACTTGTTTCTGGCCTCGGCCACGTCACGGTGGCGGGTAGCGAAAAATTCCTCTTCTTGCAGCTTGATGCGTTCCCACGGCGGATTACCCAATACACAATCAAACCCTCCCCCCGCAAACACCTGCGGAAATGCCAATGGCCAGTGCAGTACGCGGGCTTCTGTGCAAGCGGACTGCGCCGCAGCCAGCGCCCCTTGTTGCTGCGACGGCAGAGCATCGCCCTGTAAGGTGAGGTAAACCGTGGCGCTGGTAGGAAGTTCGTTTTGCGTTGCGGCGAGTTTGGGCAACAGATACGCGCCCACCAGCAAATCGGCGGCGTGCGCCAGACGGCTGGTTCTGGCCTGCTCCAGAAACGCTTGATAGGCGGTTTCTTTGGCGGCGATTTGTCGGGTGGTGTTTTCCGGCAAGGCTTCTATATTTTGCAGGGTCGCCAGACTGCTCCTGTCATGCAAATTCAATTGAAACTGTGGGCTGCTGCGTTTCTTTTTCAGGTCTTTGAGTTCTGCGGCGTTGATTTTGGCAAGCTGCTTGCACACTTCCTTGTCGTCGCCTGAGAGTTGCTTGAAGGCGTCTTTGGGAATGCCCTGTTCCAGCGTGTTCAAGTCAATCAAGCCCAGCAGCGCATCGCCCACCTGCAAATGGTGGTCGAGAAAACTCAAGGGACGACCTTCTTCAAAACCTTCCAGCCATAACGCGGTACGCGCCAGTTCATGTAGCGGCCCTCTTGACCCAAGCGGCAGCGT
>BNUC01000273.1 GCA_025997075.1 Betaproteobacteria bacterium | reverse complement strand
TTGAAACCCCGCCCGTAAGAAAGGTGGGAGCCATACCCCGGCCTGAAGGCCGGGGTTTCGGCGACCGTTTTGGGAGGGGATGCAAACCCCTTCCAAAACACGTTAGACCGACAGGCCTGAAGGCCTGCCGCTAATTTCTTGCTCAGGCAGCAAGTATTCTAACCAGAAAGCCGCACTGCCGTTTTTCAGGCGCTCGGATCAAACAAAATTCGGAAAAAAGCGGGAAGTGCTTTACAAGCATCGGTCGCCTCCCTATAATGCGTCCTCTTTCGAGCGGGGGTATAGCTCAGCTGGGAGAGCGCTTGCATGGCATGCAAGAGGTCAGCGGTTCGATCCCGCTTACCTCCACCAGACGCACGAAAGAACAGAGTACTAAGAACCGCTAAGAAAATGAAACGCAGTAATGTAGTCTTCTTGGCTTGATGTGCCGATGACAAGGCGCAAAAGAGTCAGGAGCATTTTGTTAGTGGTTCATAGTCCCCATCGTCTAGAGGCCTAGGACACCGCCCTTTCACGGCGATAACCGGGGTTCGAATCCCCGTGGGGACGCCAGCATCAGTATGAACCGCCTGCCTCGGTGGTTCATTGTTCGGTAGCACTGGAGTGGTAGTTCAGTTGGTTAGAATACCGGCCTGTCACGTCGGGGGTCGCGGGTTCGAGTCCCGTCCACTCCGCCAACATTGAAAATGCCTGTTCGGTTCGCCGAACAGGCATTTTCTGTTTACGGTTTATCCCCTTCTTTTTAATCGCCGGTAACTGTGTCGACTTTGTTCGGACTTCGCCCTTTGTTCAGACTCCACCCTATCGTGCCGGTCGCTGTCGATTTCCGGCTTTTCATCGGCATCGTGTACCAGCCGCAGATTGCCTCTTTTCTTCTCTTTGGCCTGGAGCTTGAGCAAGCGTTCGCGCCGACACCGTCTCCATGCCGCCAGCCACAATAAGGCCAGAATCAGCACGAAAGCCAGCGCAATCCAAGGCTGGGCAAGTATTTTCTGTACCACCATATTTGTCCAGTAAACGTCAATCATCACAAGAATTGTATTCTACTACTTTGATTTTTACTGGTGATCATCGGCCAAATCACCTCATCCTTGAGCTTGCATCTACAATACCGCAATGACTCCAAACTACTGGCAGCAAGCGAGCCGCGAACTGGCGCGAACCGACCCGGTAATGAAGCGCCTGGTCAAGACGTATGCCGGCGCGTCGATCGTCTCTCGCGGCAAACCGTTCGCCACGCTGGTCCGCTCAATCGTCGGCCAGCAGATTTCGGTCAAGGCGGCGGCCAGCGTCTGGGCGCGTCTGACGGCGACGGTGGGCGTACCAACGCCGAAGCGCATCCTGGCCTGCACCGTGGAGCAATTGCGCGGCTGCGGCCTGTCGGCGCGCAAGGCCGAATACATCACCGACCTGGCCGGGCATTTCGCCGGCGGCCAGATTCACACGCGCCGCTGGTCCAAAATGAACGATGCCGAAATCATCGCCGAACTGACCGCCGTGCGCGGCATCGGCGTGTGGACGGCGGAAATGTTTCTGATCTTCAACCTGATGCGCCCCGACATTTTCCCGCTCGACGACATCGGACTGCAAAAAGCGGTGGCCTTGCATTACCTGGCCGGCGCGCGGCCGCAACGGGACGAACTCGCCCGCATCGGCGAAGCCTGGCGGCCCTGGCGCTCGGTCGCCACGTGGTATCTGTGGCGCAGCCTCGACCCGTTGCCGGTGGATTACTGAAGATATATGTGTCAGGGCAATCGCATGAATATATTTGTCATGGTAAAGCATGAACAGGCGTTTGCTTTCCCTCTCCCCTTGTGGGAGAGGGGGTCAGGTATCAGGAATCCAGGTAGCAGGTAACAGCAATCAGGAGCGGCTTCGCCGCCAGAAAGTACTGTCACCTGACACCTGGCGCCTGACCTGCCCTTCGGGCATCCTCCCCCGCGAGGGGGAGGAAGATGGATCGCCATACTCCGCAGGAAGTGTCGTCCTTCATTTCCCATTCCGGCTATCAAAGGAATGACGGGGGTTTTTGCATAGATACTGTGGACTTTGTCAACTACCCTGCAAAGCAGGGATAAAAGGTTGTCCTGATTTAAGGACACCCAAGGCGACATGAATGAGCTTACGCATCATGGCCGCGATAATAAGCTTAGGAACCTTGCCTGCGGCAGACAAACGAGAGCGGAAGCATTTTCCCCAGTCCGTGTGATAAAGGGTAGTCATAGCCGGCATGTAAAGGGCTTTGCGCAAGAAGGCGTGTCCGACTTTGGAGATTCGCGGCTTGCTGTACACACTGCTGCCGGATTCATGGTGACGTGGGTCAAGCCCGGCCAGGGCAACGGCTTGTCGCGCATTGTCAAAACGCTGAGGCGAGATGGAGAAGGCCAGCCGCACGGCGATGGTCCGTTCGCCGACGCCGGGAATGGTCTCCAGTAACTTCTGTTTGTCCTTCAGGTCTGGGTCTTGGTCGATCCGATGACGGATTTCCCTGGTGATACGCAGGATGTCATCATCAAGATATTTGAGAAGGTTTTTGATGCTTTCCTTGAGAACATCATGGGCCACCGCCAAACGATTGCTTTCGCGTTTGCCCGTATAACCCTGCACGTCCAAACTCAGCGTCCAAGCCGCGTATTAATCCGGCAAATATATAGGGCATATATGTTATAATGTTGTCATGAAAAGAGAAGACGCCCGGAGTCTCAGCGTTGCTGAGCAAAGAGAGAAACGCAAGATTGCGTTGCGGATGAGATTAAAC
>BNUC01000272.1 GCA_025997075.1 Betaproteobacteria bacterium | reverse complement strand
AAGTAGCCATGGCGAGATAGCCGAAATCAGCGGGAGTGAGGAGCCTCGCCAAGATGGACATCGAACCGATGGTAAGGAGAGTACGCAGCACGATATTGAGCAGGGTAAAGCTGGCGCCGCTGACGACCCGACTCCCAAGGTTGTTGGCGTCGAGCACGAACGCACTCCTCACGAGGGCGTGACGTGGGTTGTGGCGATTCATGTTTTGAAGCAGAACATTAATGTCATAGAAATCCGTAACCTGGCATATGATTTTTGTATTAGGGCAGTTGCATAAATATCTTTGTTGTACCTCAAGGGATAGAGATTAACAATCAATGAGAGAGGTCAGACATTGAAATATGCCCGATACCAGTCAACAAAGTTGGCGATGCCCTGCTCGACCGAGGTATTGGGACGATAATCGAATTACTCTACCAGGTCGTCGACATCGGCATAAGTGTCGGGCACATCGCCGGGTTGCAGGGGAAGAAGTTCCTTGTTTGTTTTTTTGCCGAGCGCGGTTTCCAGCGCGACAATGTAATCCATGAGTTCGACCGGATGGCTGTTGCCGATGTTGTAGACGCGCCAAGCGCTTTGCTACTACCAGGGTCGGGCGCATCGCCGCTCCAATTCAGGATTGAGTGGTTCGGTCTGGGAAGCAGAGGAAACCAAACCGGAAAAACTCTCTTCATCGTAACCGTTCTCAAGAACCTGCACATGTCCGGCGCGATCAGAATAGCGTTGGCGACAGGTATACGCCGTACCGGGCGTGGTAAACAGGGACAACACAGCATTATCAACAACCTTGGCCTCGATCTTATACAACAGACGTCGGGTAACAGGATCAGCCGGGTATTCAACTTGAACCATCGGATCACGAAAATCGGCAATCCAGGGTAATCCCGTACGTCGATGCAGTTCGGTCGCAATGACATGCGCCGTAGCTATTGGAGATGTCGACCAGATTACATCCAGCTTGTACTTTTCTATCAGTCGCATACCTTCCCGGATACCGGCGAATTTCCAACTGATCCAACGGTCCGGGCGCGCCATGGCCGCGAAGTAGCGCCTAGCGATCGAGAAATGACGAGCGGTATCGAGTACAAAGGCACGACTGACAACCGTTCCTTGGGGAATCTCAGCCATGAGATCGTCGCTGACACGCTCGTAGGCCCGCGAATCAGCGCTGAACACGATAGGTTGCCATCCAAATTCCGGAAGGTGCTGAACAAAACGCAAGGTTCGCTGAATGCCGCTACTGCCGTTCTGTGGCGGGAAGTGGAAAGCAATCATCAAAATGTGGAGTATTTGTCAACAAAGTAGGATAGTGAAGGGGTTTTGAATTACGACTATAACGTAAAATAGTCTACCCAAACTACCCGACTAACCATTTTTGGCGAAAATTCATCTCTAGATTTTCTAAATAAAGTAGCTCGTGATGTCCTCTCCGGTATAGCAAGTTCTCTTGCGACTCGAATAACACAACATGACGACTTCTGTTCGAAGTTCCCTATGAGGATAAGTGTTAAAAAATAATGCCTGCTTTACAAGTAAATCAGCACTTTATGAACACCATCACTCCTCTCGTTTCGTACAATTTCGCCATCGCCAAAGTGCTGGCGATTCTGCTTGTTGCCACCGGCCATTTTTTCAACGGTTTCCATTTATGGATCCCGGTCACGATAGGATTGTTTACGTTTGCCTGGTCTTCGGCGCTGTTTAGTACGCTCAAGCATAGCAACCAGGTCAACGTGATAGCATTCTGGCGCAACAAACTGAAACGCCTTGGCCTGCGCTTCCTGCTCATTCAGGTTTTTCTGTTCGCGCTGGTCGTCCTTCAGGGGCGCGACGGCCTTTTCACCTGGCAAACCCTGTTGCACTTCACCGGGCAGTCCGGTTGGATCAACTGGTTCGGCATTCACAACGCCAGTCCGCTCGGGAGTGGGTTGTGGTTCTTCACCCTGTTGCTGCTCTTCTATCTAGCTTTTCCCATCCTCGTCCGCTGGCAACAGAACACACTGGTTTCGTCTGTCATCACCCTAGTCACCGTCGTTGCGGCGTGGTGGCTCAGTCGCACTTTCGATGTCGGGCACGCACTATGGATCACTGCGACAGCTTTCGTCTTGGGCATTCACTGCGCCTGGCATCCATTGCCTGGTAGCGCGAAATTCTGGTTGGCACTAGCTATTGCAGCCGCATTAGCTATGGGATTCCTCAATGTCGGGCCGGGCATCCGCGCAGCAAATCCCGCCCTGATCATACTCTGTGCACTCGCTGCCGTGCAGTGGCTCGAAAAAACCAGCTTGACGCTTCCCGCCGGGCCGCTCGCCAGCCTGACACCCTGCGTGCTGGAAATCTATCTGATCCACACCTATCTTTTTATGGGCACCAACTGGCCCCGACCGCTTGCTTACCTCACGTCAATGGCGGCCATCATCGCGGTTGCGCTGGTGCTCAATTTTTTGATTACCCAACTCGAAAACCATCTAGTGAGACAAAGTTAGCACAGATTTCTCTCATGCCTCGAAATATCCACGATACCATTCAACGAAATTGGCGATGCCCTGCTCAACCGAGGTATTAGGTCGGTAGTTAAATTGCTTTACCAGATCGTCGACATCGGCATAAGTATCAGGCACGTCGCCGGGTTGTAGGGGCAGGAGTTCCATATTTGCTTTTTTGCCGAGCGCGGTTTCCAGCGCGGCGATGTAGTCCATGAGTTCGACCGGATGGCTGTTGCCAATGTTGTAGACGCGCCAAGGCGCTTTGCTACTACCAGGGTCGG
>BNUC01000271.1 GCA_025997075.1 Betaproteobacteria bacterium | reverse complement strand
ATGAAAACCTTTTTAACCACGGCGACACGGCGGGCACGGCGAAAAGCAAAAAGCGAAAATCGTTTTTATCTTTGCTTTTCGCCGTGCCCGCCGTGTCGCCGTGGTTAACTGCTTTTTCCATTTGATCACTGCACATCAGTTTGAATCGCACCCCGCCTGTACTGTTCGAAACTTGTTTTCGGATTCCCCGCGATTCACGCCTTGCGCCCGCTCCACCATCCGACGGCCACCGGAATCAGCGAAATCAGGATGATGCCGACGATCACGAAGCTCAGGTTCTTCTGGACCCAGGGCAGATTGGCGAAAAAATAACCGGCCAGCGTCAACGACGCTACCCAGCCAGTGGCCCCAAGCAGGTTGAAAAGCATAAAACGCGCGTAGTTCATCGCCCCGACGCCGGCAACGAATGGCGCGAAGGTGCGCAGCAAGGGTAAAAAGCGAGAGATCACCAGTGTTTTTCCGCCGTGCCGTTCATAGAAAAGTTGTGTCTTCAAGAGTGCTTTCTTGTTGAAAAAGCGCGATTTTTTCCATTGGAATACTTTCGGACCAATATAACGTCCGATCTGGTAATTGAGCATGTTGCCGAGCGTCGCCGCCGCCACCAGCGACACCACCAGAATCAGGAGATCCATTCCTCCCACGGCCGCCAGCCCTCCCGCCACGAACAGCAGTGAATCTCCCGGCAGGAAAGGCGTGACGACAAACCCTGTTTCGCTGAAGATGATCGCGAACAGGATCGCATAGATCCATGCCCCATACTGCTGAACAAGCACGGCAAGATGTTTGTCGAGATGCAGCAGGATATCCACAAAGATTGTAAGCATTTCCATGAAACGGGTTTCCCGGAGAATCAAGCTTGGCATTGTAAAGGACAACACCGCTTTTCCCGGAATCAGGACATCCCGGCGTGAAATTAGTTTGAACTGTTGCGCCTGGAACGCTGGGTAAGTGGAATCCTTACCGTTCTAAAACAGACTGTTACACAATTTTCTACAAAGCGCTACAGACAGAGACCGTGGCGAAATGTAGACTTCAAACATTGCTTCAGCGTTCCCCGCTGGCAATGTTTGACCCTCCCTGACCCATCGCAACGATGGGGTTTGTATCCCGAGCCATACGGCTCGGGATTTTTTTTGGTGCGCACCCGTTGCCGGAGAGCAAGGGTGCGGTCCCTCTGTATCAATGATGCGATTTCAGGGCAGAGGATAAGCGTTTGAGCGCAAGTTCGCGCGGGAAGAGCGCTACGACCGCGTCGACCGAAGGCGTGTGCGCTTGACCGGTCAACAGGACGCGCAAGGGCATCGCCAGCCTGGGCATTTTCAGTCCGTGCGCGCCGATGCAACTCTTGATCAAGGCGTTGATGGCTGGCGCATCCCAGGCGACTTCCGCAAGGCCGGCGATGAAGTCGGCCAGCGCGGGTCGCGCTTCGGGCGTCAGATGTTGGGCCAGAAGCTCCGCGCTCGGCGCGGGATCGACGAAAAATACTTCGGCGGCATCCGCCAGCTCGTTCAGGTTGGTGATACGTTCCTTGTACAGAGCAATGATGGCTTCCAGCGACGGCGTCTCCGTGATCGCGACACCACGCCCTTCCAGTCGCAGCCCGACCACCCCGGCCAGATGCGCATTGTCGGCCTGCCTGATGTAGTGAGCATTGAGCCAGTTCAGCTTTTCGGTATTGAACTGCGCCGCCGACGGCGTAACGTGGTCAAAGTCGAACCAGTCACAGAACTGCTGCATCGAGAACACTTCGTCGTCGCCGTGCGACCAGCCGAGGCGGGCCAGATAATTGAGCACCGCTTCCGGCAAATAACCGTCCTCGTGGTACTGCATCACGCTCACCGAACCGTGGCGCTTGGAGAGTTTCTGCCCGTCGTCGCCGAGAATCATCGACAGGTGCGCAAATTGCGGCGCCTCGGCGCCCAATGCCCTGAAGATATTGATCTGGCGCGGCGTATTGTTGACGTGGTCGTCGCCACGAATGACATGGCTGATCCGCATGTCCCAGTCGTCGACGACGACACAGAAGTTGTACGTCGGCGTGCCGTCCTGACGGGCAATGATCAGATCGTCGAGTTCCGCATTGGCAATCTCGATGCGCCCCTTGACCAGATCATCCCAGGCGACGACGCCTTCGCCCGGATTTTTGAAGCGGACGACAGGCTTCAAGTCAGCGGGCGGTGTCGGTAGCGTCTTACCGGGTTCTGGCCGCCACGTACCGTTATAACGCGGCTTTTGCTTCCTGGCGAGTTGCTCCTCGCGCATCTTTTCGAGTTCTTCGGGCGTCGTATAGCAGTAATAGGCATGACCGCTCGCCAACATCTGCCCGATTACTTCCTTGTAGCGATCCATGCGCTGCATCTGGTAGAACGGCCCCTCGTCGTACGCGAGGCCCAGCCAGTCCATCCCGTCGAGAATCGCCTGCACCGCCTCGGGCGTCGAGCGCGCCAGGTCGGTATCTTCGATGCGCAGGATGAATTTGCCGCCGTGATGGCGCGCGAACGCCCACGCAAACAGCGCGGTACGCGCGCCGCCAATGTGCAGAAAACCGGTTGGAGAGGGGGCAAAGCGGGTGCGGATCATGATTTGTGGCCGAAAAGCGAAAGCGCGTATTGTAAAGGATGTTCAATCGAATACGACCGCCCGGCATCGTCATGCCAGGGCTATTGCATACGTAAATGTCGTAACCAGTTGAAATAAAACGTTTACATTCAAGCGGTTATGACGTAGTATTGTAAACCCTAAGCCAATCTGGTTTACTCTCGATTTTTATCGGGAGGCGTCATGACACTGATAGAAGTGTTT
>BNUC01000270.1 GCA_025997075.1 Betaproteobacteria bacterium | reverse complement strand
ATCTCATCCGCAACGCAATCTTGCGTTTCTCTCTTTGCTCAGCAACGCTGAGACTCCGGGCGTCTTCTCTTTTCATGACAACATTATAACATATATGCCCTATATATTTGCCGGGTTAATATCAATAATCAGACGCCGCGCCCCAGGTTGAGGACCTGGGGCGCGGTCACGAAAGGATTGCCATGAGTACGGTATCTTCCCTGGTTTCGACGCCCGCCGCGCTGCCGCTCACGCCCCGGACGGATACCCCAACAGGCACCGAAGTTTCCGGCAAGGACACGCTCATCGCGGCCAGCCGGAACCGCAAATCTCGCCAACGGCCAGGGCACTGGCCAAATTTTACGAGGCCGCCAGCGCCTTCGTGCAAAAGGAACATCTCGAACCCTTCACCGGCTGGAAACGCGACGGGGCGGGGCGCGCACTGAATCTCACAAGCGGGTTCCTGGATGTCGAGAAATACAACAACTACTTGTTCGATAAGGCAGCGACAACGCTCGTTGACCAGGCCCGGCAAATGGGGCTGGCGCTGGACAAGAAAGAAACCATCGCGCAGTTGAAAGCGGACAACGCGGAGATTGCCGCCATCAAGTACAGCGCCACGGAGCGAATCAAGTACCAGAACATGTGCCAGGATGTCGTCTTTTCTTATCTGACGGTGAGCGACGTCGATAGCTTGACCGACATGTACATCAAAGCAAAAGAAAACGGACTGGACACAACACAGGTTATAGCTGTGGCGTCTCATCTTGGCAATCACAACAGTTGGCGGGAAAGCGGGATTATCTTTCTGGAAAACGATTTTGATGCCAGTTACTTTGACCGTATCCAGAACAAGACCGACATGGCCGGAATCATCAAGGCGAAATTGGCTGACACCACGTTCGGTTTCAAATACGAGAAAGAGTTTTTCGAGCAACTGCTGAATCCACGACTTCACTTGGGGGGCGTCAACGACAAAACCCTGAACTTCCTCTTGCAGATGCTCGACATCTATTCACCCGACTCCGAGCCGACCGAATCCTGGAAGTGAAATGGTAGCAAGACATACTAATGTTTGTTATATTTTGGTACTCGACAGGAGGACGCATGAACCGAAATACATCTGTATCCCTTGGGCAACACTTCGCCAGCTTCATTGATACCCAAATAGAAGGCGGTCGCTATGGCACTGCAAGCGATGTAGTCAGAGCTGGATTAAGGCTGTTGGAGGAGCACGAGGCCAAGGTGAAGGCACTGCAAGAAGCGCTAGACGCAGGTCGTCGATCCGGGGAGCCGCGCCCGTTCGATAGCGAGGCGTTCTTAAACCGGCTGCACGCGCAGCATGGCTAAACCATACCGACTATCCCCGCTGGCTGAGGCCGATCTTGAGGAAATCTGGCTCTACACGCTCAGGAACTGGTCGATGGAGCAGGCAGACACCTATCACAGGAGCCTTATAGCGGTAGTTGAAGGTCTGGTAGCGGGTACAAAGCATGGCCGCTCTGCCGAGGTACTCCCGGACTATCAAAAGTACCTGTGCGGCTCACATGTGGTCTATTTCCTGGACTATGCCGACCACTTGGACGTTATCCGTGTCCTGCACCAGCGACAGGACGCAGGGCGGCACCTCTGAAAGAAGCAAGCGTCCGTGCCGTGATGCCCGCATAAAAAGGGGCGTGCCATAATCCGTATTCATTGCTGACCGGGCAAGCGCCATCGGCGATGGTGTCGGCTCCGTTCTCGGAGAGTCGAACCATGTCAGCAATCCGTCCCACGCGCAGTCTGGTCAATGGCCTGCTGATCGCCGCCGTCCTGACGAGCGCTTGCGCGACAACGGTGGCGCGGGATACCGGGCCTGCCCCTCGTGAGCTTCCCTCCCGCGCCATGCCCGCGCCCCCGGACATCGTCCCCGTCACCCGCCAGGGTCGTTACACCCTGCTTGAACTGACGCCGGAACCGGCGCAACGCCATCTGATGCGGCAGATCGTCGAGGTCTCGATTCCGCCCACACTCGATACGAACGTCGGCGATGCCCTGCGCCATGTCCTGCTGCACTCGGGCTATCGCCTGTGCGATACCCCGGAAGCCGCCACGCTGTATGCGTTTCCGCTGCCCGCCTCGCATTGGCGCCTTGGCCCGATGACTTTGCGCAACGCGCTGCTGATGCTCGCCGGCCCCGCCTGGGAACTGTCGGTCGACGAGGCTTCCCGGCAGGTGTGCTTCAAGCCCGTCAGCGTTCCCGATGTTCCTGACGCGGATATCGCAAAAGCCGGGAGGCCTCAGCCATGAAGCCACCGTCCGGCGACCGCGCGCGCTGGAGGATGATCACCGCGGGCATCGGCTTGCTGCTCGTCGGCGCGCTGACCGTCATCAATCGCGTTGAACTCTCGCACCTCTCCGCACAGAACCGCAGCCATACCCAGGACACCCAGGATACCCAGGTTCAGGTACTCGCCACGCACATCGCCGATCTTGCCCGGCAGATCGAACAGTACCGGAAGAGGCCGGAGGCCGTGCCGCTGAAGCGCTACGACGCCGAGTCTCAAACTGTGGAACAGCGCCTGACGAGTATCGAGCAGACACTGAACGAACGCCCGGTCGCCAAGGTTTTGCAGCCTCTGCAAAATCGTCTGGCGCAACTGGAGCGTCGGCTGACACACGCGATGCGGGCCGCCACGCGCCCGAATCCAAATCCGAATCCAAGTCCGGCCCCGGCGAAGGCCGTTGAACCGTCTTTTCGGGTCGTCAGTACCGAGTTGCGGGGCCATGAGCGTTTCCTGACGATCCTGCCGGCCAGGGCGAACTCGCTTTCCCAGGCCCGTTTGCTGCG
>BNUC01000269.1 GCA_025997075.1 Betaproteobacteria bacterium | reverse complement strand
GAGGCAGGACATCATAGTCCTCTGTCACGGCGGCCCCCTCGCCATGCCGGACGACGCGCAGTATGTCCTGAAGCGATGCAATAATATTCAGGGGTTCTACGGCGCGAGCAGTATGGAACGTCTGCCAACCGAGCGTTCGATCAAGGCCCAGGTCGAGGAGTTTGGAAAACTGACGTTCTGATTCCACAATCTCAAAGCCCGCACGGAACCCGACGATTCCGTGCGGGTTTTCTTTTATATGCGGCTCAATTTGCAGAAGCTCTTTGTGAGGTCGAAAACCGTGGTCTGTCGTGTGCCAATGCCGGTCCAATGCTGCCGGAATTTTCAGCACGCTATGGTTACGCACAGATCAATGAGGCTACCTTGATGTTCCTCGATTCATCCCCGGCTGTTACCGCCCACCGACACTGAATGATTTTCCTTTGTAGCTTCCTTGGAAAACCTGAATGCCAGCGCCAACGGTTCTTATGGTTGCGGCATTCAATACATTGTAATCATTGCTATTTGCTGCATGGGCATGGGCACTGCCGATTCTGATAACGCGTGCCGCTCCCGTGCCAACAACCTCGGACGCGTGATAACCCGAGATCAAGACCGCCGAAAGCCTGGCACCGGGTTCCATAGCCAGCGACCAGCGGACGGGTTCGTAAGAACTGAGCACCAATACAACAGACTTGTTTGATCGCCGAATTCGCACTTCCACGGAACCTGTCGGATACTCCTGAAAGCCGCGAGGCTTTGAACCGGTATCGCCTTCGTAAATACCCACGGCTTCAATCTGCGTATCGCGCCCCAATTCCGGTAGCGTAGCGATGCCGGTCTCGCCGATGTCTCCCGGAAAGCGCAGATTCAGCCCGATACCGACGACTGCGTGGACCACCGCCTCGTCGCTCTCCAGTTAGACGAGGATGCCGCCCAGCTTGGCGTCGTCAAAAAGGATGTCGTTCGACCACTTGAGCATGACGCCATTCGCCCCGCAACGCGTGAGTGCGCGCACAACGGCGACGCCGACCGCCAGTGAAAGTCCGGAAAGATGCTTGGACTCCCCACGAAAATCCCACAGAACAGAAAAGGTCAGACTCGCCTCGGGCGAAGCGACCCACGCGCGCCCCCGGTGTTTTCCCGCCGCTGGCGGCGGACAGCCCCGTGCAGAGCGCTATGCGTTATCCGCCGAATGTAGTGTTTGCCGAAATGCAAACGTGAGAACAGAATTCATAGACACTTACATTCGGCGGAAGGCGCTACGCTTTTCCGCCCTACGCGAGCTGTCATTGCGAGAAACGAAGTGACGAAGCAATCCAGGCCACTACACTAAAGCACAACGCCTATCGTCTGGATTGACTTGCCCACGGACGGGCTGATGCCGCGATGCCACGGATGGCATGGAGCGGCCTTCGCTTCGCTCGCAATGACGATGCTGGAGAAGACGACGGAGCAAATTGCGTCGTCAGGCACAGACATTAGCTGCCGCAGGCCCGCAAGGGGGAGGGCATGAGGGACGCCCGCCCATCTTGGCGTAGCATGGCGCACGGCCATCTCGCCGCCTCCCGGGCATCCGTGCCCTCCGCGGCATCAGCCCATCCGTGGGCAAGCGAGGCCGTGGGTCCATATTGCGCCAAAGGCGCAAACACAGGCTTTAAATTTGAAATTTCCTGAGCCGAGCCTGGAAACACCCAAACCGACGAAGCGCGGCTAGGGCTTGCACAGAAAAAAAACCGCCAAAGGCCAAACCCAAGACTTTAAAGTAAATGAACCACGTTCGTAGAACGTGGTTTTGCTTTATGCCCCCCATAGGGGGGCGCACTCAGCGGCCCTTCCGAGAAGGTCCGCTACGGGGTTCCAATTGAAGCTGTTCCTGATGCAACTCTTCTTTCTCCTGAAATTTGACGTATTTCTGAATCATCTCGCCGTTCAGTCCTACCGTATCCACACAGTAGCCACTCGCCCAAAAATGATTCCCCCAATACGGTTTCTTACGCAAAAATGGAAATGCGCTAAATATCCGGATCGCGCTTCGTCCTTTCAGAACTCCCATTAACTTCGATATCGATAATTTCGGCGGTACTTTCACCAGCATATGGATATGATCACTCTGCACGTTCAATTCCACCACCTCACATCCCAGCTGCTGGCAAAATACCATTATGCAATTGTATATCTCTTTACCAACCGGCCCTTGTAGCACCCGGTATCGGTATTTCGGTACCCATACTACGTGATATTGACAATGCCAGATCACGTGCGATGCTCTTGCAAATCTGCTCATGCTCGTTTCCTTTCTTAACGTTGTGGGGACAACGTCTTGAAGGTAACCTGCATGGGCAGGTCTCTGACAGGCAAAGCCAGTCAGGCGATGACCACGTCCGTAGGACGTGGTTTTTTAAGGTGGCAATAAAGATTATCCCGCCAAAAAACTTTTTTATTGACAGCCCGCCGAATTTATATGTCCCGCCGAATTTATATGTCCCGCCGAATTTATATGTCCCGCCGAATTTATATTGCATTATCTATAACAATATGATGCAATATTATTTCATAAGCCATCATGTTGAACCTTTTATTTCGAAGGAGAAGTTTATTTGAGCGATTCTATTGAACGCAAAGTCCAAATTGAGGTAGCTGACCCTTCCGCTATAGGACTCTTGGGCTTGGCCGTGGTTACGGCGGTAGCCTCGTCGCAAAAACTCGGCGTGACGACTGGCACAGCTTTTGTCATTCCGTGGGCCATATTTTTGGGGGCATTGGCGCAGCTTTATGCCTCCGCTTATGATTTTAACCACAAAAACCTCTTTGGCGCCACCGTGTTCGGCGCATTCGGTTTCTTCTGGCTGGGCGTGGCTATGAGCCGAACGCGCCCGAGGCGATGATCCAGCT
>BNUC01000268.1 GCA_025997075.1 Betaproteobacteria bacterium | reverse complement strand
CATTGATAGCGTTGCCTCCCTCCGACCAAACCACTCTTCACCGTCCGCTCAGAACCACACTTCTTACAAGTCGCCATCGCTCTCCTCCTTTCTTGCAACGAGGAAATGTTACAGCATATATATATATTTATATCAACACTCTCAAAGATAAAGTATGGAGATATCTCCATATTTATATTATTGAAAGCAAGTTGGTATTAGTACGGACAGTGGCTATTTTCACCTCGTCATTCCGGCGAAAGCCGGAATCCAGAAATTTGATGAACGAAGCTGGGTCCCGGCTTTCACCGGGACGACGGAGTATTGAGCCCGTATAGCCCGTATAGGTTGGGCTGAGCGAAGCGATGCCCAACGCGGCAGCCAAGAGGCATCCCAATGTTGGGGTTCGTTCCACTCACCCCAACCTATGCACTGATACCTTCTGATCCCTGATACCCGCCCTCACTCAACCGGTTTCAACAGCGCGATCAGTTCTTCCTGCGCGCAGCGCGCGTTGTTGAGTTTCCCGCGCGTGCGGTGCGGGCGATAGCCGCCGACGCTGTCCATTTCCCAGGCTTGCCGGTTGTCGGCCAGGTAGAGCCGCAGACCCTCGTTGAGCACGCGGCGCTTGAGTTTTTTGTCGAGGATGGGGAAGGCGACTTCGATGCGCCGGAAGAAGTTGCGCTCCATCCAGTCCGCGCTGGAAAGCAGTACTTCTTCCGCGCCGCCGGCGTAAAAATAGAACACGCGATGGTGTTCGAGGAAGCGGCCGATGATCGAGCGCACGCGGATGTTTTCGGAAAGCCCTGGGATGCCGGGCCGCAGGGCGCAGACGCCGCGCACGATCAGGTCGATTTTGACGCCGGCGTTCGAGGCATCGTAGAGGGCGTCGATGATTCCCGGTTCGAGCAGCGAATTCATCTTGGCGATGATGCGCGCGCGCTTGCCGGCCCGCGCCGCCATCGCCTCCAGATGAATGGCGGCGAGCATGTTGGAGTGCAGGGTGAAGGGCGCCTGCCAGAGATGCTTGAGCGATTTGGCGAGTCCCAGTCCGGTCAATTGCTTGAAAACTTCGTTGACGTCGTCGCCGATTTCGTCGTTGCAGGTGAGCAGGCCGAAATCGGTGTATTGACGGGCCGTCTTCGGGTGGTAGTTGCCGGTTCCGAGGTGCACGTAGCGGCGCAGGACGCTGCCCGAAGGGGCTTCCTCGCGGCGCACGATCATCAGCATCTTGCTGTGGGTCTTGTAGCCCACCACGCCATAAACGACGTGCGCGCCGATGCGTTCGAGCTTGGTGGCCCAGCCGATGTTGGCTTCCTCGTCGAAGCGGGCCATCAGTTCGACGATGACAGTGACTTCCTTGCCGTTCTGCGCGGCGCGCAGCAAGGACTGCATCAATACCGAATCGGTACCGGTGCGATACACAGTCATTTTGATGGCGACGACCCGCGAGTCGATGGCGGCCTGGTCGAGCAGTTCGATGACCGGCATGAAGCTCTGGTAGGGGTGATGCAGCAGGATGTCGCTGGCGCGGATCGAGTCGAAAATCGATTGCGTCTTCTTGACCGATGGGGGCGTTCCGGACAGGAAGGGCGCGAATTTCAGGTCGCCGCGCTGCACCAGTTCCGGAATCTGCATCAGCCGCACCAGGTTGACCGGGCCGGCGACGGTGTACAGCTCCCGGTCGGTGAGGCCGAACTGCCCGAGCAGGAAGCTGGCCGTGGTGGGCGAACAGTTGTCGGTGATTTCCAGACGCACGGCGTCGCCGAAATGACGTTGCGGCAGTTCGCCCTGAATGGTCGCGCGCAGGTTCTTGACTTCTTCCTCGTCGACGAACAGGTCGCTGTTGCGCGTCACGCGGAACTGGCAACAGCCGTGCACTTTCATGCCGGCGAACAGTTCGCCGACGAATTCGTGCAGTACGGAGGAAAGGAAAACGAAGCCGTACTCGCAATCGCACAGTTCATCCGGCAGGCGAATGACGCGCGGCAGCACCCGCGGCGCCTGGACGATCGCCTTGTCGATGCTGCGCCCGAAGGCGTCGGTGCCTTCGAGCTCGACGGCGAAGTTGAGGCTTTTATTAAGCAGGCGCGGGAAGGGATGCGAGGGGTCCAGGCCGATCGGCGTCAGCACGGGCATGACTTCCCGCAGGAAGTAGTCCCTGACCCATTCGAGCTGCGCCTCGCTCCACGCGCTGCGGCGCAGGAAGACGATTCCCCTGGCAGCCAGCCCGGGGAGGATTTCGCGGTTGAAGAGTGCGTATTGCTCCTCGACCATCGCATGCGCTTCGCGGCTGATGTGTTCGAGCGCGTCCTGCGCCGAAAGCCCGTCCGGCGTACTGATCGTGAAGTGGAGATTGATCTGCGCCTTCAGCCCGGCGGCGCGGATCTCGAAAAATTCATCGAGATTACTGCTGAAGATGCAGAGAAAGCGCAAACGCTCCAGCAGCGGATTCGCGGCATCCTTTGCCTGCGCCAGAACACGCCGGTTGAAAGCCAGGATGCCCAGTTCGCGGTTGAGATAGTTCGCGGCGGGATAGGCGGAATCTTTTCGTGTGCTCATGGCGGCATTGGAGCAGGAATGATGGCTTGAGGCAAGCCGTGCGGGTTACAGTGGGTGCGATTCAAACTGATGTGCCGTGGTATATAGAGGAAACAGAGCATGAGCAGGCGTTTGCTTTCCCTCTCCCCTTGCGGGAGAGGGTGCCCCGGTAGGGGCAGGTGAGGGGAAGGATTAACATTGACACGGAGAATGTAGGGGCGAATGAAAAGCTTTTTGAGAGTGTTGTCTAATATATAGATAATGAAATTTTCTGGAGAGTGGAAAAAAGTTCAGTTGTCGTGACGGCATGCCAGATGCGCAAGGTCAGATCAACCATGTGCTGTTCTCGGGAGACGACCTTGG
>BNUC01000267.1 GCA_025997075.1 Betaproteobacteria bacterium | reverse complement strand
TCCCCTTCGGCGAAACCCGCGTTGACCAAAGAATTACCAGCTGGAACTCCCGCTACTCGTTTTCAGCGAAAGAAAAGGATGAAGAGAGCGGCTATGGCTACTTCGGAGCACGGTACTACGACAGTGATATTAGTATTTGGTTGAGTGTGGATCCGATGAGTGATAAGTATCCATCGCTTTCTCCATATAACTATTGTGCTAATAATCCGATAAAGTTGGTGGATCCGAATGGGATGGAAATAGGAGATTTCTTTAGCTGGACTGGAAGAAAATTGGGAACAGATGGAAAAAAGGATGATAACGTTTTTCTTGTTTCTGACAGTAAAAGTCAAAAAGCTATCAAAAGGAATGATAAAACAGGTGGAACGACGCAAGCATCTGACGTAAAAGTGGATGTATCAACAACAAAAGAAGTTTTATCAAATGTTTTGGATGTTAATGACAGAACTCAGTCTAATGGAAATTTTATGGAGGAAGCGACATTTATGACTTCAGATGGTAATTTTTCTGCTCAAGGAAATGACATTAGAAATACGCCTTTTGAAGATCCTATTGGTGCAGATGTAACTTATACTGGAAACATTGATGTAAGTATTCATAGTCATGTAAATGAGTTCAGGCTAAATCCAAATGGCTCTGGCGAAATTTCATCTAATACTGCTTTTCGTCCAAGTAAAGCAGATAAAACGATTAAGGCTAATTTGAATGTTATTACCGGTCCACTCAGTGCTCCATCATGGAATGAAAGAACAGGTTCTTTTGATAAAGCCACGGATTTTGGTGCAGTGTTTTATGATAGAAACTGGAGCTATAAAGGGTCAATGTCTATACGTGCACTATCCAGGATATTATCTCATTGACCATGAAGAAAATATTTTATATTTTATTTTTTATTGCGTTAGCAACCAGTGCTTTTCCTCAAGAAGAAAATATCAATTGGACTTTTTTTATTGATGGTAAAATTCAACCTGAAAATATTGCAACAGGGGAATTTATTTGCTTTGCAAATAAGACGAATCAACACATTATACGTTTTAACTGGCTAATAGGACATCTTGTTATTTCAAAAGATGATTTAGATTATATGAGACAACATTACGATTCTTTAAATACGGCAGGAAATTTACTTGTAAATATTCATTTTCAGAAATCTAAGAAAAATTCTTTAAATACTTATGTGTATTCTTTTTTTTCTGACGCCTCACTGATATTTAACTATCCGTATGTTGTTTTTGAAATTACCAATCTTAATAAAGGGAATTTCTATCTTTGGTATTATTCTGATGATATGATGTCTATTCCTTTCAAGAGTAATAAACGAAAATTTGGATTAAAAAAGACTTCAAAAACAACCAATGTTTTTTTTATGCAAAGAATTTTTAAGCCATTATAAATCAACCACTAAATGCACATTAAATTCAAAAAAAATCGTATATTTATTACTCAAATGGTCAATTCTGCCACTGCTTTAAGTAGCGGCTTGGGCGGAGCATATCAGTATGATTATCAATATGATAATCTGTACCGGCTTAGCTATTCTGAAGGAAATGGAGGAAGTCTTTACTATCTTGATATGACCTATTCCCCAAGTGGGAAGATCCTGCAAAAAAAGCAGTATGCCATTCATAATATGGGTTATCCTTATTCAAGCTCAAACAACTATCAGTATGAATATTTTCCACACACTCATAAGGTTGATTACATACACGGTTCTGGAGACCAGATGTTTGAATGTGATGGCAATGGGAATATGATAGAGCACCATAAACCAGGAGTTTACGACGCTCGTTTCCATTGCTGGGACGAAGAAAACAGACTGGTGTTTATGAATGATGTGCATGGATTTGGATACTACATGTATGATGCCTCAGGCGAAAGAACTTACAAAATTAATGGATATATGAATTCTTATAACATTAACGGAAATTCAGTGCAGTCGCCAGTGCCTATTATGGCAACGCTTTACACTTCGCCCTACTTAGTAGCTTCAACTCAAAACTACACCAAACACTATTATGCCGGCAGCGAGCGCATAGCCAGCAAAATTGGCGGTGGTGGAGGTCTGGACAGTCTCTACTCTCCGATAATAAACATTGACAACAAACGGAGCATTTGGGAAGAATATTGGTCTTCCATTTGGGGTCACTGCCTCAACTCCATGCCTACTTGCACTACCTTTTTCTACAATTTGGCAGCCGAACAAACGGTTAATAACGAGGAACATGACCTTTACTTCTACCACCCCGACCATCTCGGCAGCAGCAGCTGGATAACCAATGTTTATGGCAGAGCAATCCAGCATCTGCAATACCTCCCCTTCGGCGAAACCCGCGTTGACCAGCGCACTACCTCTTGGAACTCCCGCTACTCGTTTTCAGCGAAAGAAAAGGATGAGGAGAGCGGCTATGGCTACTTCGGAGCACGGTATTATGATAGTGATATTAGTATTTGGTTGAGTGTGGATCCGATGGCTTCCAAATATCCTTCATTAAGTCCTTACTGCTACACAGCAAATAACCCTATTAAGCTAATTGATCCAAATGGGATGGAGATTGAGGATAGTGATGGAATACCGCCATTTGCTCATCTATTCCAAGACAATACGACTTCTCAAAATAATACACAAGGAAATGAATCGAATACTTCCACTCCTCCTATACCATTTAAACCTTTGTCAGATGGCAAAAGCAAAACAACAGAAACTGCAAGTCAAGCAAGTACCTCTTCTTCAAATCAATCAAGCAGCAAAGGTATAGGTTGGGGCGTTTCTTTGGATATAAATGTATCAGTGGGAGCTATCGGATACACTGCGGAAGTTGGATATGTACAAGACGCCAGTGAAAATGGTAGCATGTTTTATTCACACGGAACGTCTGCTGGCTTTGAAGCATCAGTTGGTGTAAATGGATTTATAGTTCCAGGATTAAATTTAAGAGAGTT
>BNUC01000266.1 GCA_025997075.1 Betaproteobacteria bacterium | reverse complement strand
GGTCTGGGCCGGTGAAGGAAACTACGGGGTCGACAAGTCCCGTTCCGTGCATCTCAAACAGCTTGGATCCTTGTTGGGCGTCGGCGGAATCACTTGGGTATCCCTGCAAAAAGGAAACAGCGCCCGTCAGATTGCCGAAGAAGGTTTATCGGGTTCGATCCTGAACCTGATGGATGAAGTCGAGGATTTCGGCGATACGGCAGCGATCATCGCCAATCTCGATCTGGTGATCAGTGTCGATACCTCGGTGCTGCATCTCGCGGGCGCGATGGGTAAACCCGTATGGCTGCTCAACCGTTTCGATACGGACTGGCGCTGGCTGCCCGGACGCGAAGACAGTCCCTGGTATCCGACGATGCGGATTTTCCGGCAGGCGTCTTTGGGCGACTGGGACTCTGTCATGTCGCGCGTGGGCGAGGCGCTGGCCGACTGGGTGGCGCAGGGCGGAGGCGATTCGTTGCGGACGCCTGCCGCGCTTGCGGAACAGATTTTCGGCAGCGAGCGCCTGAATTACAAGATTGTTCGAGCCCGACACGGCTGGATGTTGGCGAATCCGAACGATGTCTATATCGGCCAAGCCTTGTTGGAATACGGCGAATACAACGAGATCGAAGCCAAAGTCCTTCATCAATCCCTGTACAGACCTGGACGTGTCGTCGAAGTTGGCGCCAACGTGGGCAGCCATACCGTCGGGCTGGCGAAAGCCGCGGCGGCCAGGGGCGAGAAGATGGAGGTCTTCGAACCGCAGCCGGTCATTTTCCAGAACCTGTGCGCCAACCTGGCGTTGAACGGCTTGCAGAACGTGCGCGCCTGGCCTTTCGCCTGCGGCGACGAAACGGGGACGGTGAGCTTTGCCGAACAGGATTACGGTCGTTTGGGAAACTACGGCGGGGTGGAGATGAGTCACGCGCAGGCCAGTCCGGGGCGCGTCTCCGTGCCATGCGTTCGTCTTGACGACGTTCTTGGCGAGGAAGCCGTGGCGCTGATCAAAATCGACGTCGAAGGCTTCGAACTCGCGGCTCTGCGTGGCGCCGACAATATTCTGAAGCGCTGGCGGCCGGTCCTTTACGTTGAAAATGACCGTGTCGCCGATTCGAAGGAACTGATCGAATGGTTGTGGTCGCGCGAGTATCGTTTATTCTGGCATATCCCGTATTTGTTTAATCCAAACAACTTCTTCGGCCAGGCAACGAACCGCTTTGGCAATATAGCGTCGCTCAACATGCTCTGCGTGCCTAAGGAACTCAATATCACCATGCCGGGGGTCGAGATCGTCGATTCGTCGCAGCATCCTCTTTCGGCGCGAATTCGTGGAGCGCGCGGATGAGCAATTTGCCGGATTACCTGCCGCTCTGCCAACACGGACTTGAGAGCCAGCAAGCCGGGCGTCCGGACGAAGCGCGGCAATACTACGAAGCAGCGCTGAAGATCGCGCCGCCGTCGCCCGAACTCTCTCACAATCTCGGCGCGGTATATCACCAGCTCGGCGATCTGCCCAAGGCGCGCGAGAGCCTGGAACGCGCCTTGGCTTTGCGCCCCGACGCCCTGCCCACGCTCGACGAACTGGCGCTGGTCTGTCAGGAAAGCGGCGACCTCAATGCCGCGCTGGCCTGCTACGAGAAGAGTTTGCGTGTCGATCCACGATATCACCGCGCTTTTTCCGGCATGGGACAAGCCTTTGCCGACGCCGGCTGGGAGGAAGACGCGATTCGCGCCTTCGAAACCGCGCTGGCTATCGAACCCGATCAACTCGAAGCGATCAACGGCTTGGGCATCCTGTACAAACGGCAGGGACGTTTCGATCTGGCGATAGCGCGACTCGACCAAGCCCTGGCTTTGAGTCCGGACGATAGTTGGCAACAGCGCGGACTGCGGTGCAACCGGGCGATGGTATTGGGCGCATTGGGACGATTCGGTGAAGAGGAAGCCGTGTACCGGGAAATCCTGGCGCGCGATCCCGCCGACGCCGATGCGCATTTCGGGCTGGCCTGTGTATTGTTGCTGACCGGCCGGCTGCCGGAAGGCTGGCGTGAATACGAATGGCGCTTTGTGTCGCGGCAGACCGGCGAGGCGATCCGGCGGCCGACGAGCGGTTTGCCGCGCTGGTCGGGCGAAGCCGTCGCGCGGGAATCTTCTGGCCTCACCATTTACGCCGAACAGGGATTTGGCGACGGCATCCAGTTCAGCCGCTTCGCGCCGCAGGTCGCCGAACGTTTCGGCCGGGTGCGGCTGCACACGCGCAAACCCCTGTGGCGCTTGTTCGAGCGTAGTTTCGGCGCGTTGGCCGAGGTCGTCGCGGAGGATATGAACGAGAGGGACGAGAGCGGCTTTACGCATCATTGCCCGTTGTTGAGTCTACCGCTCGCTCTGGGTACGACGATGGAGACGATTCCGGCATCGTCGCCCTACCTGAAGGCCGACGATGAAAAATCGCGGCGCTGGCGCGAACGTTTGGCTGGTAAAGAGAAGCGGCTCAAGATCGGCGTGGCTTGGGCGACCGGCAAGCGCGGCATACACAAGCGCAGCTTCGATCTCAGTCCGTCGCTATTGAAGCCGGTGTTATCAGGCATCGAAGCCTGTTGGGTGAGTCTCAACAAGGAGCCGCTCGACCCGGCGCAGGCCGAGGTGTTGCAAAGCGCCGGCGTCGTCGACTGGTCGGGTGAACTTGACGATTTCGACGATACCGCCGCGTTGATCGAGGCGCTCGATCTGGTGATTTCCGTGGATACGGCGACGGCGCACCTGGCCGGCGCGCTGGCCAGACCGGTGTGGCTGCTCAATCGGGCCGAGAGCGAGTGGCGCTGGCTGCTCGGGCGCAACGATTCGCCCTGGTATCCGACGATGCGCATTTTCCGTCAGCGGCAGAGCCGGCAATGGGAACCCGTCGCACAGGAGCTTGCCGAGGCATTGCGGGCGATGACCGGGGAGAGCGCGAATGAGTAATTCGCCGGACGATCTGCCCGACG
>BNUC01000265.1 GCA_025997075.1 Betaproteobacteria bacterium | reverse complement strand
GGGCAGGGGCGAGATTATGGGGGCGTCGCAGCGCGAGGAGCGCCTCGACGTGCTCGATGCGCGCATGGGCGAGGTCGGCCTCGATCCGGCGCATTACGGCTGGTACCGTGACCTGCGCCGCTACGGCACCGTGCCGCACGCCGGTTTCGGGCTCGGCTTCGAACGCACGATTTCCTATATCACGGGACTTGCCAATGTGCGCGATGTGATTCCTTTTCCGCGCACGCCGGGCAGCGCGCGCTATTGAATGGGCGTCACATTGCCTCGTCATTCCCGCGAAGGCGGGAATGACGAGGTGGAAATTATGACTGTCCGCACGCTAAAAACGCTCTAACCCGTTGTGGGAAAAGATAATGGAAATTCATGAGTTTCGCTGGGCTGATTACGAGGAAGTGATTGCACTCTGGAAGCGGGCCGGTCTGTTGCCAGGCCGGTCCGACGAACGAGGGGAAATCGAAAAAAAGCTCTCCAGGGATCCCGATCTGTTTCTGGTCGGCGTCGAGGCGGAGGCGATCGTCGCTGCCGTGATTGGCGGATACGACGGACGCCGGGCCTGGATATACCATCTGGCCGTCGAGCCAGGACTGCACGCCAGGGGATTCGGAACCCTCCTTCTCGATGAACTGGAGTTCCGCCTGCGCAAAAAAGGTTGCCTCAAGGTAAACCTGCATATTGAGCCGGAAAATTCTTCAGTCATGAATTTTTACCAGCAGTGCGGCTACGCGCACAATGAACTCATCTTCATGGGGAAATGGCTGGCGTAACTTCGCGCTCTCCCGGTCGGTGCGGCAAACGCTGTTCGCGAAAGTGAGTGCTCAATCCGCCCCGAACACCCTGTTAATCGAGATCCAGACACGAAGCGACCAGAGCGCGGCTCGGGCAAGAAATTAGCAACAGGCCTTCAGGCCGGGGCATGGCTCCCACCTTTCTTACGGGCGGGGTTTCAACCGGAGTTAGTTTTACGATGAACCCTCTTTTTACGTCCCTTCGAGATGCCGTTTAGCGCCCAAAAGCGAAACGCATTGCACCGAATGGTGCCCGATGGATTCTCTCAAAAGACTATAACAGCCATGCCAGATTCGCGCCGTCACCGCCTCCTGTGAGACTTGCTCCTTCACGGTCAATCTGCTCTGCCGCAGCAACATAGACATTCACATCCGGCGCAAGACGTTTCGCTTTGCCCTACGCGTTGTGTCATTCCGCGCGGAGTCGTCTGGTGTGGGGTGGCTCGCGAGCCATCCATTCCCAAGAGCAGATTGAAAGGAACATGCTCGGGCCACGGTCGGTATCCGTGAAATCGATCACGATTACGGAAATATCTTTTGTCCGGGCCGCCAACCCCGCTAGACTGTCAGCCGTTTTCCAACTATTCGCGCAGAACCGCACAGCCAACCGTGCTCAATATCATCTGGATCACATTCTTCCTTGTTGGCTTTCTGGCGGCCTTGCTTCAGTCGCTGCAAGGCGATCTGGAAATATTCTCCCGAATCCTGACCGGACTGTTCGATACCGCCCGAAGCGGTTTCGAGATTTCGCTCGGCCTGACCGGGGTCATGTGCCTGTGGCTGGGCATCATGAAAATCGGCGAGCGCGGTGGCCTGATTCAACTCCTGGGGCGTCTCCTCGCGCCCTTCTTCCGGCGCATCTTCCCGGACGTTCCGGCCGGTCATCCGGCGGGCGGCAGCATCGTGATGAACTTCTGCGCCAACCTGCTTGGCCTGGATAACGCGGCGACGCCCCTGGGGCTCAAGGCCATGCGCGAATTGCAGGAACTCAATCCGCAAAAGGACACGGCCAGCAACCCGATGATCATGTTCCTGGTGCTCAACACCGCCGGCATCACGCTGATCCCGACCTCGGTGATCGCCATTCGTCAAAGTCTGGCGATCAAGCAGGGATTGGTCGGCTTCAACGCGGCGGACATCTTTCTGCCGGTACTGCTCGCCACCTTCGTTTCCTTTTGCGCCGGCTTGATCGCGGTCGCCCTGTGGCAACGCATCAATCTGTTCAATCGCGCGGTATTCCTGTTCCTGGCCGGTTTTCTGGGTCTGGCCGGCGGTCTGTACGCCTGGCTCGGCCGGATGCCCGCAGAACGGATGACGCAGATGATCGGCCTGCTGGGCAGCGGGCTGATCGTGTCGATCATCGCGCTGTTCATCACCGTCGCCGCGTGGCGGCGCGTCAACGCCTATGAAGCTTTCATCGAAGGCGCAAAGGAGGGATTCGATGTCGCCGTGCGTATCATCCCCTACCTGATCGCCATGCTGGCGGCAATCTCGGTCTTCCGTTCTTCTGGTTGCATGGATTATCTGATCGGCGGCATCGGCGCCCTCGTCGCGGCGCTCGGGCTGAACAGCGACTTCGTCCCGGCGCTGCCTGTCGGCCTGATGAAGACGCTGAGCGGCAGCGGCGCGCGCGGCCTGATGATCGACGTCATGATCACTTATGGCGTTGACTCGTTTCAGGGCAAGCTCGCGGCAATCATCCAGGGCTCAACCGAAACCACCTTCTACGTGCTGGCCGTCTATTTTGGCAGTGTCAACATCAGCAAAACGCGCTACGCACTGGCCTGCGGCCTGATCGCCGACGCCATCGGACTGGTGGGCGCCATCTTTATCGCGTATGGGTTCTATCATTAGTCATTCTTCGACCAGCGCGTAATGTTCCACCGGCGCGAAGGCGTCGGTGAAGGCGCGGGCGCTGGAATTGAAAGGCACGTTCCAGCGGTGCGAGAGCAGGCGGGCGGCCTCGGAACCGGGGAACGCGGGGGCGACCGCGGCGGGAGTCTGTTCGGACTTGAAGGCGACGAGCATGAGGTTCTGGCGGGTATTGGCGTATTCTGGCCCAGGAAACGAGGCGGGAAAGACCAGCACTTTCGGGAAGACTTCGGACAAGGCCGCGTAGATGCCGCCCAGAACCCCGCTGCCGGAGCCATCCAGCGACGAGGACGGCATCCTCATTTCGAATG
>BNUC01000264.1 GCA_025997075.1 Betaproteobacteria bacterium | reverse complement strand
ACGGACAGTATTTCTTCGACAGCGATCACGCGGGCTACGACCGCGCCGGCAAGGAAATCTCCTGGAGCAACGTGCAGACCGGCGCCGCCGCGCCCTGGTTCCTGATGGACCTGTCGCGCAACTTCCTGAAGCCTTTGATCTTCCAGAACCGCAAGAGCGTTGCTTTCGTGCGCAAGAACCGCTCCGAGGACGATAACGTGTTCTTCGACAACACCTATCTGTTCGGCGCGGACGCGAGGTATGTGGCCGGCTTCGGTTTTCATCAGCTCGCGGTGGGCAGCAAGGCGGCGCTTGATGCGGACAACTACGCGGCAGCGCGCCTCACACTGCAAACGCAGTTTCGCCCGGACGGCTCGCCGCTGGCGATCCGGCCGACGCACCTGGTGGTGGGACCGAGCCTGGAGCCGGCGGCCAGGGCGCTGCTCAAGAAGGAAACGCTGGCCGGCGGCGAGGACAACATCTGGCTGAACTCCGCCGAGCTGATCGTCTCGCCCTGGTTGGCTTAGCAGGGATCAGGGATCAAAACCCACCCTCCCTCTCTCCAACTCTCCCGCTTGCGGGAGATGGGCGGGGGTGAGGGCCGGGTGTTGATACCTGATACCTGACCTCTGATTCCTGAAAAGGAGAATCGACATGGCGACAAAGAAAACCGCTATCAAGGAACCCGATGCGCCGGCCGCACCTGTTGCCGATCCCGTTCCGGTCAGCGCGCCGGGGCCGAATGTTCCGCCCGCCGTTCCTTTGCTCAATCATCTGTGGATTCGCGCCCGCCGGGACGGCTTCCGCCGCGCCGGTCAGGCCTGGCCCCTGGATTGGGTAAAGGTCCTGGCCAGCGATTTCACCGAGCCGCAAATCGCCAGCCTGCTGGCCGAGCCCTTGCTTGAAGTCAGAATGGCCGAGCCGGCCGTGGCTTAATGCCCTGACGCCCGCCTTTGATCCCTGATACCTGACCTCTGATCCCTGATGTACGCCACCCTTCCCGACCTCGTTGAACGCTTTGGCCAGGCCGAAGTCGACCAGATCGCCGACATCACCGGCGACGCGGTGCGCGACCTGGCGACGGTGAATCAGGCCGTCGCCGACGCGGACAGCGAGATCAACGCGGCGCTGGCGGCGCGCTACACGGTGCCCGTCGTACCGACCCCGACCCTGCTGACGCGCATCGCCTGCGACCTGATCCGCTGGTTTTTGTACACCACCACTATGCCCGACGTGGTCAAGGATCGCGCGGCGAACGCGCGGAAGCTGCTGGCGGCGCTTTCCTCCGGGGAAATCATTTTGCCGGGGGCGATCGATGCGCCCAGCGAAGCCGGCGGCGGGCTGGTAGAGATCGTCAGCGGACGCGATCATTCGCCGTTTGCCTCACCGCGCGTGGGGCGTGTCGGTCGCCGCGAGGGCTGACAATGTCGCTGCTTTCCCTCTCCCCTTGCCTTGTCGAGCGTCTGAAGCTCAGATGCCCTTCGGTGAACGGCAAGGTGTTTTCCACCGCCGATCTCTCCGGGGTGCAGGAAGCCGCGCAGGCAGCGCCGGCGCTGCACGTGGTGCTCTGGGATTATGCGCCGGTGGAAGTGCTGCCGGGGCGGGCCGATATCCGCTGGCGCGAAACCTGGCTGGTGGTCGCCGTGGTCAAGAATGCGGCCCGCAAGGATCGCGCAGGGGCGCAGATCGAGGCGGGCGATCCGCTCGTCGCCGAGGTGCTGGACGCGCTGGCGGGCTGGCGTCCGGAGGCAAGAATCATCCAGGGCGCGCTGAAGGCCATCCCCGGCCCGCGCCCGGTGTGCACGGACACGCATGCCTATTTCCCGCTGGCCTTCGAGGCAAACGTGGTTACCAGGGATCAGAGGACAGATGTCAGGTGTCAGGAGACAGCACTATGAGTTACGAAAAATCCTCCGCGCCCGAACACGGCACGGTTTTATCCAGCACGGAGCACAGCCATCCCTCTCTCCAACTCTCCCACAGAGGGGGAGAGGGCAATAAGCTCCCCTCTCCCGCAAGCGGGAGAGGGGCCGGGGTGAGGGTTGTACACCCTACTGTTCTCCGCCACCTGTCTTCTGTCACCTGAAAATGAGTCGGGCCAATTACGACATCAAGGGTTCTCGCGCCATCCAGCGCGGATTTTCCTGGCGCTTTGTCTTCACCCGCCGCCAGAAAAACCGCCAGCCGGTGGATTTGACCGGCCTGTCGGCGCGTTTCGAGCTGCGGGATTCAGCCAACCCGGAAACTCCGGCGATTGTTTTTACGAGCGATGAGGGAAAGATTGTCCTGGGCGATGCGACCGGCACGGTCGAAATCCTGCTGACAGCGGGCGACACCGCGGCGATCGACTTCCGTCACGCGGCGCGTTACCGGCTGATTTTCAGCGACAACCTGGGCGACCCGGAGGTATTTCTGGCCGGCGTGGCGCAAATCGGGAATGGGTGGCAATGAACGCCGTTGAAATCATCGAAATCGGCGATCGCCTGGAGATTATCGAGCTTGCGCAGCAAGGTTCGCCCGGCCGTCCGGGCAACCCCGGCCCGGCCGGCGGCCTGTGCTTTGACCGGATCGCCGCCGGCTCGCTCTCGGCCTTGCGCGTGGTCTGGGAAGATGAATACGGCGTCGTCCGGGCGCTCGACGCGGCCGACGCGGCGCACATCGACCGCCTTGCCGGGCTGACGACGAGCGCCGCCGCCAGCGCCGGGCAGAGCCTCACCGTGCAGCGCTTCGGCGTGGTCGACGCCGACGGGCTGGGGCTGACGCCGGGCCGGGTCTGGCTCGGCGCCGCCGGGAGTTTGACGCAGACGCCGCCCGCGACGGGCTTTGATGTGTTGGTGGGGTACGCCACGGCAGACCGGCGGCTGACCCTGGATTTTTCTGAAGCGATTTTATTGGAGGCATAAGCATGGCACAAAAATTCCTCGCCCGCGTCGGGGGCGAAACGAAGCAGGTGGAAGCCGCCGCGAGCAGCACGGGCACGGCCAGCGCCGGAAAAATCCCGGCGGCGGGCAGCAACGGGCGGCTGGACATGAGCTGGATGCCCGAAGGTCTGGGCACCGATACGCAAATCCTGAGCGCGACCGAAACCTTGTCCGC
>BNUC01000263.1 GCA_025997075.1 Betaproteobacteria bacterium | reverse complement strand
CTCCCTCCGACCAAACCACTCTTCACCGTCCGCTCAGAACCACACTTCTTACAAGTCGCCATCGCTCTCCTCCTTTCTTGCAACGAGGAAATGTTACAGCATATATATATTTATATCAACACTCTCTCATTTGAAGCAATGGCAATGGGCGAATAGAAAAACAAATCCCATGCTTTCTGTGGAGATTGGCAGAGCTTCGGCAAACCCAGATGACAAAACCATCCTACCACGGCTGTTTCTCTTGAAGCATGGCTTCTTGCGCGCCATGGCCAATGCTTGTCCTAATGCAACGTTTCAATACGAGAGCAACCTCAAGGGTTTCCCAGAGGAGTTTAACGCATCAACTTTAGATCGCCTTGATCTCGCCATCGCACAGAGCGTAAATCAGCGCACTTTGCACTACGGGACAGAACCCATCTGCCCGCCGATGCTGTTCAGTTCCGGTAGTGAGGCGAACACTACTAACTTTGTCGACAAGGCGATCAGGACCATGGATGCCAAACTGTTTAGCGGGAGAGCGTCGGGGTTTCTGCAACGCGACAGCACCCTTGTTCGCGTGCGCCAAGTAGTGACAGAAATCGTCACGAACGCCGCAGAACACGCCTATGACGAGGTCGAATCTGGACCGATCGCCCTTTATGCCCGCCTTCGTCGCCATAACGACCACTTGTCGAAACGCCGTGCAACTGGCCAGGGCGTAGTGGCTGATCGATTACCGGACAATCATTCGTTCGAAACAGCAGATGATTGCCCAGCAATCGATCATCTTCAAAATGTCACACCTGGCAAATATCTGGAACTCTTCATCTGCGATATTGGTCACGGAGTTTTCCACCATGTCGCAGATTGGGAAAAGTATGGGAACAAAAAAGTCAAGAAACAAGTGAATACAGCGCGAAAGTCCACAGGATCTCACTATTATCAGACACTGATCGCCTTGCTCTGTAGCAGCCCGGTATCCAGTCATCTCAGAAACAGTTCCGGCGACACTTCCTACCGGAGTAATGTCACCGGCCTTTTACACGTCAATACGGTGCTTGGAATTCGCGAAGACCGTTCACGTATTTTCGTTTCGCCAGCCTGGAATGCAGGGCCGCACCCACGTCCGCCCGACTTCAACGGCGGCGGCGACAAGCGCATTATTACAGTTCCCCATAAGGAAGGCGGCCAAGCTACTGACGGATCTTTTTTTCATTTTGCTATCGCGATTTCCCATGCAGATCTACCGATTGATGGGTGGTTGGCACCACGGTCGCCAACGGTTATGGGCCTGCCTTGGTATCAGCCTCAAGACGCATTCCGTGATGGCGACGATCAAGACACGCCTCCTCTTCCCACCGTCTTTGATCTTGCCGACCGTTTGACAAACGGCCGAACCCCTCAAGAGCGTTCGCAGCCGGCAATCGTCGATGACTTCAAGAAATATTTGACCGGCCAAGGCAATGTGGCCGTGATCCGGCTGTCCCGGAACTTCAGAAAGAACCTCACCGACGCAATCGTCTCTCGCTGGCTTGATCTCTGCTCGGAGTGTCCCGCCCAAACGCTGGCTTTCTGTGACTTGAGTCGTGCACAGGGAGTTTTGTTTGAGGAACATCTTAAAACCCTCCAACTCTGGAAAGAAAAGTATCCAAATATCGACCTCGCAAAACCACCATTCATCCTGATCCTGACCGAAGACCTGTTGGCCCGTATGTTGGTTATCGAGAAAGATCAGGACGACCGCTATTTTAAGTTTGCGCAAGGAGGATCGCCCGAGCGCGCACTTCTCTTGCGTTTGATTCGCACGCTCCGTCATTTTGATTCAGACCGATTTTGGGAAGGAGTGAGCAAATTAAAGATGCGCCTCCTGCTTCCTCATGTACGCTGGACTACGGACAATAAGAATTCAGAGGAAACGCATTTACCGTATTACCTTGACTACTCTCTCGCCGCGCAAAACAGAGATTTGGCCAAGATAGTTCGCCGCGCGCTGCGCCGACTGCTCGCGGCCTTTCCCGGTCATCACCATATCGCGATTGATGATCTGATTGAGCCCGATCTTGCCGACGCGGCCAGATGGATGCAGAAGCCGTTGAAGACGGAGAAAGCTCCTGATTTGTTCGTCATCAGTTCTGTGGTTACGGGCTCGACGGTCGAGCGCGAACTAAGATATCGTGGCACTCCGAGTGCCGTTGCCGCCTGCTTTCTCGTTCTTTCGTCTCCAGCCATACACAAGAAGGAGCCGAACTTTAAGTATTTTTCCGCCATGGAGTGGAACCCCGCCCTCCCAACAACAGAGCAAGAAGACGAGTATGAATGGGAACGTGAACCCGGAACGCCGTTTGTTCGGCCTTTTGTTGGCCATGAATCATCTCGAAGTTATCTAACCCAGCCTCTCGCCCGAAATCTTGAAGATCGCAGCCTCCCATCGGCCGCCGAAACCTATGAAGAGTGGCATCGGGAACAACTTTTGAAGACAGGGCACTGGATTTTCGGCCGCCGGCATGGCTTGGTTGAGATCAATCATTTGGGAGCGCTCCAGATGTTTGCCGACTCGGCCAAGGGGTTCTACGAGTGGCTATTGCATGAACTTCAGACGCAGACGGAGAAAATCTCCAATCCGATCCTAACCTACTCACCCGGTCGCCTAAACGCCGTGATGGTTCGGCATTTGTTCAAGATGCGAGACGCAAAAGGAAATCCGTGTCTGGACAGCGAGACGTGGCAAGTCGTACCGATCAACTTTCTACCGGACATCGGGGACGGGCTCAAACGTCTAACACAGATCACATCTAATCACATCGAGAATTGCAAAGGTTTCGTGGGAGGAACGGTGTTTTTTCTCGATATTGGCTATGTCGGGAACAGAACGTTCCGCCATACGCGGCGACAGATTTTGGCGTTGGGCGCCAAGCAAGTCATCGGATTCGGTTTGCTCAATCGAACCAGTTCGCCTGCTTTGCCCAGCGAAGCGGGATCGTCCGAAGTCAAGTGCTACGGAACTGTTACCAAACAAACTAGGCAATTACATTAAGACAGGAGAGATTCTGTAGTTCCATTCGCCATGGAATTCTGCGGGTTTGATATTCAAACTTTCATAATCTTCATCTGAAACCTTGCCGCCT
>BNUC01000262.1 GCA_025997075.1 Betaproteobacteria bacterium | reverse complement strand
AAGGCCACCCGCAGAACCCTGGCCGATCCTCATGCGCCCGCTTTGACCGTGCGAGTGATTGATTACCACTTGCCGGGGGCGGCCCAGGCCCAGGCGATTTATCGACTGATCACCACTTTGCTCAATCCGGACGAAGCGCCTGCCAAAGAATTGGCCGCGCTGTATCAAGCTCGCTGGACAATAGAGAGCACTTTCGCCGAGATAAAAACGACGCTCAAAGGGGCGGATGTTGTCCTGCGCAGCAAGACGCCCGAGTTGGTACGCCAGGAATTCTGGGGGTTGCTGCTCGCGCATTATGTGGTACGCAAACTGATGTTGGAGGCGGCGCTGACGCGCTCCCGATCGCCAGATCAGCTCAGCTTCAAACACTCTCTAACCCTCATCCGCCGCAAACTCCCCGTGAGCGGAGCCCTTCCCTCCTGAGCAGTTTCACTCTTGGTGGCGCCATCTTGTCGAAGAGGCGGCGCGAGGTATGCTCACCAGTCCAAGAGGACGCTCCAATCCCCGGGTGGTCAAGCGACGATGCAAACAATTTCCCTCATACAAAGGTCACGAACTCCTCAATCAAAGGTTTGTCTGGACAGTGGAAATCGTTAAGGAACAGCATTGGGGTCAGACCCAATGCTGTTCACTTAGAATCTCCGCTATTCAGTAATTTCCTAGAATCCTTTGAATTATCTGCCTTTGATTGCTGTGGCAGACGAGATTTTGCTCTTTATTTCGCTAAGTGAACGGCATTGGGTCTGCCTCCATTTTCCTCGCCGTCGCCCGCCTCATGGAAGCGCTGCACCGACAGGGTGTTCCGCAGACCCTGCTGGACGAAGCGGTTCGGGATCTCACGGCGGCGTGAGTTTCTCAAGCCGCGCGGCGATAGGCTAGTCAACCTTCGGCGACGATTTGATTGCGTCCTCGCTCTTTGGCGAGATACATCCTGTGGTCAGCCAGGTTGATCAGCGCGGTTTGGTCGTTCATCCCGTCCCGCAAGCATTCGGCAATTCCGATGCTGGCGGTGATGTTCTTGTCATCCGGGCGTTTACCGAGACCCGCGAGACGCAAACGATCAAGCGCTGTGTTGGCCTGATGAATATCGCTGCCCGGCATAATGATGAGAAATTCCTCGCCGCCCCAGCGCGTCAGCATGTCGCCCGTGCGCATGGTTTGCATGATGGCGGCGGCGGCCTGTTTCAAAACGGCATCGCCGGCTTCGTGTCCGAAACAGTCGTTGACTGACTTGAAATGATCCAGGTCGACAAAGGCCAGGGACAGCGGTGTCTTGCTGCGGTAGGAAATGGCGAATTGCAGATTCAGCAATTCCTCGCCGCTTCTGCGGGTAAAACAGGCGGTGAGAGGGTCGCGCACGGCTTGTTGTACCAGCGCCATCATGAAGGCGAGTTGGCTGACTCCTGCCAGGATGGAGATGCCCATCAGCAGAAACAAGAGCCAGAAGGTACTTAAAAAGCCTGTCCAGCTCAGGTCGTGCAGCAATAAGGAAACGAGTTCGGTCAGCAGGATGAGGCCGGCAAGCGCCAGGCTTTCCAGCATACTCAGCGGAAAAATGGACAGTCCCGCGATGAATACGAAGGGCAGGAAGGCATAACCCGCCGCAACGGTGCTGGAAATGCCGGTCAGGGTAACAGGCGTCTGTTTCAGTATATGTTGCGAGACCAGGTGGAATAAGCAGGAAACCAGAAACAGAGCGCACATGACACAATAGGTATGGCGCAGGCTGGTGTCGGATTTGTAGAACACAATGAACAGAAAGGCGGCGCTCACCAAAAAACGGGCGATGGCGAGCGGAACCCAGATGTCGCGTGGAAAAACAGCAAAATCCACGATGCACCACAAAGGTATCAGGATGGCGAACAGCAAGGCGACGAAGCGGACAAGGTTCAGAATCTTCGCCGCGCGCTTGGGCGCCAGCAACGGCGAATGCCGGACGGGCGTAAGCAAATGCACGTATTCATCAGGATGCAATTCACTTGCCATGATGGCAACGAGGCGTTGCCATGCGGGGAGTATGTGAGCCTCGGGGGCGGATTGGGATTGCATGAAAGATCGGGACGATGAATGTGTCTGGCAGTATATATGAGCGCTGAAGACTTATCCTTTGTCTTCCTTCCTGTGGAAATCAGTGTCCGCAGGACGGCGCAACGCCGTCCGGTCCCACATAATTCGGACGCTGCTGGGTGGTTCGCACGATCCCTGTCGTGGCGTCGAACAGCACGTCGAAATAGGCTTCCTGGCTCCAGCTATCGCAAAACAGCCATGACAACACCCGTTCGTCACGCGCCTTGAAGTAGACATCGTTTCGTGACGTTATCGGCCCAAGCAGCCGCAGGACGCTGGCCATGTCGCTTTTGCCGCCCTCTATCCTCGCAAAATGCTCCATGTCGAGCACCTGCTCTATCCGCTCCAGGCGGCCATTTTGCGCCATGAACACCATGAACGTCTTCGTTGCCGCCGGCCCGCGCGGATAGGCCAGTTGTTCGCGCCCGTCCGGATCTTTCCAGTTCATGGCCGGTATGCCCATCGACCCGATGACCTCCGCAAGCGCCGACTCACCGGGCTTGAGGTCCCTGCCGCTAAAACCGGCGCACGCGAAAAGCGTCAGAACAGAGCAGATCAGAACCCAGCGACAGAATCGGGAAAAACCGGAATGCGACATTATCAAACCTCCAAGGTCAGGACAGAATGATACAACGGCCTGGGGGTGTTCGGAGAACGCGCCCTGGCTTCCGTGATCGGTGTGTGACCGCAAGCCACCCATCCCGTCATTCTGCGCGTAAGCGCCCGAAGTCGCTCACTCAGCAGTCAGAAATATGACCATTCCGCTATAAATTGATCGTAAAACTAACTCCGGTTGAAACCCCGCTCTTTAGGACACGTTAGATCGACAGGCCTGAAGGCCTGTCGCTAATTTCTTGCTCAAATTCTGGATTCCCACCTTCGCGGGAATGACGGAGTGGGGATCAATTCGTGGTCTGACCCCAATGCTGTTCACTTAACGATTTCCACTGTCCAGACAAACCTTTGATTGAGGAGTTCGTGACCTTTGTATGAGGGAAATTGTTTGCATCGTCGCTTGACCACCCGGGGATTGGAGCGTCCTCTTG
>BNUC01000261.1 GCA_025997075.1 Betaproteobacteria bacterium | reverse complement strand
ACATGTCCAACCCCCCCCTCACCCGCCCCTGCCGGGGCACCCTCTCCCGCAAGCGGGCGAGGGAAAGCAAACGCCGCTTATGTTTCTCCATGACAAACATATTCAGCAAGAAATTAGCGACAGGCCTTCATGCCTGTCGGTCAACCGGAGTTAGTTTTACGATGACAGATTCTCGGGAAGCGATAAAGATTTTCGCCGGGGCGGAAATCATCCATTCGGCGGAGACGGTGGACCTTGCCGTGAAACACGTCGCCACGCGAATTACGGAAAAGCTGGAGAACAGCAATCCTCTGGTGCTATGCGTCATGACGGGCGGCGTACCGTTTGCCGGAGCTTTGATGATGCGGTTGCGTTTCCCGCTCGATTTCGACTACATCCACGTGACCCGCTACGGTCAGAAGACTTCGGGCGGCGAGCTTTCCTGGCGTTCTCTGCCGAAAACGCCGGTCGAGGGGCGGACGGTGTTGATCGTCGACGACATCCTCGATGAAGGTTTTACCCTGGAATCGATCATCGCGCGCTTGCGGGAATTGGGCGCCGAGGCGTGCTACACCGCCGTGGCGGTCGACAAGCAAAATGGCAAAAAGAAGCCGCTCCAGGCTGATTTCGTCGCGCTGCCCGTGCCGGATCGCTTCGTATTCGGGTTTGGCATGGATGTCAGCGGAAAATGGCGTAATCTTCCGGCCATCTACGCGGTGAAGGAGGATTGAGATGCTGGCGATCATAGGCGGAAGCGGCTTGTCGCAACTGGCGACTCTCGACGTATCGCATCGTGAGGTGTTGCGCACGCCTTACGGTGACCCTTCCGGCACGGTCACTTTCGGGCAGATTCATGGGCATACCGTGATGTTCCTCGCGCGCCACGGATACGGACATGTCATTCCGCCGCACGAAGTGAATTACCGGGCGAACATCTGGGCGCTGACTCAGCGGGGGGCCAGGGCCATCGTCTCGGTCGCCACGGTGGGCTGCATCCGGCCTGACCTGAAGCCCGGCGACGTGCTTATTCCGCATCAGATCATCGACTATACCTGGGGACGGAAAAACACCTACCACGAAGGGCACGACAGCAGGGTGGTGCATATCGATTTCACCGATCCCTACGATCCGGGCTTGCGTGCGTTGCTGATCAAGGCGGCGGAGGCCGCCGGCGTTGTGGTCAGCGATTCGGCGGTTTATGCCGTGACGCAGGGGCCGCGTTTGGAAACGGCCGCCGAGATCAACCGGCTCGAACGCGACGGCGCCGATGTGGTGGGCATGACCGGCATGCCCGAGGCCGCGCTGGCCAGGGAACTGAACATTCCCTATGCGGCGATCAATGTCGTGGCCAACTATGCGGCCGGGCGCGCGGACAGCCGGAATGGCATCCGCTTTGATGCCATCGAGGCGGTGTTGGAGCAATCCATGGGCCGCGCCTGCGCCATCATCGAAAGTCTGATGGAGGAGGGCGCTTATGGCGATCCGTCCGGTTCTTAGAATGGGCGATGCCCGGCTGATGCAGCGGGCGCGGGAAATCGCCCTGTTCGATACGCCGGAACTCCACACGTTGATCGTCGACATGGATGACACCCTGCGCGCCCAGGACGGCGTCGGTCTGGCCGCGCCGCAGATCGGCGTGGGGCTGCGGATCGTCATTTTCGGCTTCGATACCAACCCGCGTTATCCGGACGCCGAGAGCGTCCCCTACACCGTTCTGATCAATCCGGTGCTCACGCCGGCATCCGAAGAATTTGAAGAGGGATGGGAAGGCTGCCTGTCGCTGCCGGGCCTGCGTGGTCTGGTTCCGCGCTGGCGGCATCTGCGCTACGAGGGTTTCGACCCCCTCGGCCAGCGCATCGACAGAACGGTGGAAGGTTTCCACGCGCGCGTCGTGCAGCACGAGACGGACCATCTGGACGGCGTGCTCTACCCGATGCGCATGAAAGACATGAGCCGCTTCGGATTCACGGATCTCCTGTTTCCGGACCGGGCGGAAGCTTCGGAGTAATCGTCTCCATCCGGATCATGGCCCGTCATTCTGCCCCAAGGGGCGCGTCAGCGATCCGGAGTCGCAGAATGACGGGCCAGCAGCACTTAAAGAAGCAAAAAGTCTTCATAACTAATAAGCTGCGCCAACTCCTCAATCTGGGTATCCAGCAGCACCTGACCGTCATCCATCTGAAACTCTTCGACACGGTAGGCCGCACCGGAATACCAGTTCTGAATCGTGATCTTGTCGGTACTGCCGATCACGCTGATTTCCAGATTGTTACCGGTATGGCGAAACCAGAGTTGATCTGTCGAAATACCCGCTCCGAAAGAGAGAACATCCGTATTGCCAGACGCGCTGTCATAGTCGTGGATCGTGTCCTGTCCGGAATCGATGTCGAAGAGGTAGGTGTCCGAACCCAGGCCACCGTCGAGAGAGTCATTGCCCGCGCCGCCGTCGAGCGTATCATTTCCGGCTCCGCCGCTGAGGGTGTCGTTACCATTGCCGCCTTGCAGGAGGTCATTTCCGGCCTCGCCATAGAGCCGGTCGTTACCGTCGCCGCCGTAAAGCGTGTCGTTACCGTCACCGCCATTAAGCAGGTCGTTTCCTGCTTCACCATTGAGAATGTCGTTGCCGGCATAGCCATAAAGCGTGTCATTGCCTTCGCCGCCGCTCAATGTGTCATCGGTGGCGTAGCCATACAGGGTGTCAATGCCGGCCGTGCCAATCATGACCTGGGCCTTTACCGTGGCAACATCCCAGACCGTGCCGTTGGCAAATTGAATGGCTTCGAGGGTATTACTCGATGCGCCGTCCTGGTGGAAGTAGTTCTGTACCGTGACTTTGTCGGTCGTACCGTTGAGGCTGATGATGAGGTCGAGGTTGGAACGGGTCAGACTGACGTTCTCCGAACTCACTCCAATACCAAGCAGAAGCGTGTCAGGATTGACGCCCACGGCGTCGCTGTCGTAGTTGGAGATCGTGTCCTGTCCGGAACCGATGCCGAAGAGGTAGGTGTCCGAACCCAGGCCACCATCGAGAGAGTCATTGCCCGCGCCGCCATCCAGGGTGTCATTTCCGGCTCCGCCGTTGAGGGTGTCGTTACCATTGCCGCCTTGCAGGAGGTCGTTTCCGGCCTCGCCGAAGAGCCGGTCGTTACCGTCGCCGCCGTAAAGCGTGTCGTTGCCGTCACCGCCAT
>BNUC01000260.1 GCA_025997075.1 Betaproteobacteria bacterium | reverse complement strand
CATCTCCGGGTCGGTCATGATCGTCGCCGGGTTGGAGTTGACCAGCACGACGCGATAGCCTTCCTCGCGCAAGGCCTTGCACGCCTGCGCGCCGGAGTAATCGAACTCGCAGGCCTGGCCGATGATGATCGGACCCGCGCCGATAATCAGAATGGTGTGGATGTCAGTACGTTTGGGCATTTTTATTGCTGTCTCGAATCAGTTGTTGGATTTTCGGGATGTCACCATCCTTGGCGAGGATTTCAAAACCACGAACCTCGGCACAAGCACAATGAAGAAGATCAAAGGAGTGTTTATCCAGCTTCCTGTCATTGTCTTTGGCATAACGAAACACTTGCGCGGCCAAACGTGCTTCATCGTCTCGAATCGGAAAACATGGCAAGCGTTTGAGCCTGGCATCCATTTCGGTAGCAGATACACGCTGTACACCGCGCAGCACTTCAAAAAGAATCAGCGACGTAATCACAGGCTCGACATCCTGATTGGTCAGCAATGCCCGTAATTTCTCGCGCGCATCAATGTGCGCGGAATTTTCCGGGTCAGTGTCAAACGCGCCAATCAGTATATTGGTATCCAGCAACACCTGGCGCTTCATGGTTTTACCTCATCCTGCGCCTCTTGCGCTTCAAGTTCATCCAGCAGAGATAACAAACCCTGCTTGGCTTCCGTCTGGTCATCGTACTTCATCGACTCAAGTTTGAGTTTGCTGAGATCCACGCCCAAAGTGTCTTCCAGCACATCGTCAAAAAGCCGCCGATTGGGCACTTCAATCATCTGACTGCGTACAACACCGTCATTGTCGCATTTCAACAGATAGGCTTCGCCCTCCAGCAACTGCGTGAGCACCAGCGGCGAATGCGTGGCAATGTAGAAGGTCGTATTGGGCAGCAACGTTTTCAGGCAGGGAATAATTTTGGCTTGCCAAGTCGGGTGCAAATGCGCGTCGATTTCATCAATCAGGACAATACCGCGCACGCACTGCAACTGCACTTCATTCGTGAAAGCAGCATAGCCCGCCACGATAGCCTGCACCAACTTAAGCAGTGAGGCAAAACCTGAACTCAGTTCGTCTAGCTCACGTTCCTCGCCGTCGACTTTCAGAAACACCCTATCGTCGTCGTCAATTTGCAAATATACGGGATCGACACGCAGCTCAACAGCATGAAGCATTGATAGCACAGCATTGATTTCCGCTTCATGGCTGTCTTTGGATTTGTAACGGTCGCTAGTAGCTCGCACGCGCTTGACAAACCATTCGCTTGTGTTGCCGGACATACCAAGGTTGCGTGGATCGCCACGCCCCTGAAGCACTTGCTCAAGCGCTGTAAAATACTCTCTCTGACGATCCGCAAATTTACCTAAAGAACCGACTGGAGACCGCCCCTCTTTACCCAAACTCGCGCGACGGGCAGCTCCAAGGAAAATCACAGGATAGCTATGCCAAATTGCGCTCTCTGGTTTCCATACATGCGAAAGGAAAAATGAACCATCATCGGCTGATTTCTTGGGTACCTCAAATGTCTCTTCTTTTGCTGACATTCGAGTCATAACAATACTGCTGTGGAAAACAACAGCAGAAGCCTGTCCATGTTGCTTCCAGGAATTTTGCGCAAACTCTTTGTTTGACGCCAGCAAAAACTGATACAACGCCTCCAGACACTTGGTCTTGCCCACTCCGTTCACACCAAACAGGGTATAGACGCGCTGCCCCGGAGCAAAACCCAGTTCCACGCGACCGACACCGCGCAGCCCTTCGATGGTCACGTCAGTCAACATGGGCGTCTCCTGTTTCTCAGGCATGGGAAATTTCCATCAATTTGATGAAACGGTCGAACAGGTAGGCCACATCGTGCGGCCCCGGACTCGCCTCCGGGTGGCCCTGGAACGAGAAAGCCGGCGCGTCGGTACGGGCAACGCCCTGCAGCGACCCGTCGAACAGCGAGATGTGCGTCGCGCACAAATTGGCCGGCAGGGTGTCGGCATCGACGGCGAAACCATGATTCTGGCTGGTGATCAGTACCTGCTGCGTGCCGAGATCCTTGACCGGATGGTTCGCGCCGTGATGGCCGAACTTCATCTTCACCGTGTGCGCTCCGGAGGCCAGCGCGAGCAGTTGGTGTCCCAGACAAATCCCGAAAATCGGCACTTTGGCGGCCAGAAATTCCCGGATCGCGGCGATGGCGTAATCGCAGGGTTCGGGATCGCCCGGCCCGTTGGACAGGAAAACGCCGTCGGGTTTGTACTTCATCACTTCGGCTGCCGGAGTTTGCGCGGGGACCACCGTCACCTTGCAGCCGCGCGAGACCAACATGCGCAGAATGTTGCGCTTGACGCCGAAGTCATAGGCGACAACATGGTATTTCGCCTCGGCGGCGGGTTGATTGTCAGGATAGCCAGTGAGTGACCACTCGCCCTGCTCCCACGTATAGGGCGCGTCGTTTGATACCACCCTGGCGAGATCCATGCCGGCGAGACCGGGGAAGGCGCGCGCCTCGGCAAACGCTTTGGCCTCGTCGACCTCGCCCGCCATCAGACATCCGGCCTGAGCCCCCTTCTCGCGCAGAATGCGCGTCAGCTTGCGCGTGTCGATGCCGGCGATGGCCACGACTCCGTGCTTTTTCAGATAGTCCGGCAAGGCTTCCCGCAGACGCCAACTCTCGGCGCGCAAGGGCATATCCCGGATGACCAGCCCGGCGGCAAAATTGGCCCGCGACTCGAAATCCTCCTCGTTGCAACCGACGTTACCGATATGCGGGTAGGTCAGCGTGACGATCTGGCGGCAATACGACGGATCGGTCAGGATTTCCTGATAACCGGTGATCGCCGTATTGAACACCACCTCGCCGCTGGCGAGGCCCGGCGCGCCAACGGCATGGCCGCGAAAAATGCTCCCATCGGCCAAAACGAGAACAGCGGGCGGGAAAGAGGGTAGCAATGACACAGAAGACTCCTGTTCCGTAGCATGGATAGCAAAAGCGGGAGAGATCCGGACTCTCCCGCTTAACCTGTTGGAAACATTCGGATTATACCAAGAAATTGGCGACAGGCTTTCACTCAGGCCTGTTGGTCCAGGGCAATCGCACATGGATTTATCCCCGAGGGACCAGTCCAAGCAAAGAAGCGCGGTACTCTGGGATTCGGTCAGCGGTTTTACGTCGGGAACGTAAGCTGCGCCTGGGATAGGTGGAATCCCTGCGCAAGAGCGAGAGCGCG